>CAZSFA010000094.1:0-11215 GCA_964606055.1 uncultured Oceaniradius sp. | reverse complement strand
GGAGGCGGGGGCCTGCGGCAACGGCACGCGCTGCGTCGTGCAGGCGCTGGCCGCCGAAACGGGGCGCCAGGCCTTCGTCTTCGAAACGCTTGCCGGACTGCTTGATGCCGAGCAGGGCGAAAACGGCCTCGTTTCGGTCGACATGGGCACGCCGCGCTTTGGCTGGCAGGACATCCCGCTCGAAGAAGAGTTCGCCGACACGACCGGCATCGAGCTGCAGATCGGGCCGATCGACGCGCCGATCCTGCACACGCCCTCGGTCGCCTCGATGGGCAACCCGCATGCGGTGTTCTGGGTCGACGGCGATGTGTGGTCCTACGATCTGGAGCGTTTCGGGCCGATGCTGGAGAACCATCCCATCTTTCCCGAACGCGCCAACATCACCATCGCGCGCGTCATCGATGCCGAGCACATCGTCATCCGCACCTGGGAGCGCGGCGTCGGATTGACGCTGGCCTGCGGCTCGGCCGCCTGCGCCACGCTCGTTTCGGCGGCGCGCAAGGGGCTGGCGGGGCGCTCGGCGGTCGTCACCGTGCCCGGCGGCGACATGCGCATCGTCTGGCGCGAGGATGGTCACGTCATCATGACCGGGCCTGCCGAATGGGAGTTTTCCGGGCTGCTCGATCCCGCCACCGGCCAATGGCAACGCGACATCGCCGGCGCCAACGACAACGCGGCCCGGGGCGCCGGCCGATGAGCGTCGACGTCAAGACGTTCGGCTGCCGGCTCAATGCCTATGAAGGCGAAGTCGTGCGGCGTGAGGCGGAAGCGGCGGGTCTGGGCGCGCTTTCGGGCGGCGCGGTGGTCATCAACACATGCGCGGTCACCGGCGAAGCGGTGCGGCAGGCCAAGCAGGCGATCCGCCGCGCCCGCCGCGAGCAGCCCGATGCCCGCATCATCGTGACCGGGTGCGCGGCGCAGACCGAACCGGAGACATTTGCGCAGATGGATGCGGTCGATCTGGTGATCGGCAATGACGACAAGCTCAAGAGCCAATCCTACCGCGCGCTGCCCGATTTCGGCGTGAACCTTTATGAGAAGGTCCGCGTCAACGACATCTTCGAGGTGCGCGAGACCGCCAGTCACATGGTCGATTCGATCGAGGGTCGCACGCGCGCTTTCGTTCAGGTGCAGAACGGTTGCGATCATCGCTGCACGTTCTGCATCATTCCCTATGGGCGCGGCCATTCGCGGTCGGTGCCGATGGGCGCCGTCGTCGATCAGATCGCGCGCCTTGTCGACAACGGCTATCGCGAGATCGTACTGACCGGCGTCGACCTGACATCCTACGGCCCCGATCTGCCCGGCGCGCCATCGCTCGGCCAACTGGTCAAGACGATCCTGCGCAGCCTGCCGGACCTCGTGCGGCTGCGGCTGTCGTCGATCGATTCGATCGAGGCGGACGACGCGCTCCATGACGCGATCGCCGGCGAGCCGCGGCTGATGCCGCATTTCCACCTGTCGATGCAGCATGGCGACGACCTGATCCTCAAGCGCATGAAGCGCCGCCATCTGCGCGCGGACTCGATCGCCTTTTGCGAGACCGTTCGCCGGCTAAGGCCGGATGCATCGTTCGGCGCCGACCTGATCGCGGGCTTTCCGACCGAATCCGAGGCGATGTTCGACAATGCGTTGTCGATCATCGACGCGTGCGGGCTCGCGCGGGTCCACGTGTTCCCATTCTCGCCGCGCGAGGGAACGCCGGCGGCGCGCATGCCGCAGCTCGAGCGGTCGCTGGTCAAGGCGCGCGCTGCGCGGTTGCGTGCAAAGGCGGACGCGGCTTGGGCGCGGCATCTGTCGTCATTTGCCGGCTCAACGCAATCTGTCCTGTTTGAAAAGCCCGACCACGGACGCGCGGCGGACTTCACGCCGGTGCGACTGGCCGGCGCGCAGCTTGAACCGGGCACGATCGCGGACGTGCTCGTGACCGGGCATTCCGATGGCGCGCTGACCGGCCGGCCGGCCTTGCCGTTGGCGGCGGAGTAGCCGATGGCAGGATTGCTCAAGCGCATCTTCTCGTTCGGCAACAAGGGCGTACAGGAGGCAACCGGCGATCCGGCGTCGCCCGACCCCGTCGAGGTGCCCCCGCCGCCGGCCGAAACGCCGCCCGCCGCACCGGGCGAAGTGCCCGTCACGCCCGCACCGGTTCCCGACGCGCCACCGGAGACCGAACCGGCTCCGCCGCCTGAGACCCCGCCCGGTCCCGGACCGGAACGGCCCGACGAGGTGCCTTCCGCGCCGGACCCCGCGCCCACGTCACCGCCGGAGATCGCGCCCGATCCGTCGCCGGCGCTGCCCGACCAGCCCGAGCCTGCGCCGGCTCCCGAGCCGCCGGGCATACCGGCGCGGCCGCCCGGCATGGAGGCGCCCGTGGCGCGCACCGTGACGATCGGCGATGTTCCCGCGCCGGAAGCCGAGCCGGCGCCGCAGGCGCAACCGAAAAGCTGGTTGAGCCGGCTGACGACGGGCCTGTCGCGATCCTCGCGCCAACTCACCGACAACATAGCCGGGGTCTTCACAAAGCGCCGGCTGGATGAGGCGACGCTCGAGGATCTTGAAGACATCCTGATCCAGGCCGATTTGGGCGTTGAGACGGCGATGCGCGTCACAGACGCGCTTGCTTCGACGCGGATCGGCCGCGACGTGACGCCCGACGAGGTGCGTGCGGTGATGGCGACGCAGATCGAGAGCGTGCTCGGCCCGGTCGCGCAACCGCTCGAACTGGATTTGTCGCACAGGCCCCATGTCATCCTGGTCGTCGGCGTCAACGGCACCGGCAAGACGACAACCATCGGCAAGCTGGCCGCCAAGCTGCGCGATGCCGGCCTGTCGGTGACACTTGGCGCCGGCGACACGTTCCGGGCGGCGGCGATCGAGCAGTTGCGCATCTGGGCCGAGCGCACCGGTTCGGCGTTCGTCGGCACCAAGCTGGGCGCCGATGCGGCCGGGCTTGCCTATGATGCCTATGCCCAGGCGCGCGACAACGGTTCCGACGTCGTGATCATCGACACGGCCGGCCGGCTCCAGAACAAGACCGAACTGATGGACGAGTTGGCCAAGATCGTGCGCGTTCTGCAAAAGCACGATCCCGAAGCGCCGCACACCGTCTTGCAGACGCTGGATGCGACGACCGGTCAGAACGCGCTCAACCAGGTCGAAATCTTCCGCAATGTCGCCGGCGTCAACGGACTGGTGATGACCAAGCTCGATGGTACGGCACGCGGCGGCATTCTGGTGGCGATCTCCGCGAAGTTCAAACTGCCGGTCTACTTCATCGGCGTCGGCGAGGGCGTCGACGATCTCGAACCTTTCCGCGCCGGCGATTTCGCCCGCGCCATTGCCGGCTCCGACATTCCGGCCAACGAGGACGCATGACCGACAAAAGCGAGCAAGGTGGCGCAAAGCCGGCGGCAGCCGAACCCGCGCCGGCGCCGGACGCCGCCAAGCGGGAGATCAACCCGTTCCTGCGCATGGCGCTCGATTTCGGGCCGCTTCTGGCGTTCTTCTTTGCCAACGGGCGGGGCGAATGGATCGGCGAACAGGTGCCGCTGTTGGGCGCGCTGGGCGATCCGATCTTCATCGCGACCGCCGTGTTCATGGTCGCCACGCTGGTTTCGCTCACCATCTCCTGGGTGCTGACGCGGACGCTGTCGATGATGCTGCTGGTATCGGGCATCATCGTCATCGGCACGGGCGTTTTGACGATCTGGCTGAACGACGAGTTCTACGTCAAGATCGAGCCGACGATCGTCAGCAGCCTGATCGGGCTGACCCTGCTCGTCGGCATCTATGTCTTTCGCGTGTCGCTGTTGCGCTACGTGTTCGATGCCGCCTTCAAGCTCGATGAGGACGGCTGGAACAAGCTGACGGTGCGCTGGGGCCTGTTCATGCTTGTCCTGGCAGCGCTGAACGAGGTCATCTGGCGCAATTTCTCGACCGATTTCTGGGTCGGCTTCAAGGTCTGGGGCATCGTTCCGTTGACGCTGATCTTCACCTTCTCGCAGATGCCGCTTCTGATGCGGCATTCGCTGGAGGAAGATGACACCTAGACCGGTCGCGGACCGTCACCCCTTGGCGCGTTCGCGCAGCGCCTTGCGGATATAGGTGTTGGCCGAGCGGAAATGCGCGGGGCCGGCGCTCTCTGCCCATCGGCCAACGCCCCATTTGCCCGTCCAGTCATAGCGACCGACCGTGTAGAGTTCGGCGTCGTCCTGCGCGTCCAGAAAGGCGCGCAGGCGCCCGATGGCTTCATCGTAGGCGGCGGTCAAATCGTCCCATGACCGCGCATTGCCGCTGGCGTAGATCGGCCCGTTGTAGTCCTTGAGCTGGTTCCACTTGTAGCCCTTGGCCGGCACGTGCACCGTCTCGCCTTTCCTGCCCGTTTCATACCAGTCAAAGAACAGGCCGATCCAGTGAATGCGGTGCGCGATGATCCCCTTGATGGTGGTGTCGTCGTCGCCGGTTGCGGCCTGCGCGCTGGTCTCGTCGATCGTTGCGAGCGTCTTTCTGAGCTTGGCCAGTTCGGTGTCGAATGCGGCGAGCAGGTCGGCCTTGTTGGTGGCGGCGGGCATGGCGGGCTCCCATGAAGGTCTGCCCATCGCAATCGCAGACCGCCCGGTCGGCCACCTTGCGGCAGATCAAGCGCCGACATGCGCTCCTGACAGGGTCTGACGCCTGATCAGAAGCTGGCGGTTTCGCCATCGGGATTGGTGAACGGCGCTGTGCCGGCGCCGTCCAGCCATGCGCGTTGATGGCGCAGCATCCAGCGCACGGTCGGAAAGGCCAGGTCATCCCAGGGGATCGCGTCCCAGGCGAAAAGGGCGGTTTCCAGGGTTTCCTCGCCGGCCGAGAAGCGTCCGTCGGGCAGCGTCGCACGATAGATCAGCTGCACCTGGCTCAACCGCCTGACCGTATAGACCGCCAGAAGACCGTCCAGGTGAAGATCGGCATTGGCCTCCTCGCGGGCCTCGCGGCGCGCGCCCTCCTCCGGCGTCTCGCCCTGTTCGAGATAGCCGGCCGGCACGGTCCAGAACCCATAGCGCGGCCGGATCGCGCGGCGACACAGGAGCACACGGTTCCGGTGGCTGACGACCGAGCCGACGACGATGCGCGGATTGTCATAGGAGACAAAGCCGCAATGGTCGCACACGTCGCGGCTGTGCGTGTCACCCTTGGGTCTGGTGCGCGAAAAGCGCGGATCGAGCTGACCGGTCATGCCCTCCAGATAGGGCATGATGCGGCAAATCTCACCGGTCTTCGGACAGCGCTTCCTCGATCATCATCAGTTCGCTGATGTTCTCGCCAGTCACGTAACCGGCCAGCGCGCCGTCGCGGCCCATCACGGCAACGGCCGGGCGGCGATGGCGCTGGATGTGCTCAAGTGCGCCATAGAGCGTTTCGTCCTCGCGCATGACCGGTACATCGCGGTTCATATAGGCGCTGACGGGGCCTTCGCGGCCGGCCTCGTCGAGACCGGCGACCAGATCGCGGGCCGTCAACACGCCGACCATGGCGCCCTCATTGTCCAGAACGGGAAACTCGCGCTGCGTTGTCAGAAGCAGAAGGTCCGCGGCCTGACCGAGCCGAGCGCCCGGACCGAGCGCCTCGTATTGGGTGATCATGCCGTCGCGCACTGTCAGCGAACGGGCGAGATCGGCAACGCCTGTCGCCTGCGCTTCGGCGGTGGCGGCGATGTAGACGAAGATCGCAACGAAGACGAGCAAGGGATTGGCGACGACAAGCCCGACGAACCCGAAGACCAGCGCGGCCAGTTGCCCGACGCGCGCGGCGATCTGCGTGGCCTTGACCCGCGAATAGCGGGTCGCCAGCAGCGCGCGCAGCACGCGGCCGCCATCCATCGGGAAGGCCGGCAGGAGGTTGAAGGCCACCAGAATGACGTTGACGGCGGCGAGCCGCGCCAGAAACCCGGCGCCGGGGTCTTCGATGGCGCTGGCCGTCGACATGTCGACCGTCGCGCCCAGAACGAGGATCAGCACCGCGGCGATGACCAGATTGACCGCCGGCCCGGCCAGCGCGACGATGATCTCGTGCAGCGGCTTTTCCGGCATCCGCTCGAGTTCGGCGACGCCGCCGATCGGCAGAAGGGTGATGCGGGGCGTTGCAATGCCGTACCGGCGGGCGGCGATCGCATGGCCCAGTTCGTGCAGCACGACGCAGGCAAACACCGCGATGATGAACGCAATGCCTTCCAGCGCCGCCGGGATGCCTCCCGAACGCAGATAAACAAGCCCGATCCAAGCCAGCAGCAGGAAGAACGTCAGATGGATGCGGATCTGACTTCCCGCCACGGTCCCGATCGAGAAGGACCATTGCATGATGAATTACCCCGACCAGCGAGGGGCCGGCGCCACCCGGACCATGGAGAGTGCGCCCAAGCCCTGACCTTTTTGCGGTGGCTTACTATGCCAAACCGCGCTTTTCCAGCATTGCATCGGGCGACGGCAATCGGCCGCGGAAGCCGATATAGGCGTCCTCGGGCTCGACCGAGCCGCCCGCCGACAGCACATGCCGCTTCAGCCGATCGGCAAGATCGGCGTCGAACGGATCGCCGGCATCCTCGAATGCGGCGAACGCGTCGGCGTCCAGCACTTCCGACCACATGTAGGAATAGTAGCCGGCGGCGTAGTAGTCGCCCGAGAAGATGTGCTGGAAATGCGTTGACCGGTGCCGCATGGCCACCGCGTCGGGCATTTGGAGGTCTTCGAGCGTCTTGCTTTCGGCTGCGACCGGATCGTCGGCGGCTTGCGCGCCATCGTGATGAGCCATGTCGACCAGCGCGCTCGACGTGTATTCGAGGGCCTCGCGGCCGGCGTCGAAGTTGCGCGCGGCCAACACCTTTTCAAGAAGGTCGCCGGGCATCGGCGCGCCGGTCTGGTGATGGCGCGCAAACCGGGTCAGCACCTCGGGCACGGTGAGCCAGTGCTCGTAGAGCTGCGAGGGCAGCTCGACGAAATCGCGCGACACCGCCGTTCCGGAGACCGACGGATACGTCACGTCCGACAGCATGCCGTGCAGCGCATGGCCGAACTCGTGGAACAGCGTGCGCGCATCGTCGAACGACAGAAGGGCCGGTTCGCCCGCCGGCGGCTTGGCGAAGTTCATCGTGTTGGTGATGATCGGCGTTTCGCCCTTCAGATGCGATTGCGACCTCATGGCGCTCATCCACGCGCCCGAGCGTTTCGACGACCGCGCGAAGTAGTCGCCCACGAACAGCGCGATGTCGCGGCCCTGCGCGTCGCGCACCTGCCAGACCCGCGTGTCGGGATGGTGCGTGGTGACGCCTTTCAACTCGGCGAAGGTGAGCCCGAACAGGCGTTCGGCCACGTAGAAGGCGGCCTCGATCATGCCTTCGAGCGGCATGTGCGCCTTGACCGCGTCGTCGGAGAAATCGAACCGCTCGGCGCGGATCGTCTCCGCATAGTGCCGCCAGTCCCAGGGCGCCACGTCATGGTTGGCACCCTTGTGGCGCATCAGCGCCGCGATATCGTCGGCCTCGGTCGCCGCCGTCGTCAGCGCCTTTTCCCAGACGGTCTCCAGCAGGTCGGTGACCGCCTGCGGCGTCTTGGCCATTGTGTTTTCGAGCTTGAAGGCGGCGAAACTGTCGTAGCCGAGAAGCGCTGCCTTTTGCGCACGCAGCTTGAGCGTTTCGGCGATGATGGCGCGGTTGTCGGTCGCGCCCTCGTTTTCGCCGCGCGCGGTCCAGGCGCGCCATGCCTTTTCGCGCAGGTCACGGCGCGTGGAATGGGTCAGGAACGGCTCGACGATTGACCGCGACAGCGTCACGGCGTGCTTGCCTTCGGCGCCGCGTTCGGCTGCGGCGGACGCCATCGCGCTCAACAGCGAACCGGGAAGGCCTTCGAGATCGTTGGCATCGTCAATGATCAGCGCCCAATCGGACTCGTCCTTGAGCACGTTCTGGCCGAACTGGGTGCCCAGCGCAGCCAGTCGCTCGTTGAGCGCGATCAGCCGGGCCTGCGCCTCACCTTCCAGCGCAGCGCCCTGGCGCACGAAGTTGCGGTGATAGCGCTTGAGAACCTGAAGTTGTTCGCCGGTCAAACCCAGAGAATCGCGATCGCGCCACAGCGCATCGATCCGGGCGAACAGCTTGCGGTTCTTGGCAATCTCCCCGGCGTGACGGGCGAACTCCGGCGACAGGTCCCGTTCGGTGGCCTGGAGCGTGTCGTTGGTGTGGTTGCCCGCCTTGGTGAAGAACAGCGTGGCCGCGCGGGACAGCAACTCGCCGGACGTTTCAAGTGCGGTGATCGTATTCTCGAAGCTCGGCGGGGTGTCCTGGTCGGCGATCGCCTCGGCCTCGGCAAGATCGCGCGCAAATCCGGCGCGGATGGCGGCGGCGTAGTCTGTGTCGGCGATGGCGTTGTAGTCGGGCAGGCCGTGTGGCCCGCTCCATGTTGCGATCGCCGGGTTGATTGTCTCGGTCATGGGGAACCGCCTGTGGCTGCGATGATGATTGGCTATGGCTTCACCTAGGCAGCGTCCGTGCGGCTGCCAAGGGCAACGCCTGGCGATGGCGGCGCTTTGGCGCTCCTGTCGCGGTCAAGCTCGGCGATGCGGTCGTTGATCGTCTCCCGCACCGCCTCCCACAACAGCGAAAACGACTGGAAGCCCTCGTCCGACACTTCATCGGTGTCGAGCGCGCGCACGACGGTTTCCAGAACGGCGTTGATTTCGCGTTTCATGCCGGCAAGCTGTGCGCCGTCGGTGCTTTCGGTCGCGCGCTTCTGGATATCGAGCAACTGGTAATTGTAGATGTCGGCCCGGTTCTTCTGGCTGGCGACGAACCCTCTGCGCACGGCGATCAGGCTGGAGATCAGCACGGTCAGCACGGTGACCAGCAGCGCCAGCGGTTCGGCGTTTTCCTGAACGAAGCTGGGTTCGTCCCGCTCGTAGAAGGCGCGCGCGCCGTCATGCATGGGCACCGACAGGCCGCGGCCCGGATCGGGCGCGGCGAGCGAAGCGGCCAGCGCAAAGCGCAGCGTCAGGTCCTTGCGATGCTCGAACAGGATGCGGGTCAGTTCGCGCACGGGCCGCTCGTCGACATCGGAGCGGGTGACCAGAACGCGCGAGACGCCAAGGGTTTGGGTATCGGCGGCAGGCACCGGATTGGCGCCGGTGAACGCCCCCATGGGAATGCTGGCGGCGGTCAGGAAGGGCCGCTTGATGGCAATCGCCTCGGCCTGCCCGATGGCAATGTAGCGCAGGCGCAGCCCGGTCAGCTGGGCATCCTCGAACATGCGCACCAGTTGGCGATCGCGGATCGAGCGCACGGCAAACAGCGCATCGACATCGCCGGACAGCAGGCGCTCGATGCCGCGCAGCAACGGTTCGGCCTTCCAGGCGAAATCGGCGATCGGCAGGTCGTAGTGGTCGCCAACCGCCCAGAACGAGCGGAAGTTGGCGGTGTCGTAGTAGGGAATGGAAATCGAGACGCGTGCGATCGCATTGATCGAGGCGGCCGGCGCGTCGGCGCGGACGATGATGTGAAACAGGTCCGCGTAGAGGTCGGCAATGCTGCGGATGTCGCTGAAAACCGGCGTGTCGCTGCGGATGACGGCGGCGTCGATCTGCTTGGCGTTGAGAAGCGCGATGTTCTGCGAGGCATCGCGGGTTGCGCGTATCTCCAGCCGCAGCGTCTGCGAATGCCGCTCGACCACCTCGGCGGCTTCGCGCATGAGGGTGTAGGAATCCGAACCCGCCGGTCCCGTCGCGATCGCCAGAACGTCGGGCGGGCGCTCGCGGCTGATCCAGTACCATGTGCCGGCGACGGCCAACGCGGCGATCGTGATGCCGAAGAACAGCGCCCGGCCTGCCTGGCGGGTGCGGCGCGATCGCGTGTTGGCCCGTTCGGGCCGGTCGGGCGCAGCCTTGGCGACTGGTGCGGTCTGTTCGGGATCGTCGATCACGGCCCGGGCGCGCCCTTTTTGTGGTACCGGCCCAGTCTAGCGCCGACGATTGCGTGCCGCCAGTGTGCGCAACCGCAACGCGTTCAGGCGGATGAAGCCGGCCGCGTCCTTCTGGTCGTAGGCGCCGCGATCGTCCTCGAAGGTGACGAGTGCATCGTCATAGAGCGACTGGTCGGACTTGCGCCCGGTGACGATGACATTGCCCTTGTAGAGCGTCAGCCGAACGGTGCCTTCGACATGGGCCTGGCTCTGGTCGATCGCCGCCTGCAGCATGTCGCGCTCGGGCGAGTACCAGAAGCCGTTGTAGATCAGCTCTGCATAGCGCGGCATCAGCTCGTCCTTGAGGTGGGCGGCGCCGCGATCGAGCGTGACCGATTCGATCGCGCGATGCGCGGCCAGCAGGATCGTGCCGCCGGGTGTCTCGTAGATGCCGCGCGATTTCATGCCGACGAAGCGGTTTTCGACCAGATCGAGCCGGCCGATGCCGTTGTCACGGCCAAGATCGTTGAGGCGGGCCAGCAAGGCGGCCGGCGACATCGGTGCGCCGTCGATCGCCACGGCATCGCCGCGTTCGAAGGCGATTTCGATCTCGGTCGGCGTGTCCGGCGCGTCCATCGGCGAGACGGTGCGCATGTGCACGTATTCGGGCGGTGCGACCCAGGGGTCTTCGAGCACCTTTCCTTCGGACGAGGAGTGCAAGAGGTTGGCATCGACAGAGAACGGCGCTTCGCCGCGCTTGTCCTTGGGCACCGGAATCTGGTGCTTTTCGGCAAACTCGATCAGATCGGTGCGGGATTTGAACTCCCAGTCGCGCCACGGCGCGATGACCTTGATGTCGGGGTTGAGCGCGTAGGCGCTGAGCTCGAACCGCACCTGGTCGTTGCCCTTGCCGGTCGCGCCATGGGCGACGGCGTCGGCTCCGGTCTCGGCGGCGATCTCGACAAGGCGCTTTGAGATCAGCGGCCGCGCAATGGACGTGCCAAGCAGATAGACGCCCTCATAGACCGTGTTGGCGCGGAACATGGGGAAGACGAAGTCTCGGACGAACTCCTCGCGCACGTCCTCGATGTAGATCTCCTTGATGCCGAGCATCTCGGCCTTGCGGCGCGCGGGCTCCAGCTCGTCGCCCTGACCCAGATCGGCGGTGAAGGTGACGACCTCCGCCCCCAGTTCCGTCTGCAGCCATTTGAGGATGATCGAGGTATCAAGGCCGCCCGAATAGGCGAGCACGACCTTGTTGATGCCGCTTGCGTCGATGGTCATTGCGATGTCCG
>CAZSFA010000093.1:0-11224 GCA_964606055.1 uncultured Oceaniradius sp. | reverse complement strand
GGTCCTGCCAGACGGTGATCGCGTGCAGGTCGACCACGCAATACATGCACTCGCCCTGGTCCTGCAGGGCGACGAACTTGCGGATCGCGCCAAGATAGTTGCCAAGCGTCAGGTTGCCGGTCGGCTGAACGCCCGAAAAGACGCGTTCGGTGAAGGTGTTGGTCATGACTGTGGAGGCTCCGGGTCGGCGGCGAGCGCCTTATGCAATGGGCGGCACCGCCGCGCAAGCGGGCTTACCCGCCCGACCGCACGAGCATGGCGCGCAACATGCCAAGCCGCGCCGCGCCGGTCAGGTGCGCAAAGGCAAAGAAGCTGACGATGCCGGTGCCGACGACAGCCAGCAGCGCGCCGCCGCGAACCAGGAGCGGCATGTCGCGCGCCAACGGCCCGGCGAGCGCCCCATGGGCCGCCCAGATGCACACGCCCATCAGCGCCGCGCTGGCCAGCAGCAGGCCGACGGTGCGGAGCTGACCGGCATCGATCGTCCAGTGGCCGCGCCGGTTGAGCAGCGCATAGAGCAGGATGGCGTTGAGCCAGCCCGCGATCGTCGTCGCCAGCGCGATGCCGACATGGCCCATCAGCGGAAACAGCGACAGGCTGGCGGCGATGTTGACCGCCACGGTCACCGCGCCGACCTGCATCGGCGTCTTCGTGTCCTCGCGGGCAAAAAAGCCGGGCGAGAACACCTTGACCAGCACGAACGCCGGCAGGCCGATGGCAAACGCGCGCAGCGCCGCCGCCGTGCCGGCCGTGTCGGCGGCATCGAACGCGCCGCGCTCGAACAGGACCGAGATCAGCGCTTCGGGCACCACCGCCAGCGCGACGGCGGCCGGCAGCGTCAGCATCATCGAGAACTGCAGCGCGCGCGCTTCGGTCGCCTGCACGGCGGCGACTTCGCCGGCCTTGATGCGGCGCGCCAGTTCCGGCAGCAGCACGACGCCAATGGCGATGCCGACCACGCCGAGCGGCAACTGGTAGAGCCGGTCGGCGAAGTAGAGCAGCGTCACCGCGCCCGCCTGCATGGAGGCGATGACGGTGCCGACGACGATGTTGATCTGGTTGATGCCGCCGGCGATGATGCCCGGAATGCCCAGCGTGACCAGCCGCTTCATGCTGTCGTTCCAGCGCGGGCGGACGATCGGCAACGCGAAACCGGCTTGGCGCAGCGCGATGATGACGGCGCCGAGCTGTGCGACACCGCCCGCCAACACGCCGAAGGCCAGCCAATAACCGGCGCCCGGCAGACCGGCGAGGCCGGCCCGGAGCACATAGGTCAGAACGCCGATCAGCACGACATTGAGCAGGACCGGCGCGAAGGCGGCCGCCGCGAACCGGCCAAGGCCGTTGAGGACGCCCGAGATCAGCGCCATCAGCGACACCAGCGCCAGATAGGGCATGGTGATCCGCGTCAGATCGACGGCGAGGCCGAACTTTTCGGGTTCCGAGGCAAAGCCGGGCGCGAAGATCAGCATCATCACCGGCATGGCGATCATCGCGATGCCGGTGAAAAGGGCCAGCACCGTACCGAGGCCGGCCATTGCCTCGGCGGCGAACTGGCGTGCCTCCGGCCGGCCGTCGCCCTCCAGCCGCCGGGCAAACAGCGGGATGAAGGCCGAGTTGAACGCGCCCTCGGCAAAGATGCGGCGGAACAGGTTGGGAAAGCGGAACGCCACCACGAACGCATCGGCCACGGGGCCGACGCCGAGCGCGGCCGCCATCAGGATGTCGCGGACGAAGCCGAGCACGCGGCTGGTCAGCGTCGCGCCGCCGACGGTGGCCATGTTGCGCAAAAGGCTCACGGCGCGGCCGTCCCGGTCAGCCGCTTGCCGCGGCGGCGCGCTTGCGGCCCGCCGGTGCGACGCCGCCCCGCTTGAGGACGGTGGTCAGCTGCTTCTTGATGCGGCCCTGCCGCGCCGGGTCGATGATCTTCTGGCCGACCAGGTCGGTGACGTAGAAACTGTCGATCACCTTTTCGCCGAACGTGGTGATGTGCGCCGAACGGATGTCCAGGTGCAGGTCCGAGATCGCGCCGGTCAGCCGCGACAGCAGCGCCGGACGGTCCAGCCCCTCGACTTCGATCACCGAGAATCGGTTCGACAGCGTGTTGTTGATCTTGACGACCGGCTCGACATCGAAAGCGGCGATCGCGCGCGGCTGGCGCTGCTTCTTGGCCTGGATGTCCGGCAGATGCGAATCGCCGCGCAGCACGTCCTCGATCATCTTGCCCACCCGCCGGGCGCGACGCAGTTCGTCCTCATCCTCGGCGAACTCGCGCTCGATCTGGATGATGTCGAGCGCACGCCCGTCCGATGTGGTGAACACATGCGCCCCGTCGATGGAGGCGCCGGCCACCGAACATGCCGCGGCGATGATCGACAACAGGCGCGGGTGGTCCGGCGCGATGATCGTGATCTCGGTGATCGCCTGAAACCCGTTGGTGCGCACATCGGTGGCGAGCGTGTCGCCGGCCCGGTCGGCGCCGCCGATCAGTGCGGCATGGCGCACCTGGTCGTCCAGATCGACGGTCAGCCAGTAGTTTTCATAGTGCAGGTCCAGATAGGCTTCGCGCTCGGTTTCGGACCAATCGGCCAGTTCGGCACGCAGTCGCTCGCGCTGGGCCTGGGCGCGCTTCTGCCGGCCCGATTCCGAAAAGCCGCCGGTCAGCGCCAGTTCGGCCTCCGCATAAAGGGTGCGCAGCAACTGGCCCTTCCAGCCGTTCCACACGCCGGGCCCGACCGCGCGGATGTCGCAGACGGTCAGAACCAGCAGAAGCTTCAGTCGCCGCATGGTCTGCACCTTTGCGACGAAGTCCTCGATCGTCTTGCGGTCGGACAGATCGCGCGCCTGCGCGGTCATCGACATGGTCAGATGCTCTTCCACGAGCCAGGCGATCAGCGCGGTATCCTCCGGCCCGAAGCCGAGCCGCGGACACAGCTTGCGCGCGACCTCGGCGCCGGCGACCGAGTGGTCCTGCGGCCGGCCCTTGGCGATGTCGTGCAATAGCAGCGCGACGTAGAGGATGTCGCGATCCTCCTTCAGGCCGGGCATCAGTTCGGCTGCCAGCGGATGCTCTTCCTTGAGCGTGCCGTTCTCGATCGCCGCCAGCACCCCGATCGTGCGGATCAGGTGCTCGTCCACCGTGTAGTGGTGGTACATGTTGAACTGCATCATCGCGACGATCTTGCCGAAATCGGGGATGAACCGGCCAAGAACGCCCGCTTCGTTCATCCGCCGCAGGTTCAGTTCGGGATCGTTGCGCGAGGTCAGAAGCTTCAAGAACAGCGCGTTGGCGTTGACGTCTGTCCGCAACTGCTTGTCGATCAGCCGCAGTGAGGGGCGCACGCGCTGCAGCGCGTCGGGGTGGTATTGCAGCCCGTAGCGGTCGGCCAGATGAAACATGCGGATGATGTTGACCGGGTCGCGCTTGAAAACGTCCGGATCGGCGATGTTGATCCGCTGTCGGTCGATGACGAAACCCTTGATGCCGCGCAACTGCCGCGAACTGCGCGAAAACGGCAGCGATTGCAGCAGCGTGCCCAGCGCCGGTGCCTGCTTGACCTCGGCTTCCTCGAGCGCCGCGCAGAAGATGCGCGTCAGATCGCCGACATCCTTGGCGACCAGGAAGTAGTGCTTCATGAAGCGCTCGACATCCTCAAGGCCGGGATGATCCTGATAGCCGAGCCGTTCGGCCAACTCGCGCTGCACGTCGAACGACAGCCGCTCCTCGGGCTTGCCGGTCAGGAAATGCAGGTGGCAGCGCACCGCCCACAGGAAATCCTCGCATTTGACGAACAGCCGATAATCCTTGCGGCTGAACAGCCCCAGTTTGACCAGATCGCGGCGGTCGCGCACCTGGTAGACGTACTTGGCGATCCAGAAGAGCGTCTGCAGGTCGCGCAGCCCGCCCTTGCCGTCCTTCACATTGGGCTCGACCAGATAGCGGGTTTCGCCCATGCGCTTGTGCCGGCTGTCGCGTTCGCCGAGCTTGGCCTGGATGAAATGCGCTGCGGTCTTGTGCACCACCTCGCGGTCGAACCGGGCCATCAGGTCTTCATGGAGATCGGCATTGCCGATCAGGAACCGCGCTTCCAGGATCGTCGTGCAGATCGTGATGTCGGACTTCGACAGGCGGATGCAGTCGTCGAGATTGCGCGTGGCATGGCCAACCTTCAGGCCCATGTCCCACAGCATGTAAAGAACGTACTCGGCCAGTTGCTCGCCCAGCGGGGTCTGCTTGTAGGGCAACACGAACAGGAGATCGACGTCGGAGCCCGGTGCAAGCGTGCCCCGGCCATAGCCGCCCACCGCCACCAGCGCGATGCGCTCGCCCTTGGACAGGTCGGAGACCTTGAAGACGCGCTCCAGCGCAAACCGGTAGACCGCCTGGATGATCGAATCCTGCAAGTGCGACAGGCGCTGCGCGCAGCCATGGCCCGAACCGTCCTCGAACAACTGCCGTTCGGCGTCGGCGCGGCCGTCGGCCATCACCGTCTTGAGCCTGGCAAGAACCGCCTTGCGCACGTCGCTGGCGGCGCCGTCGCCGCCGTGCCCGTCGGCGATCTGCGCCAGATCGCCATAGAGCGCTTCGGCATCGGGCGGGCGTGTGCTGGCGACCGTTTGATCCATGCTCAATCCTTGCGCGCCGCGAGCGCCTTGAGCGCATAGAGCGCCTCCAGCGCGGCGCGCGGCGTCATCTCGTCGGGCGACAGGTCGGCCAGCGCCGTCCTCAGCGGGCCGTCATCGGCCGGCGCGTGGACCGGTGTCGGCGTCGGGGCAACCGAGAACAGGGGCAGATCGTCGATCAGGCTGGCCGCCCCCTTTTCGCGGTTCTGTTCTTCAAGCTGGTCGAGCACCTGGCGCGCCCGGTCAACCACGCTGTCGGGCAGTCCGGCAAGGCGCGCCACCTGAACGCCGTAGGATCGGTCGGCCGCGCCGCGCCCCACCTCGTGCAGGAAGATGACCTCGCCCTGCCATTCCTTGACCTTCATTGTCACATTGACCAGCCGGTCGAGCTTTTCGCTGAGCGCGGTCAGTTCGTGGAAATGGGTTGCAAACAGCGTGCGGCAACGGTTGTGCGCGTGCAGGTATTCGATCGCCGCCCAGGCGATCGACAGGCCGTCATAGGTTGCCGTGCCACGTCCGATCTCATCGAGGATCACCAGCGCGTTGGCACCGGCCTGATTGAGGATCGCAGCCGTTTCGACCATCTCGACCATGAAGGTCGAGCGCCCGCGCGCCAGATCGTCGGACGCGCCAACGCGCGAGAACAACCGGTCGACCACGCCGACATGCGCGCTGCCGGCGGGCACGAACGCGCCCATCTGCGCGAGGATCGCAATCAGCGCGTTCTGGCGCAGGAATGTCGACTTGCCGCCCATGTTGGGACCGGTCAGCAGCCACAACGCGCCGTGATCGGCGCCATCGGCCGGCGACAGATCGCAGTCATTGGCGACAAACGGGTCCGATGCCGCCTTGCGCAGCGCCTGCTCGACCACCGGATGGCGGCCGGCGACGATGCTGAATGCGCGGCTGTCGTCGACGACCGGGCGGCACCAGCCCTGCGCGGTCGCAAGCTCCGCCAGTGCCGCCGACACGTCGATTACCGCCAGCGCGTGGGCGACGGCGCGCAACGGTTCGGCGTTCTCAACGGCGAGCGCGCGCAGCGTCTCGAAGACGGCCAGTTCGATCTCCAGCGCCCGGCCGGCGGCGTTGGCGATGCGGCTTTCAAGGTCGGCCAGTTCGGTGGTGGTGAACCGCATCGCATTGGCGAGCGTCTGCCGGTGGATGAAGCGCGCCTTGGCCGCGTCGGTCCCCGTCAGCGCGCCGGCGTTGGTGGCGGTCACCTCGATGAAATAGCCCAGCACGTTGTTGTGCCGGATCTTCAGCGATTTGACGCCGGTCTCGGCGGCATATTGCGCCTGAAGCTGTGCGATCACGCGCCGCGATTCATCGCGCAGGGCGCGCATCTGATCGAGTTCGGCGTCATGGCCGGCGCGCACGAACCCGCCGTCGCGGGCCAGAAGCGGCGCTTCGTCGGCAAGCGCGGCCTCGAGCGCTGCGGTGAGCCCCGTGGGACGGTCACGCAAGGTGTCGCGCGCGGCGGCCAGTTCATCGGCGGTGTCGGTATCGCCGAGGATCGCCAGCACCGCGCCCGCGCCGGCAAGCCCGTCGCGCAGCGCGATCAGATCGCGGGGACCGCCGCGATTGAGCGACAGCCGCGACAGTGCCCGCGCCATGTCGGGCAGGCCCTTGAGTTCGCCGCGCAAAAGGCCGGTCAGCCGGTCGTCGGCCACCAGTGTCGCCACCGAGTCCAGCCGGTCCGCGATCGCGGCCGGATCGGTCAACGGCGCGCGCAGCCGCTGTGCCAGAAGCCGCGCGCCGGCGCCGGTCACAGTCTGGTCGATGGCGTGCAAGAGGCTGCCTTCGCGCGCGCCGGACAGCGTCCGTTCCAGTTCGAGGTTGGCGCGCGTTGCCGGGTCGATGAACAGCGTGTCGGCGGCGGCATCGCGCACCGGCCGCCGCAGCGCTGGCCGCTCGGAGACCTGCGTCTTTTCGACATAAGCCAGGGCGCCGGAGGCGGCGGCCAGTTCGGCCCGCGAGAAATCACCGAAACCATCGAGCGTCGCGACGCCGAAATGGCGCGCCAGCCGGTCGGCTGCGGTCGCGCTGTCGAACGTCACCGCCGGTTGCGGGTGGATGATGCGGTCAAACAGGGCGAAGACCGGCCGCAGGCCTTCGTCGTGAAACAGCTGTTCGGCGACCACGATCTCCTTGGGCGCGATGCGCGTGATGTCGGCGTCCAGTTGCTGCGGCGCGGTCTCGGCAAGGCGGAAATCGCCCGTCGATATGTCGATCCATGCCATCGCCAGCGCGTCGGACGCGCGGATCCGTGCAATCGCCAGCAGCCAGGCGCTGTCGCCGGGCGCCAGAAGCTTGTCCTCGGTGATCGTCGCCGGCGTCACCAGGCGCGTGACGTCGCGTTTGACGACCGCCTTGGAGCCGCGTTTCTTCGCTTCCGCCGGGTCTTCAAGCTGCTCGCATACCGCCACCCGGTGGCCGAGCGCGATCAGCCGGCGCAAATAGTCGTCGGCCGCATGCACCGGCACGCCGCACATCGGAATGTCAGCGCCCTGATGCTTGCCGCGCTTGGTCAGCGCGATGCCGAGCGCGCGCGCGGCGATCTCGGCGTCGTCGAAGAACAGCTCGTAGAAATCGCCCATCCGGTAGAACAGCAGCGAGTCCGGGTTGGCCGCCTTGATCTCCATGAACTGCGCCATCATCGGCGTCGCCGCCGGGGCGCGTGCCGCTGGCGCCGGGGCGCGCGCAGGTGCGGTTTCGGCGCCCTCGGGGCGCGATCGTGTGGCGGTCTGGCCGTGCATCGGTTTCCCGGTATTGGCGTGCGGTCCACCGCTTACAACGGCTGCCGCGCGATAACCAGTCAAAGCCGCCGCGCCCGCGGCTGCCTCTCACGTGGCGAAACGGTCGGCCTCGGCGCCGTAATGGGCGAGATAACGCGGATTGATCTGCTCGATGGGCAGCACGACCAGCACATCGATGGAGGCGAATGCCGCATCGACCACCGCGCCGGTTCCGAACCTGGCGCCGAGCCGCAGATAGCCCTTGATCAGCGGCGGCAGCGCGCGCATGGCGGCGCGCAGATCGATCGCCTCGGCCGGCATCGGATCGAACGCGATCGCATGCCCGGGGCGTGCGTCGACCGCCCAGTCGGCGTCGGCGCGTGCATGATGGTACAGCAGCGAAAGCGCCTGTCGGTGCGGCCCGGCATCGGTGCCGGCAAAGGAGGCGCACCCGACCATCACGTCGAGCGCGTGGAGCCGGCAATAGGCCCAGATGCCCTGCCACAACAGTTCGAGCGCGCGCCGGCCCCGATAGGCGGGCAGGACGCACGAGCGCCCCATCTCGACGAAGTGCCGTTCGGGATGACGCGCGACAAGGCCGGCCAGATCAAACGTCGCATCGGAGTAAAAGCCGTCCGCGTCGTCCAGCCGGTCCTGGCGCAGCAGGCGATAGGTGCCGACGATGCGCCGGGCGTCGGGCCCGGGCAGGCCGGTGTCGATGACGATCAGATGGTCGCACAGCGGGTCGAACCGGTCGATGTCGCGCTCGGCGGTCCCGTTCAGGTCGGCGCCGAACTCACCGACGAACACCTGATAGCGCAGTGCCTGGGCGGCGTCGATTTCTGCCGGCGTGGCTGCGATCCGCACGCACAGCGCGCCGATCCGTCCGAGCATGGCGCCGGGCGGTGCGGCCGCGGCAGCAGGGTCTTTGCGGGCTGCAATGTTCATCGGCGCATGTTGGTTGGGGTCGGCCACACGGGTCTCATCATGGTTATGTGGCAATGCCCGCCGGCGCCGGCAAGTCCGCACGGCCCGGTTTGGAGGGTCAGCGCACCGGTGCGACGTTTGGCAGCGCTAGGCGGCGGCGACGTCGGCGCGCGGCAGGAACAGGTCGAGGTATTCCATGCACAGCGGCTTTTCGATCACCGCCTGCGCGCCGACCGACATCAGCGACTGTTCGGTGTCCGGGCGGTCATCGGCCGTCAGCGCGATGATCGTCAGCTTGCGGTCGGTGCCTTCTGTGTCCTCATGGCTGCGGATCAGCCGGATCGCCTCGGCGCCGTCCATCACCGGCATGTGCGCGTCCATGAACACCAGATCGAACGCCGCGTCGGGGGCGGTCGCCATCTCGACGGCCATCTGGCCGTTTTCGGCCCAGGTCACCTCATGGCCGGCCTTGTGCAGCATCTCGCGCGCCAGCAGCGCATTGACCGGATTGTCCTCGGCCAGAAGAATGCGCCGGGGCGCGCCAGCCGGCCGTGGCGGCATCCGCACGGGCAGGGTTTCGGCTTCCTCGCCCGCCTGCGACAGAATGCGCAAAAGGCTCGCTTCGCGCACCGGCCGCGTGAGGAAGGCGTGGCCCTCCGCCTTGACCGCCGCGCCCAGCGTGCCGCGCTGATGCGGCTCGATCAGGACGGCCACCTGCCATCCCGCATCGGCCAGACGCGCCGCCAGCATCACCGTCGTGTCGTCGTCGCTGCCATCGCGGCAATCGACCAGCATGGTCCGCTCGCCGGGCAGGGGTTCGGGATAGACCGTGCTGCCGGGCGGCACATGCATGACCTCGCCGCCATGGTCGGCAATGATGGCGGCCAGGGCATCGGCCTCAAAACCCGCGCGCATCATCAGCCCGAACTGCCGGCCCGACAGCAGCGCCGACGGCTCCGGTTGCACCGGCGCGATGCCCGCCGGCAGGCAGATGTCGAAGCGTGTGCCGGTTCCCACCTCACTGGCGCAGGTGATCGTGCCGTCCAGGCGGTCGATGATCCGCTTGGCGATCGCCAGGCCCAGGCCGGCGCCCTCGTGCTGGCGCGCAAGGCTCATGTCGACCTGCTCGAACGGCTCGAAAATGCTCTGCCGCATCTCCGGCGCGATGCCGGGGCCGGTATCGGTGACGGCGATGTTCAGGATGCCGGAGCTGTCGCCCGGATCGGCGGCCGGGCACAGCCTTATGTCCACCATCACGCCGCCGGCATCGGTGAACTTGACCGCGTTGCCGATGACGTTGAACAGGATCTGGCGCAGCCCCTTGGAATCGGCGCGGAAGGTGGGCGGTACCGAACCGCCGATGCGATAGGCCAGATCGAGCCCCTTCTGGTGCGCCCGTTCGGCCAACAGCTCGATGACGCCGCCGGTGAGCGCGCGCAGATCGGTCGGCTCGAAGACGGGCGCCGGCGTTTCGGCGCCGCTGCGGCCGAATTCGAGAAGATCGCCGACCAGCAGCATCAGCGCCTGCGAGGACGAGGCGATCGCCTCGACATAATTGCGCTGTTCGGCGGTCAGCTTGGTGTCGGCCAGGAGCTTGCTCATGCCGATGATGCCGTTGAGCGGCGTGCGGATCTCGTGGCTGACAATCGCAAGGAACCGCGATTTGGACGTGCGCACGGCCGCTTCCGCCTCGGCGCGGCGCCAAAGCGCGTCGTGCGCGTCCTCGTCGCCGAGTGTGTCAAGCCGGTCGTCGATCATGGCATCACCATGCCATGACCGGGTTATCAACTGGTTGCCGGCGATTTCCGTCCGGTGCGCGGCCTAGCTGGCCATGTCGACGACGACGCGGCCGCGTATCTTGCCCTCGAGGATCGCGTGCGCGGTCGGCACGATGTCATCAAAGCCGATCGTGGTCGCGATCGCGGCGAGCTTTTCGGCATCGAGGTCTTCGACCAGCCGCGCCCATGCCTCTTCGCGCAGCGCCTTGGGCGCCATCACCGAATCGATGCCGAGCAGTGCCACGCCGCGCAGGATGAACGGGGCGACGGTCGCCGGCAGGTCCATGCCCTGCGCAAGGCCGCAGGCTGCGATGGCGCCGCCGCGTTTTGTCTGCGCCAGCACGTTCGCCAGCGTGTGCGATCCGACCGAATCCACGCCGCAGGCCCAGCGTTCGGCGCCCAGCGGCCGGCCGGGTTCGGACAGTTCGGCCCGGTCGATGATCTGCGTCGCGCCAAGACCCTTGAGGAAGTCGGCCTCCTGTGGCCGGCCGGTCGAGGCGGCGACCTCAAAGCCGCGTTTGGTCAGCAGCGAGACGGCGACCGAGCCGACGCCACCATTGGCGCCGGTGACGATCGCCGGGCCGTCCACGGGCGCAATGCCGTGCCGTTCCAGCGCCAGAACCGACAGCATCGCCGTATAGCCGGCGGTGCCGATCGCCATCGCCTGGTGCGGCGTCAGCGCCTCGGGCAGCGCGATCAGCCAGTCGCCGTTGACGCGCGCCCGGCCGGCATAGGCGCCGTAATGGGTCTCGCCGACGCCCCAGCCATTGAGGATCACGCGGTCGCCCGCCTTCCAGTCGGCATGATCGGAAGCGACCACCGTACCGGCGAAGTCGATGCCGGGGATCATCGGCCAGCGGCGCACCACCGGCGACACACCGGTGATCGCCAGCCCGTCCTTGTAGTTGACCGTGGTCGCTTCGACCGCGACCGTCACATCGCCGTCCATCAGGTCGGCCTCGCCAAGCTCCTGGGTCGTGATGCTCTGGGTCTTGTGTTCGTCGCGGTCGATCACGATCGCCTTGAACCGTTCGCTCATGGATTGTCCCCTTCCTGTCGGGCGCGTCTGGTTTTCAGCCAAAGCAGCAATTCGTCAAGGATGACCAGTCCCGCGCCGACGGTGATCGCCGCATCGGCAAGATTGAAGATCGCAAACGACCA
>CAZSFA010000092.1:0-11415 GCA_964606055.1 uncultured Oceaniradius sp. | reverse complement strand
GCGTTCATCACCGAGATCACCTCGCCACGCGCCGGCGCGCCGCCGACGATGAAGACAGGGATGTCGTCCTGGTTGGCGCGTCGCACGGCCTGACCGATCGAACCGGCATCGACTGCAGTCAGGAAGATGCCGTCGACCTGCTGCTGCACCAGAGCATCGAACTGCGACAGCTGCGTGTTGGCGTCAAAGTCGGCGCTGTTGACGATCAGTTCGACGCCCACCTCTTCGGCATACGCCTCGCCACCGGCGACCAGTGTGCGGCTGAAATCGTCCGAAATGTTGTTGGTCAGAAAGCCGAAGCGCAGTTCGCGGCTCTGAATGTCGGCCACCTGTTCGGCGGTCAGTTGCAGGTCCTCTGCGGTGCCAAGGCATGCGTTCTGGGCAAAAGCCGTACCAGCCATGGCGACTGAAAGGCCGAGCGTCAGCGCCGTGCCGGCAAGTCCGCGCCGGGTCAGCCCGCGCCGTGTTTCGCTTTGCGTCATTGTTGATCCTCCCAATGCGTGGGTCCGTCACCCGTTGTGATCCGCGCGCAAAGCAACAGATTATGCCAAAGCCGTCAATACAAACGTTTGGATTGCGCAAAAAAGCTGTCTTCGCGCCAGCCAAACGGCAGTGCCGCCCGAAGCGCCAAGACGCTCCGGGCGGCAGCAATCCGGTACGGGGATCGGCGTCAGACGGCGCTACGCCGCCTGATCATCGGCAAGCACATGCTCAAGCGCGCCCAGTTCCTGGCCGCCGGCCATCAAGCGGCGAATGTCATCGGTGGACAGTTCATCGCGTGTGCCCGATCCGATCACCTCGCCCAGCGACAGGAAGGTGAACCGGTCGGCCACCAGTCGCGAGTGCAACTCGTTGTGCGTGATGAAGACGATGGCGATGTCGCCGCGTGCGCGCACGCGCTTGATCGTCTTGAGCACTTCAAGCTGCTGCTTCTGCCCCAGCGCGGAGGTCGGCTCGTCCAGGATCAGCACCTTGGCGCCGAAATGGATGGCCCGCGCGATGGCCAGCGTCTGCCGCTGGCCGCCGGACATGGTGCCCACCACCTGCTCGGGATCGGAGATGCTGATGCCAATCGTCGCCATCTCCTCGACCGTGATGCGCTCCATGTCGGTGAAGTTCATCAGGCCGAACACGCGCGGCCCGCGATAGAGTTCGCGGCCCATGAAGAAGTTGCGCGTCACGCTCATCAGCTGGTTGAGCGCCAGATCCTGGTAGACGGTGCCGATGCCGGCGTTGGCCGCATCGCGCGGCGAGTTGAACTTCACCGGTCGGCCGCCGACGTGGATCTCGCCCGATGTCGGCTGGTGCACGCCCGACAACAGCTTGATCAGCGTCGACTTGCCCGCGCCGTTGTCGCCCAGCAGCGCATGCACTTCGCCCGGATAGATGTCGATGTTGACGCCGTTGAGCGCGGTGAACGGGCCGAATTTCTTGACCAGGTCGACGACCTGCAAAAAGGGTTGGTCTGCCATCTCAACTTCGCCCCGTAATGCGCTTGCGGATGTTCTCGTTGGCAAAGGCGGCGATCAACAGCACCGTGCCCAGGAAGACGCGGTAGTACGAGCCGTCGATCCACGGAATGAAGAACACCGAGTTCTGCACGAGGCCAAAGATCACAGCGCCGAAGACGACGCCGAGGATCGTGCCGAAGCCGCCGGTCATCAGCGTGCCGCCCACGACGGCCGCGGCAATCGCTTCGAGTTCCTTCAGATTGCCCTTGGCCGCATCGGCCGTGTTGGTGTCGAACACCTGGCAGGCCGCAAACAGCGTCGCGCAGAAGGCGGTGAACATGAACAGGCCGATCTTGACCTTGTTGACCGGCACACCGTTGGCCTTGGCGCTCTCCTTGTTGTCGCCGACAGCGTAGATCCAGTTGCCTAGCTGGGTGCGCGACAGGACGATCCAGGCGACGATCGCCAGCACCAGCCACCACGCAACGCGCGCATCCAGACCCGTAACCCACTGGTTGCCGGCACGGTTCAGGTTCCAGCCGATCTGGTAGAGCCAGTCGAAGATGAAATGGAAGGATTCGCCGCCGAACATGTAGGCAAACCAGTCGGTCTCCTTGAAGTCGGGCAGGCCCGAGATCTGCGTCGACCCCTCATTGAACTGGCGGAACGACACTTCGGTCAGCCCGCGCAGGATGAACAGGAACGCCAGCGAGACGATGAAGGAGGACAGCCCGGACCGGACCACGATGAAGCCGATCAGCGCGCCGATCGACAGCGTCATCGCCAGCGTGATCAAAAACGCGGCCATGGGCGTTGCCTCACCCAGCCCGAACGGCAGCCCCCATTTGAGCATCATCGCCATCGACATGCCGGCAAAGCCGATCATCGAGCCGATCGACAGATCGAACTCGCCGGCGATCATCAGCATGCACGCGCCGATGGCGATGATGCCAAGCTGGGCGATGACGGCGAAATTGTTCTTGATGCCGAGGGGATTGTAGACCGTGTCGCCGGCGACAAACGCCAGAAACACCAGGATGACGACCATGCCGGCAAAAGCGCCGATCTCCGGTCGTCTCAGCATCCGGCCCACAAAGCCCTGCGAACGCAATCGGTCGGACTCGGTGCGCGCCTCGGGCGCCGCCGCCGATGTCGCGGTGTTGGACATACGATCCTCCCAAATCTGTCCAGTGATGCATGTTTGCCCGCCCCGGCATGACCGGGGCGGGGCCGTTCGTGACCTCAGGCGCCGATCAGCGGTTCACACCGGCCTGCTCGGCAACGCCGGCCGCGTTGCCGGCGTCGACAAAGCCGGGGCCCGAGGGAATGTTGGAGCCCGGCAGCAGGCCGGCATTGCTGTTGTAGAGGTGCAGCACGATGATCGGCATGTAGCCCTGAAGGCGCTGCTGCTGATCGATCGTGAAGGCGACCTTGCCGTCCTGGATCAGGTTGATCACGCCCGGCGTCAGGTCAAAGCACGACAGATGCACTTCGGCGCCGACCTCTTCGACCGCCTCGGCGGCCGCTTCACACACATGCGGGCCGGCCGCGAGCAGCGAGTCGATGCTCTCATCGGCCTGAAGGGCTGCCGCCGTGCGGGTCTTGATCTCAAGCACGTCGTTGGAGACGTCGATCATGTTGAGATCCTGGCCCATGGCGTTGAAGTAGCCCTGGCAGCGGCTGACAAGCGCGGTGTTGAACGCTTCCTGGTTCAGGCACAGCGGCGTCGTCGCGCCTTCCGCCATCGCCCGTTCGCCGGCACGCTCGCCGGCCAGTTCCTCGGGCTGGCCGATATGCATCAGCGCGCCCAGTTCACCGGAGGCTTCAAGGCCCGAATTGATGGTGATCACCGGGATGCCGGCATCGATCGCGTCACCGATCGCACCGCCCAGCGCGTCCGGATCGGGCAGCGAAATCACCAGACCGTCGGGCTGCGTGGCGGTCGCCGATTCGATGAGCCGGGCCATGTCGGCCATGTCGCCGGACGGCGCAAACAGGTACTCGAACTCGGCGCCGACGTCTTCAGCGGCGTCGCGTCCCGCCTTCTCGACGACGGGCCAGAACGGGTCCGTTCCCATCGTGTGCGTGATCATCACGTAGCGCTCGGCCTGGGCCGCGCCGACCATTGCGGCCAATGCCGTGGCAGCAAGCAAGAGTTTCTTCATGTCATACCTCCCGTTAAAATTGCTCCGAGGAGCGGTGCAATCCCCGGACCCTGCTCCCGACAGGGCCCGGGGATATTCTACTCCGGGTATGAACCCGGGACATTCTGGTCATAATCAATCAATGCGCCGGTCATGACGCCGGCCTGCGGGCTGACCATGTAGGCGATCAGCCCGGCCAGTTCGTCCGGCTTGGCAAGCTGCCCCATGGGCTGGGCTTCTTCGGCCACGGCCAGCCAGTCGTCGGCGGCGCCGTGAAAGGCGCGTTGCGTGGCGTCTTCGCCCGGCGTGTCCATCCAGCCCGGCAGAACGGCGTTGCATCGGATACGATCGCCACGATGGGCATTGGCGACGTTGCGGGTCAGTGTGGCCAGCGCGCCCTTGGACGCTGAATACGCGGCCAGATAGGACTGGCCGCAATGGGCGCATTGCGAGAGCACATTGACGATCGCGCCGCCTCCTCCCTGTCCGATGCGATGACGCACAAAGCCCTGCATCAGAAAAAACGGGCCACGCGCATTGGTCGCAAACAATTCATCCCACACGCCAACCGATGTATCAAGCAGCGTGCCGCGCGCCGGGTTGGCCGCCGCATTCACAAGCGCGTTCACGTCGCCCATCGCATCGACGGCCCGGTCGACAACCCCGATGCAAGCGTCGGGGTCAGCGATATCGGCAGGCAGGAAGACGGCTTGAGCGCCCAGATCCTGAAGCGCTTCGACCGCGACGGCGCCGCGCCGCGCGTTGCGCCCGACCAGCACCAGTTGGCGCGCACCCTCGGCCACCAACTGCCGTGCGACGGCAAAGCCCAGACCCTGCGCCCCACCGGTCACGATGGCGACGGTGTCGGCGTTGCGCGTGGCCGGGTCAATCAACATCGAACTCCTGATCCACACCGCTGAGATGGACGATGGCACCGCGCTGGTTGGAGAATGTCGCCGCTTCGGCAAGGATCGCCGCGCGCAAACCGTCGATCGCATTGATCGGCATGTCGCGCCCCTGGCGCGCGCAATCGAGGAAGGCCACAATCTCGGCGCCATAACTGTCGCCATAGCGCTCCATGAAGAATGCCTTGATCGGCGCCGGCGCGCCCGGCGCATCGGCGCCGAACGCCCGAAACCCGGATTTCAGCGGATTGTCGGACATCACCATCGCCTCGGACCCGAATGCCTCGATTCGCTGATCGAAGCCGAAGGCGGATCGGCGCGAGTTCAGGATGACGACGATGGCGCCGCTGCGAGCCGTCATGGTGACGGTTGCCGTATCGACATCGCCGAGCCGGCCGATCTCCGGGTCGATGATCGACGAGCCGCTGGACACGAGCCGCACCGGCTCCTCGCCAAGGATCGACCGCGCCATGTCGAAATCATGGATCATCATGTCGCGAAACAGGCCACCCGAGCGCGGAATGTACTCAAGCGGCGGCGGATACGGGTCGCGGCTGGTGATCGTCAGTTGTTCCAACCTGCCGATCTTGCCGGCGGCGACCGCCTCGCGCACCGCCGCATGACCGGCATCGAACCGCCGGTTGAAGCCAACGAACACCCGCCGCGCCGCCGCCTCGCCGATGGTGGCGATGCATCGCCGGCACTCGGCCAGATCGTCCGCCAGCGGTTTTTCGCACAGAACCGGCTTGCCCAGTTCCACCGCCATGATGACCAGATCGACATGGGTGTCCGACGATGTCGCGACGATCACCGCATCGGCCTTTGCCATTGCGGCCTCGGCGGTTGGCGCGACCTGCGCACCGGCGTCTGCGGCCAGCGCTTCGGCCGCTTCGGCGATCGGGTCATGGACCTGCGTCAGGCGGGCGCCGGCCGCTGCGATCGCCCCGGCATGCACCCGGCCCATGCGGCCCGCGCCGATCAGCGCGACCGCGGTCATTGTACCGCCTCGGCAACATGGACACGCGCATTGGCGCGAACCGATTGCTCCATGGCCGCAATCACGCGCTGGTTTTCCAGCCCGAAGGCAAAGTCCGGAAAACATGCCTCCCCCGCCAGGCCGCAGATGAGATCGTGCACTTCGATGACCTTCACATCGAAATAGCCAAGGCCACCGCCGGCAAAATCAAACCCGAAAAACCCGTTGAACTGCGGCACTTGCGAGCCGGCAAGCAGCGTCTTGAAGCCGCGATCGTCGAGCGCATCGCTGTAGCGGGCGATCTTCAACTCGTTGAAACGCTCGCCATCCATCATGATCGTGCCTTCGGTGCCCGAGACTTCCCAGGCAATCCCGAACACCTTGCCCGCGGCGATGCGCGAGGCCTCGATCACCCCGCCCGCCCCACCGGCAAACCGGATCAGCGCCTGAAACTGGTCTTCGTTCTCGACCAAACGCCGCTCCGCGTCGGCGGTCGCCCGGGCGGCATAGCCCGACCCGCCCTGCGCCAACGGCCGATCGGGGAAGAACGTCTGCTCCTGACCGACCACGCTGTCGATGTCGCCCATCAGGAACTGCGCGACGCTGATGACGTGCGAGCCCAGATCGCCCAGCGCGCCGGTGCCGGCCTGTTCGCGCGAACAGCGCCAACTCCACGGCAGTTCGGGGTCGTTGAAGAAGCCCTGATCGAACCATCCCCGGAAGCGCGTCGGCCTTCCGATCGAGCCTTCATCGATCAGTTGGCGTGCCAGCAAAGCGGCCGGCGTCTTGACATTGTTGAAGGCGACCATGGTCTTGACGCCGGCGTGCTCGGCTGCCTCCACCAGTCGCTCGGCATCGGCAAGCGCGACGGTCAGGGGCTTTTCGCAGTAGACATGCTTGCCCGCCTCGATCGCCGCCATGGCCATCTCGACATGCATGTGATTGGGCGTCGTGATGTCGACGACGTCGATCTCAGGAGACTCGACCAGGCGCCGCCAGTCGCCGGTCGCATTGGCAAAGCCGAACCGGTCGGCGACCCGGTCTGCCAGTTCCTGCGTGGCATCGGCGATGGTGTGCAGCACCGGTCGCATCGGCAGATCGGGATAGAGCAGTCCCGCACGCCGGAACGCATCGGCATGCGCCTGCCCCATGAAGCCCGAACCAATCAGTCCAACCTTGAGTTGCCGTTGCGCGGCCATCAAGGCCCCTCCCCGAGAATGTCCGACGCAACGAAGCGTCGGGCACGGTCAACGGTTGCCAGCGGCGGCGCGACGGACGGATCCTGCTCGGCCTCGACAACAAGCCAACCCCGATAGCAACCGGTTGCAAGAAATGCTGCAATCGGAGCAAAGTCAACCGTACCGTCTCCGGGGACTGTGAACATGCCGCCCAGAACACCCTGGTTGAAGGACAGGCCGTCCGCCCGAACCCCCGCCAGAACGTCGGTGCGCACATCCTTGAGATGGATGTGGTTGATGCGATCGCCGAAGGCATCGATCAGGCGACCATAGTCGAACCCGGCGGCGGCGGCATGTCCGGTATCGAGCAGAAGACCGACGGCCGGACCCGAAGCATCCAGTATTGCCGCCGTTTCTTCCAAGGTTTCGGCGATTGTCATCAGGTGATGGTGGTAGGCCAATGCCAGCCCGTAGCGGTCGGCAAGCCTTTCGGCGAATGCCGTGAGCCGCGCGCCATAGGCGCCCACATCGGACGGCGGCATCGGACGCCGCGCGCCCATCGGCGCGTCCAGCGCATCAGGCACCATCAGCCCGGTCTCGCCATAGACCATGACTTCGGCGCCGCAGGCCGAAAGTAGCGCGGCATGGCTTGCAACCAGTTTCAATTCTTCATCGACGCCGATCTCGGCCAGCCGGCCGCTGTGCCAGCCCGAAACCAATTGCTGGCCATGCGCGCCAAGCAGCGCCTTCAACCGGTCCGGTTCGCGCGGGAAGATGCGGCTCAGTTCGACGCCCTCATAGCCCGCCTGACGCGCCTCAAGGAGACAGCGCTCGGGCGGCGTGTCGCGGCCAAGGTCCTCGAGCACCTCGTTGACCCATGACAGGGGACTGACGGCAACAGATATCGCATCCCGCCAATCGGCGGGCTGAACAACCATCATCGCGATTTCCTCCCGTGCGTCGGCATCAATCTAGCCGGACCGCATCGCAATCTATGACCGACGATCCGGCGACACGCATCTTGATTCTTGATGGGTTTCCATCATTGCTGCCCGGCATGAATCAACGCGCCGACCGCACTCGGACCACTTTGAACCAGATCGCCAGCGCCGCCGGCGTCAGCATTTCGACGGTCGACCGGGTCATCAACGGCCGCGGCGGCGTGTCGGCCAAGTCCGAAGCGCGCGTGGTCGAATGGGCCGGCAAACTCGGCCTCGACCGCATCGAATACCACCGTCACCTGAGCCTGCTGCGCATCGCCGTCTTGATCCAGGCGCCCGACAATCCGTTCTATCGCGGCCTGCGCGATGCCTTTGCCGGCATGACCGACGTGCTGGCGGCCATGAACATGCGGACCTTCGTGCACCACATCGATGTCACCGATGTGCAGGCCATGTCGGCCAAGATCGCCCAGATCGGCGCGCAGTATGACGGCATGATCGCCGCCTTTCCCAACGATGCACGCCTGTCGGCCCTGCTGCGGCGGCTGGCCGATACGATTCCCATCGTCACGACGGTCACCGATCTGCCCCAATGCGGGCGCCTGGCCTATGTCGGTCCGGACAATGAACGCATGGGCCGTGTCGCCGGCGAACTGATGGGTCGATATCTCGGCCCGGAAGGCGGCGATGTCATCTTCGTCTGCGGCATGCTGTCGATGACCGGCCACCACCAGCGCGAGCGGGGCTTTCGCGCCGTGCTCGAGGAGCGCTTTGCCCGGTGCCGCATCGTTGCGTGCCTGCAAAGCCAGGACGAACCCCGCCTCGCCGGCGAACAGGTGGCAAGTGTCGTTCGCGCGCGACCCGACATTGCCGGCATCTACAACGCATCAACCGGCAACCGGGCAATCTGGGACCAGGCGCGCGCCGCCGGCATGCGCCGGAACGCCGTCTTCATCACCCACGAGTTGACACCGGGCCGTCGGCAAATGCTGCGCGAGGGCGTGTTGGACGCGGTCATCGACCAGAATCCGGAAATAGAGGCACGGCGCGCGCTCGAAATCATGGGACGGCACTTTGGCCGGCATCGTCTGCCCATCGAGACGGGCTACACGCCGTTCACGCTCTACATCCAGGAGAACGGCTAACGCACCATCCCGGGCGCCGACGGGCCTTTACCGCGGCACCCGCGCGCTGGCATATCGGCGGCGCATCAACACGGTGGGGAAAGATGAGCCAGACGCCTGCAGATTTTGTCGGACTGACATGGGATCACCCGCGCGGGTTCAACGCGCTCGCACGAGCGGCCGACGACATCAACACCGCACGCGCAAAACCGTTGATTCAGTGGCACAAGCAGCCGCTGGAAGGCTTTGAATCCGCGCCCATATCCGAACTCGCATCGCGGTATGACCTGGTGGTGCTCGACCATCCCCATGTCGGCGAAGCCCTTGCCGAAGACTGCCTGATCCCGATCGACGAACTCTACGACGGAGATCAACTGGCAGCATGGGAAGCGGCGAGCGTCGGCCCCTCCCTTGCCTCCTACCGCATGGACGGCCACCTGTGGGCCCTGCCGCTCGATGTCGCCACGCAGGTCGTTGCGCGACGGCCTGACGTCTTCGGCACGCCGCCAGTCGAATGGGAGGAAATCGCCGAAATGGCCGCGCGCCGGCCTGTTGCGCTGTCGGTCGGCGGCCCGCACGCGGTGCTGAACCTGTTTTCCATCGCCGGCAGCCAGGGGCATGTGCCGTCGGGCGAAGCGATGTTGCCCGACGAGCCGGCGCTTGCGGCGCTCGATCTGATGCACCGGCTCTATGACCGGCGCCCCAGGGGCACCGAAACGCTCAATCCCATCGCACTGTCCGAAGCGATGGTCTCAGGCAACGAGATCGCGCTGGTGCCTCTTATCTTCGGCTATGTGAACTATGCCCGCGCCCGGGCGCCGCATCGCGCCATCGCCTTTTCGGACACTCCGCGCGCCGACACCGGACATGGCGGCGTGCTGGGCGGCACCGGCATCGCCTTTTCACGGCGCGCCCGGCCGACCAACGAACTGACCGACCACATCGCCTGGCTGATGGACGAGGACACGCAGGCTGGGTTCATCCCGCGCCATGACGGCCAGCCCTCGGCCCGGACGGCCTGGCAGGACGCAACCGTCAACGCCGATTGGGGCGGCTTTTACGGCGACACGCTTGCCACCGCCGAGCATGCGCTGCTGCGACCGCGATTTGACGGCTACATCGCCTTTCAGACCGTGGCGGCCGACACCGTGCGGGCGGCGCTCGCGTCGCGCGCCGATCCGATCGCGACGCTCGACGCCTTGCGCGGATTGTGGACGGATGCGCGGGATCGGGCGCGCGGCGGGTTGGACGACGACCGGCTGGACTGACGCCAAACCGGCCTGCCGACGGGCTACGGGTAGAAGACCACCGTCCGCGTACCGTTGATGAAGACGCGGTTTTCGGCGTGCAGCTGCACCGCCCGCGACAGCACCCGTGCCTCGACCTCCCGCCCGCGCGTCACCAGATCGTTGGGCGAAGCGGTGTGCGTGACGCGGATCGTGTCCTGCTCGATGATCGGCCCCTCGTCGAGATCGGCGGTGACATAGTGCGCGGTCGCGCCGATGTGCTTGACGCCGCGATCCCACGCCCGGTGATAGGGCTTGGCCCCCTTGAAGGCCGGCAGGAAGGAATGGTGGATGTTGATGATCCGGCCGGGGTGCCGGGCGCAGAAATCATCGGACAGGATCTGCATGTAGCGCGCCAGGACGATCAGTTCGGCCCCGGTCTCCTCGACGATCGCCTGCAGTTTTTGCTCCTGCTCGGACTTCGTCTCAGGCGTCACTTGAAGCAGGTGGAACGGTATGCCCCGGCGCTCGGCGTCCTCGCGGCTGTCATCATGGTTGGCGACCACGGCGCGGATGTCGATGGGCAACTCGCCCGTGCGCACCCGGTAGAACAGGTCCTGAAGGCAATGATCGAACCTGGACACCATCACCAGCGTCGGCATCGGCCGTTCCTTGTCGGCGACGGCGGTTTCGGCCTCGAAGTCGCGCGCGAAGGTGGCAAGGAAGGCGTCGAGCCCCGGCCGGCTCTCGGGCATCGTCTCCACGCACTCGATGCGCATGAAGAAACGCCCCTCGCCCGACTCGCGCTCCTTGCCCGGTTCGGCTTCGTAGAACTGCGAACTGTCGATGATGTTGTAGCCGAGCGCGCTCAGCCCTGTGGCCATGCGCGACACGATGCCGATCCGGTCACGGCAGTTGATCTTGACGATAAGGGACATGGAAAGGTCTGGAGGATCGTTTTTTGTGCAGCGCGCATAGCGCACTTTCGCCCGGCGGCACAACGCTTTCCGTCGCAATCAGCCCCCGGGCACCAAAGCCGGGTTCTCAATCCCAGCTGATGTCCATCGCGCCCGAAAGGCTCTCGCCCGGCTCAAGGATGACAAGGCCGGGCAAGCTCTCCATGTTGTGCGCGTCGACCGGATGCGACACCGGCTCGAAACAGAAAAACCCGCAATCGGGATCGGGCGAAAAGACCAGCGCCACGTCGAGATTGGAGGATGCTGACACCCGGGACGATTGCGCGTCGGGCCCCTGATCGATCACGGCGGTGCCGCGCCAATCGGTGAAGCCATTGTTGATGAAACGCTGCGGCAGCGGGGCGCCATGGCGGAAGTCCCAGTCGGTCTGCGTCTCAATGCCGACCTTCTCAAGCGGCATGTACGTGTCATCCATCAGCCAGACGTGCTCGGCCTGAAAGCTGAGCCGCGTCGCCGCCGAGCGCGGGAACCACGGGTGAAAGCCCATGCCGAA
>CAZSFA010000091.1:0-11428 GCA_964606055.1 uncultured Oceaniradius sp. | reverse complement strand
CTAGAAGAACTGAAGGCTGACGCGGAACAACTGTTCGACCTGCCGCACCGCGCGGCTGCGGGCGAAGATCACGACGCGATCGCGCGCCTTGATCTGGGTTTCGCCGTCAGGCTTGATTACGCGGCCGTTGCGGTAGACCGCGCCGATGCGGATGTCCTCGGGCAGGTCGAGTGCCCGAAGCGGCGTGCCGACGAGCGGCGAGGTTTCCATGGCCTCGGCCTCAAGCACCTCGGCTTCGCCCTTCTGCACCGAATGGACCTGGCGAATGCGGCCGCGCCGCATGTGCTGCAGCACGCGCGAAATCGTCACCGCGCGCGGGTTGATATAGGCATCAATGCCCAGCGTCTGGATGAAGTTCTGATAGCTCAGATCATTGATCAGGCTCATTGTCGCCTGACAGCCCAACCGCCTCGCCATCACCGACGACAGCATGTTGACCTGATCGTCATTGGTCAGCGCGACCATCAGTTCGGCGTCCTGGATGTCCGCTTCCTGCATGATCTGCTGGTCAAGCGCGCTGCCATGCAGGACGATCGTGCGGCGCAGCGTGTCGGCAACGCTGATGGCGCGGTCGCGGTTGAACTCGATGATCTTTGTGTTGGTGCGATGGGCGCCGCGTTCCAGTTCGGCGGCGACGAACTGGCCGATATTGCCGCCCCCCGCGATGACGATCCGCCGTGCCTCGGTCTCTTCATGGCCGAACAGCGACAGCGTCCGCCGCACCTGACCCTCGACCGAGATCACGTAGACCAGATCGTTGGCGAGCAATTGGTCAGAGGAATGGGGCACGAACAGGTTGTCGTTGCGCCAGACGCCGACCACGGTCGCGCCAAGATCGGGAAACAGATCGGAAAGCTGGTTGAGAGGCGTGTTGATGACCGGGCAGTCCTCCCGGCATTCGATCGCCATCATGACAACATGGCCGTCGGCGAACTCGACGACGTCGGTCGCGCCGGGTAGCGCGATGCGGCGCAGCACCACCTCGCCCACCTCGCGTTCCGGCGAGATGATCACATCGATCGGCAGGTTCTCGCGCGAGAACAGATCGCCATAATGCGCCCCCAGGTAAGATTGCGCCCGGACGCGGGCGATCTTGGTTGGCACATCGAAGAGCGAATGGGCCACCTGGCACGCGGTCATGTTGACTTCGTCGTAAAGGGTGACCGCGATGATCATCTCGGCTTCGTCGGCGCCGGCGGCGGCAAGCACGTCCGGGTGGCTGCCGTGGCCGACGACGCCGCGCACATCCAGCGTGTCGCGCACGCGCTGGATGAGCATTTCTGACGTGTCGATCACCGACACGTCGTTGTCCTCGCTGGCCAGCCTTTCGGCGATACCGAAACCGACCTGGCCGGCTCCGCAGATGATGACGCGCAAACGCTAGACCCCCAGCGATTTCAGCTTGCGGTGCAGCGCCGACCGTTCCATGCCGACAAACTCGGCGGTGCGCGAAATGTTGCCGCCGAACCGGTCGATCTGCGCCAGAAGATAGTCACGTTCGAAACGCTCGCGCGCTTCGCGCAGTGGTAGCGACATGATGTGCGTATCTTCGCGCGTCGGCGCCTTGGGCAGGTTTTCGCTCAGTTCGGCAGGCAGCATGTCGGCGGTGATCGTAACCGTATCGGGTTCGTCACGGGTCAGGATCATCAATCGCTCAATTGCGTTGCGCAACTGGCGTATGTTGCCCGGCCAGGCATGGCTCTGCAAGACGGCCATCGCGTCATCGCCGATCGCCTTGATGCGAATGCCGGTCTGCGCGCCGATCTGCTGCATGAAGTTGTCCACCAGCATTCCGATGTCTTCGCGTCGCTCCGACAGGGCGGGAACGGGCACCGGCACCACGGCAAGCCGCGAGAACAGATCGCGCCGGAACCGCCCCTGGCTGATCAGCGATTCAAGATCGAACGCTGTCGAGGAGATGATGCGGACATCGACTTCCACGCGCCGCACGCCGCCGACCCGTTCGAACTCCTGTTCGACCAGCACGCGCAGGATCTTCGACTGCGTCTCCAGCGGCATGTCGGCGACCTCGTCGAGAAAGAGGATACCGCCATGGGCCTGCTCGAGCGCGCCCACCTTGCGTTCTGCGCCATTGGCCTCGGTGCCGAACAGTTCGATCTCCATGCGCGCCGGCGTGATCGCTGCCGCGTTGATGGCAACAAATGGCCCGGCCGAGCGCCCGGACGCGGCGTGAATGGCACGCGCGACCAGTTCCTTGCCGCAGCCCGAAGGCCCGGTGATCATCACACGGCTGTTGGTGGGCGCCACGCGATCAATGGCCTGACGCAAGGCGTCCATTACGCCGGAGCCGCCAAGCAGTTCGCCGGTGTCGTTGGCACGGCTTTTCAGGTCGGCAACTTCGCGGCGCAGCGCATGCGCCTCAAGCGCGCGTTCGGCCACCAGGATCAGCCGGTCGGCCTTGAACGGTTTTTCGATGTAGTCGTAGGCACCGCGCTTGATAGCCGAAACCGCTGTCTCGATGTTGCCATGGCCTGAGATCATCACGACCGGCAAGCCGGGATGCATCTTCTGAATCTCGTCGAGCAGACCCAGTCCGTCCATGCGGCTGCCCTGAAGCCAGATGTCGAGGAACACCAGCCGGGGCAGTCTGTCGGCGATCGCGGCGAGCGCGGTATCGCTGTCATGGGCGGTACGGGTCTCGTGGCCTTCATCGTCCAGAATGCCGGCAACGATCTCGCGAATGTCGCTCTCGTCATCGACGATCAGAATATCGGCCCTCATGCGGCTGTCTCCTCTGACGTGTCCGCGGCCCGGTCGGCAATGGCATCGGCATCAAGGGCGGGAAAAACAAGACGCACAAGCGCGCCCATGCCGTTATGGAAATCATCCGGCGCATCGTGCAATTGAAGCGCGCCGCCATGGTCCTCCATGATCTTGCGGACGATGGCAAGCCCCAGTCCGGTGCCCTTTTCACGGGTCGTCATGTATGGCTCGAGCAGCTTGTTGCGGTGCTGCTTGGGCAGACCCCGCCCGTTGTCGATCACATCGACATGCACACGCGTGCCATCGGGCCGGCTGCAGGCGCGAACCAGGATGTGCCCGGCGATGTCGGGATGACTGTGGCTGGCAAGGCGCGCCTCGATTGCTTCCGATGCGTTCTTGATGACGTTGCCGATCGCCTGACCGACCAGCCGGTCGTCGAACAGCACCTGCAGCGCATCCTCGGGCAGATCGCGCTCGAAGGTGATGTCGCTGCGGCTGACCTCGACCAAAAAAGCGGCCTCGGTGATGGTCTCGCGCAGATCCTTGACGGCCATCACCGGCTTGGGCATGCGCGCAAACGAGGAAAACTCATCGACCATGCGGCCGATATCGCCAACCTGTCGAATGATCGTGTCGGTGCATTGATCGAAGACCTCGCGGTCGCCGTCATCGATCGCCTTGCCATAGCGACGCTTGATGCGCTCGGCCGACAACTGGATCGGCGTCAACGGGTTCTTGATCTCATGCGCAATGCGGCGCGCCACGTCCGCCCATGCGGTGGAGCGCTGGGCGTCAACCAGTTCGGAAATGTCGTCCACCGTGACGACGTGCGTGCGCATGCCGCCGCTTTCAGGTGACTTGCGGTCCAGATTGACCTGGATATTCAGGACGCGCTCGCGGCCGCCGGCGTCGATGTAGCTGACCTGATCGCGGAAATCGGACCGCATCGATGCCACCGCCTTGTCGAAAACCGCATGCACCGATGGCGCGATCTCCTTGAGCGAGGCGCCCGCCGCTATCCCCTCGCCCGCCTCGAGGATCGCGGCCGCCGACCCGTTGGCGACGCTGATGCGCGCGTTGTCGTCGACCCCGAGCACGCCGGCCGATACGCCCGACAGGACCGCCTCGGAAAAGCGGCGCCGGCCATCGATCACGTCCTTGGCCCGTAGGATCTCATCGCGCTGTGACTTCAACTGGCCCAGCATGCCGTTGAAGGTCTCGGCCAACTGGCCGACATCGCCATCCGAACCCTTGACCGGGACGCGCACGTCCAGATCGCCCTGCGCGACGTTGTCCGAAGCCGTGATCAACTGGCGGATGGGACGCACGATCCGGTTGGCTACCGCAAGCCCGGTCCAGATCGCGGCGAGCAGCAGGATCAGCGTCAGGCCGAAATAAAGCAGCGCGAAGGCCAGTTGCAGCGTGCCCTGATTGGATTCAAGGTTCTGATACTCGGCCCGGTTCTGCTGCATCAGCCGCACCGCATCGAGTGCGTCCGCATCAACCGTGCGCACCGTGTAGAGCACCGCATTTTCGATCTCGCGCAGGCGGATGACGGCGCCGACCAGATTGGTCAGGCCGGGCGGTATGATCACCGGCGCGCCATCGATTGCGGACTGGATGGCCTCGGGCGGGGCGGCGGGCAACGGCTCGTCGGTTGAAATCTGCGCGCTGTGGACGACCGTGCCGTCAGGCCGCAGGACGGCCGCGCCCAGCATGCCGCGTCCGATGGCCTGCTGGGTCAGGAAGCGGCGGAAACCGGTCCGATCGAGATTGAACAGGATGCGCTGGGAGTCGAGCGCGAACGCCATGTTGATCGTCGCATCGCGCAGATTGATGGCGTTTTCGTTGACGTAGGATTCGGCGACCTGAATCGAGCTGTCGACGATCGTCTGCGTCCGGATCTCGAACCAGCGGTCAAGACCGAGGTCCAGTGTGATCGCGGCCACCAGCGCGACGATGATGGCCGGCGCGGCGGCCACCAGCGAGAACATCGAAACGATGCGCACATGCAGCCGTGAGGCCGCCTTGCGGGTCCGGCGCGCCTGCAGCACACGGTTGAGTTCGATGCCAATCAGGCCGATCAGGATGAGGACGAACAACCCGTTGATGACGATCGCGCCGATCGTGACACTGTTGTCGGGCTGGATGGGCGTCAGGCCGATCAACACGACGAACGAGGCGCTCGCGGTGACCAGCGCCGCAATGACGATGGCGATGCCACCGAGCGAACCGATCCTGTGAGACGTCACGCCACGGGCAATCGCCAGGCCAGGCGTGCCCTGTTCCATCGATACCATGGTCAGCCGATGCTCGCTTTTTGCGCCCCTGCGTCGCACTCGTGCAACACAATGTGGCAATAATACAACGCATACCCCCGGCGCAACCCGCCCGACCCGGGACCATCGTGTGCGCGGCGGCACGAGCCGGCCATTGCCCGCGCGCGATGCGGCTCAGCCCTTGATGACCGTGACGCCCAGATCGCGGATCTTCTTGCGCAGCGTGTTGCGATTGAGCCCGAGGACATCGGCGGCCCGGATCTGGTTGCCGCGCGTTGCCGCAAGTGTTGCCATGATCAGCGGATACTCCATTTCACCCAGCACCCGATGGTACAGTCCGGGCGGCGGCATCGCGTCGCCGAACGATGCGAAGTAACGCTGCATGTTGGCCTCGACCGCCTGTGCGATCGTCGGATCGCCCGCCGAGAACGTGCCTTGCGCGCCGCCGGTCGTTTCCGGATCGCCCTCGACGGGCCGCAACTCGCCGGCGACGATGTCGGCGCCGATCTCATCTTGTGGATAGAGCGCTGCAAGGCGCCGGATCAGGTTTTCGAGCTCGCGTACGTTGCCCGGCCAGTCATAGCGGCGCATCAGTTCAAGCGCGTCGGGCATGATCCGCTTGGCCTCAAGCCCTTCCTCCTGCACCTTGGCGAGGAAATGGCTGACCAGATCGCCGATGTCTTCAAGGCGCTCCCGCAAGGGCGGGATGCGCAGCGGCACCACGTTGAGCCGATAGTAGAGGTCCTCGCGGAACAGGCCCTGGTTGATCAGCGCGCGCAGATCCTTGTTGGTGGCAGCAACGATGCGGACATTGGTCCTGATCGGCGTGCGGCCGCCCACGGTCATGTATTCACCCTGCTGGAGCACCCGCAGGAGCCGGGTCTGCGCGTCCATCGGCATGTCGCCGATCTCGTCGAGAAACAACGTGCCGTTCTCGGCCTGTTCGAAACGGCCCGATGAGCGCGTCATCGCGCCGGTGAAGGCGCCCTTCTCGTGGCCGAACAGTTCCGATTCGATCAGATCGCGCGGGATCGCGGCCATGTTGATGGCAACGAACGTGCCGTTCTTGCGCCGGCCATATTCGTGCAGCGCGCGTGCGACCAGTTCCTTGCCGGTGCCCGATTCGCCGTTGATGAGCACCGTCAGGTCCGACTGGATCATCCGCGCAAGAACGCGATAGATGTCCTGCATCGCCGGTGAGCGGCCAACCAGCGGCATGGCTTCCTCGCCGCCCGAAGCGCTTGCGCCGCCAGCCCTGTCGCGGCGTCGCGATTCGGTCAGCGATCGGCCGACGATGCCGGTCAGTTCGACCAGATCGAACGGCTTGGGCAGGTATTCGTAGGCGCCTTTTTCGGTGGCGCGAATGGCCGTCATGAACGTGTTCTGGGCGCTCATCACGATGATCGGCAGGTCCGGGCGCAGCTTCTTGATGCGCGGCAGCAGATCAAACAGGTTGTCATCGGGCATGACGACGTCGGAGACCACCGCATCGCCATCGCCGGCCGCCACCCAGCGCCAGAGCGTTGCGGCATTGGATGTCACACGCACATCGTAGCCGGCGCGCGACAGCGCCTGACTGACGACGGTGCGGATCGCCGCGTCATCGTCGGCGACGAGAACCGTTCCGTTGGTCATGGCAACGCTCCTTCGGGCGTCGGCTTGCGGGGCATGGTCTCAGGCGCTGCCGGCATCAGGATCCGGAACACGGTCCGCGAGGCGGCGCTGTCGCATTCAATGATCCCGCCATGGTCGCCGACGATCTTTGCGACCAGCGCGAGCCCCAGCCCCGACCCGTTGGGCTTGGTCGTGATGAAGGGGTCGAACATGTGGATCTGGATGTCCTCGGGAACACCCCCGCCATTGTCCTCGACCGAGAACTCAAGCGGCAGCGACACGCGCTCGTTGGCACCCGGTATCGACAGATGCACGCCCGGCCGATAGGCCGTCTTGAGCTTGATGTGCGGCCTGTCGGTGCCCGAGCACGCTTCGGCCGCGTTCTTGACCAGGTTGAGAAACACCTGGATCAGTTGGTCCTCGTCACCGGCGACATCGGGCAGAGACGGATCGTAATCCTTGGTGAAGCGGATGTCGCTCGCAAACCCGGTGCTGGCGATCCGTTCGACCCGGTCGAGCACGGCATGGATGTTGACCGCCAGCCGGGTGACGGGGCGTTCGTCCGAGAACACTTCCATGCGGTCGACCAACGAGACGATCCGGTCGGTCTCGGCGCGGATGAGCTGGGTCAGCGCCCGGTCCTCGTCGCTTGCCGACGTCTCCAGCAATTGCGCCGCGCCGCGAATGCCCGACAGCGGGTTCTTGATCTCATGGCCCAGCATCGCTGCAAGACCGGTCACCGAGCGCGCCGCGCCGCGATGCGTCATCTGTCGGTCGAACTTGTCGGCCATGGAACGCTCGCGGAAGACGATCACCATGGCGCCCTGCTCCTCGATCACCGGCGTAACGTGGATGTCGACGATCCGTTCGGCGCCGATGCGCGGCGAGGACACATCGACGCGGTACTCGTTGACCGGTGCGCCATCTTCCCGCACCTGCCGCGTAAGCGCGATCAGAGGGCTCGAAAACGGCAGGAAATCATCGATCCGCCGGCCTTCGAGATGGGTGGAGGAGGACAGGAAGAAGTATTCGGCTTCGAGGTTTGCAAACCGGATCACATTGTCGGCATCGACCAGCAGCACCGCGTCGCGGATCGTGTTGAGCACCTGCAGCGCCCGGTCGCCGGCTTTCGGTTCCAGTGATTGCGTGCTCATGCGGCCATCGCCGTGATCCTGGCATCGGCAGCCGCGGCGAAGGTCTCGCGCAATCGTTCCTCGACGACGCCAGGATCGGTCTCGCGCAGGATCGCGCCCTTTCGCGCGCCAAGGTCCTGAAGATGGGCGGCATGCGCGTCCAGATACCAGCCAAGATGCTTGCGCGCATGGCGCACGCCGGCGCGCTCGCCGTAGTGGGCCAGCATCGCGCGATAGTGGCTCAGCACATAGTCGCCCATCTCATCGGCCCCCGGTGCCGCATGGCATTCGCCGGCGATCGCGCCGGCCAGCCATGGGCGCCCCTGACTGGCGCGCCCCACCATCACCGCATCGGCCCCGGATGCAGCCAGCGCGTCCTTCGCGCGATCGCGGCAATCGACATCGCCATTGACCACCAAGGGCACGCCGACCACCTCGCGGACCGCCGCGATGGCCGACCAGTCTGCGGAGCCGTCATAGAATTGCTCCCGCGTGCGCCCGTGCACGGTGATCATCGCGACGCCGGCCTGTTCGGCACGGCGTGCCAGTTCCGGCGCGTTGATCGATTGGTGATCCCATCCGAGCCGCATCTTCAGCGTGACGGGCACGCGCACGGCCGCAAGCGTTGCCTCGATCAGCGTCATCGCATGATCGAGATCGCGCATCAGCGCGGAACCGGAGAGGCCGCCGGTCACCTTCTTGGCCGGGCAACCCATGTTGATGTCGATGATCTGCGCGCCTTCATCCTCGGCAACACGCGCCGCCTCGCCCATCCAATACGCCTCGCGACCTGCCAATTGCAGCATGACCGGCCCCTGCCCCGGATGCGCGCTGGCCCGTTTGCGGCTTTCGGCGTGGGCCTGGCAGAACTCGCGGCTGGCGATCATCTCGCTGACCACCAGTCCGGCGCCGTGATCGAAGGCCAGCTTGCGGAAGGGCGCGTCCGATATGCCCGACATCGGCGCAAGGAACACGCGGTTGCGCAGCCGAACCGAACCGATCTCGATCGGCATTGCCAGCATGGCCGCGCCGTCAGCGTGCGTCTTTTTTGGGCATGATGTCATCGTGCCTATTCTTTATCCAGTCCGCATCGATTGCGCAATCGCGACCGTTTGATAAACCGGCGCCACATCTGACGTTCTCATGACATCCTTATGGCACTGCCGGACCCATCCCCTGAATTTCTGCCCGGTCTCGTCATCGTTGCCGCCGGCCGTGGCGAACGCGCCGGCGGCGATGGTCCCAAACAGTACCGGCACCTTGAAGGCCGCGCGCTGATCGCGCGGACGCTGGACGCCTTTGCCGGTCACGTCGATCGCGCTCGCATCTGCATCGTGATCCACGCCGACGATGCGGCGTTGCTGGCCGCCGCTCTGGTACCCATGGCGTTGGGCGACCTCGTCGTGACCACGGGCGGCGCCACGCGCCAGGCATCGGTTCTGGCCGGGCTGGAGGCGCTTTCGGCGACGGCGCCCCGTGTGACCCATGTGATGATCCATGACGCTGCGCGGCCGTTTGTGTCGGGTGCCATGCTGGCGCGCGTGCTGAAGGCGGCGCGCGATGAACCCGGCCACGGCATCCTGCCCGTCATCCCGATCGCCGAGACGATCAAGCGCGTATCGGACGCGCAACTGGTCGAAACGACCGTGGATCGCGCCTTGCTGCATACGGCGCAGACGCCACAGACCTTCCCTCTGACCGCAATCCTCGACGTGCATCGTCGCGCGGCGCTTGAAGGCCGCGATGACTTCACCGATGACGCGGCGCTCTTTGAATGGGCGGGCTTGCCCGTGCGTGCCGTTGCGGGCGACAAGGCCAACATGAAGCTGACCTACGCTGACGATTTCGACGCGGCCAAACAGGCGCTGCGAGCCGACACGCGCTCAGCATTGCCCGATATCCGAACGGGCAATGGCTATGACGTGCACCGGTTCGGCGATGGCGATCACGTCATGCTGTGCGGCATCGCGATTCCGTTTGCGCGTGCGCTGTCGGGCCATTCCGACGCCGATGTCGGCCTGCACGCGCTGACCGACGCGTTGCTGGCGACCTGCGGCGCCGGCGATATCGGCGACCATTTTCCGCCCAGCGACCCGCAGTGGAAGGGCGCGGACTCATCGATTTTCCTCGCCCACGCCGCCGACATCGTCCGCAACTCGGGCGGCACGATCATGAACGCCGATGTATCGCTGGTTGCCGAGGCGCCGAAGATCGCGCCACACCGTCAAGCCATGCGCGAGCGACTGGCGGCGTTGCTCGGCATCGGCATCGACCGCTGTTCGGTCAAGGCGACGACCAATGAACGGATGGGCTTTGTCGGCCGCGGCGAGGGCATTGCCGCCATTGCCACCGCAACGGTTGGATTTGCAGCAATCGGAGGCCGCGATGGATGATCTTGACGGCGCCCTTGACGATCTGTCGCGCCGGATCGTTGATGCCTTCACCGAACGCGGGGCGATGGTCGCGACGGCCGAAAGCTGCACGGGCGGGATGATCGCGGCTGCAATCACCGACAACGCCGGGTCCTCGGCCGTGCTCGATCGCGGCTATGTCACCTACTCCAACACGGCCAAGATGCAGATGCTCGGCGTCGATGCGGACCTGTTGGATTCGGTTGGCGCGGTGTCGGCGGAGGTCGTGGGCGCGATGGCCGAGGGTGCGCTGAAGCGTTCGGATGCCGACATCGCCGTATCGGTCACCGGCATCGCCGGACCCGGCGGCGGCTCCGACACAAAGCCGGTCGGGCTGGTCTGGTTCGGATGCGCCTGCGCCTGGGCGCCGACGCTGGTCGTGCGGCGCGATTTCGACGATCGCGGGCGCGCATTCATACGCGCGATCAGCGCAATCACGGCGCTGCAACTGTTGGGCCAGACGCTGGATGCCATGCCCGTGCGTGCCGATGCAGACGCCACCGGCGAAGCGCCCGATGCCTCCGGTCAGGCTTGAGCGGCCGCCTTGGGACCAACGCCGTAGACCACATCGGCGCGCGCCTCGAACGCCTGCGAGAACTTGCGGAAGGCCCGGTCGAACATGGCGCCCATCAGAGCACCGAGCATGCGGTTCTTGAACTCATAGTCGATGTGGAAATGCACATCGCAGCAGCCATGTCCACAATCGACAAACCGCCAGGTATTGCTCAGATATCGAAACGGCCCGTCGATGTAAGAAACATCGATTTCAATGGCTTGCGGGTTGAGGATGACCTGGCTTGTGAATGTCTCGCGGATCGCGCGATAGCCCACGGTCATGTCCGCGACCAGCATCGTCCGATCCGATTTCTGGCGGCGGGAGCGCACGTTCAGCGCCTCGCACAGCGGCACGAACTCGGGGTAGCGCTCGACATCTGCGACCAGATCGAACATGTCGCGCGCGGTGTGACCGACCCGGCGCGTGGAGGCGAAGCTCGGCATGTTGCTAGGCGCAGTCGGCCAGTTGGCGCTCGCGCGCGGCGCGCAGCTTGGCGAAGTCGTCGCCGGCGTGATGCGACGAGCGCGTCAACGGACTGGCCGACACCATCAGGAAGCCCTTGGAGTAGGCGGTGGTCTCGTAGGACTTGAACTCGTCCGGCGTGATATAGGCCATCACCGGATGGTGTTTCTTGGAGGGCTGCAGGTACTGCCCGATGGTCAGGAAATCGACTTCGGCCGTGCGCAGATCGTCCATCAGCTGCTGGACTTC
>CAZSFA010000090.1:0-11526 GCA_964606055.1 uncultured Oceaniradius sp. | reverse complement strand
GCGGGCGGAGATGAACTCCTCGGCGCGCACGATCCAGCCGCCCTTGCCGCCATCGCGGCGGCGGGCGTATTTGCGGCTTGCGGGGCGGCGATCGGCGATGCGGTAGTAGTAGTTGCGCCGCGCGATCCCATAGGCGTCGACGAATGCATCGGGCGCACGCGCCTGCGCAGCGGCGGCAAACTCCGCCGTCTGCGGCCCGATCACCCCGTCGATGGCGATATCACCCAGCCCGAGCCCCATGTCGCGCAGCAGACGTTGCAGGATGCGCACCGCGTTGGACCCGGCGTTCACGTACATATCGAACACCGAGGCTTGTACAGCCGCCGGCAGCAGGCCGATGCGCGGGCGCACGAAGTAATGCTCGACGAAGATATCGACGGCCTGGCCGCGGGTCAGGCGCCGCACGTCGGCCACATCGACGTCGCCATCCCGGTCGAGGTCGAGCCCCAGGCGGCGCATGGTGTGGATCGTGACCCCGAAATTCGTGGCACCGCCCGGATCGTCCGGGTCATTCACGAACCCACCCTCGCGGGCGACGATTTCCTCGGCGATCTGTCGGACGGTCTGCATGGATTACCTAAGGGATGGGTCGACGGCGCTGCCGTCCGGACGCCGCCAACATGCCTGTTCCGGACCGGACCATCCCCCCCGAAGCGCTTCGGGGTCAGCGATCTCGAAAGAGGGGGAGCACGTCGGGTTCGCGGCCGCTCTCCGCGCGCAGCTCTTGCCGGAGCTGCTCGACCCGGCGCACCGATCGGTGATGCGCACGCGCGATATCGTTGGCCGACCGGGCGGGATCGGTCAAGCCCGCCTCCAGCACGTCGGCCCGAAGCCGCGCGGCCGCGTCGCCTGCGCGCCGGGCGTGCGACGACGGAAACTCCACTTTCCCACCGCCGAAGCGATCGGCAATCCAGCAGGCGATCTGTGGCCCCAACTCGATCGCAAGGGCCGATGCCGCGGCGTTTTGTGGCAACGGGATATTGCGACGCTGACCGCCGCAATTCGCCAGGACCCGAAGCGCCGCGCGTTGGCCGAGTTCGGCCTCCAGCTCGTCGAGCCACTCACTCATCGATGAACCCGCGCTTGCCGCGTGCTCGGCCGGTCCTTGCATCGGGGCGGGAGGCCTCGTGGATCGTGGTCACCGTGTTCTCGACTAGGCAGTATCGCAAGCCATCGACCAGCACGGCGCCCGCTCCGAGATCGACGCCGCGCTCGACCCGGCGGGCGATCTCAAGGCGAAGCGCCGCGATATCCACGCCCTCGACCCGCTCCAGATAGCGGATCACGGCGTGATCGGTAACGCGGATTTGCGACTTGCTCACCGGTGCGCCTCCCTGTCGACCTTGACCCCCGTGCGGTCGCACCAGGACAGCAGGGCCTGGATGACGTCGTCGATCTGTGCCCATTCGCGCAGGTCATCCACGTCCCTCGGAACCGCTTGCCAGTGATCGCCGAAACGGCGGCGGATAAAGGCATTGAGCCCGGCGCGGCCGGGCTCGCGCAACTGTCCGGCCTCGCCCAGCAGTTTCCAAAGGACATGGACGAACCGCAGATCAGCGCGCGGGGCCGGTTTGTACTGGCGCTTGGAAGCCCCTTTGGAGGAAGGTCTAAAGCCCCGTTCCTCAAGCGCCTTGAGCAGGGCCTTCATCTCGCCCTCGTCCATGTCCTTCATGCTGGACTTGCCGGTGACGACCAGTTGCAGATCATGCCGCGTGTCCTGGTCGAGGCCCAGCTCAAGGCAGGCGACATGGATCTTGCGGCGCAGGGCGGCGGTCATCACACCAATCCAAACATGGAAAGGGCGGCAAGCGCTGCGGCCAGGGCGAACAACAACGTGGCCAGCACGACGAACAGGCGTGCATCCTCGGCGCTTTCCTCGGCCTCCAAGAGCTCGGAGACCAAGAGCGCCACGAGCCCGCCAATGGATAGGACGGCAATCGCAATGATCATGACGTCACCGTATCTTGGTCGAAGAGGTCGCGCGGTGCGTAGTCTGCGGCGATCGCTTCCATGATGCCGATCGCGCGGTGGGCCTGCTCTGCCGTTATACGGCCGTCGCGGACCCAACGCGGGTAGAGCCGCTTGCGCATCGCGATCTCGCGCTCGACCTCGCGTAGCTTCAGCTCTTGGCTCACGACCGAGACGACTGGTTCTCGCGCCTCCAAGTGCGCCAGGAGCAGCCGAAGGAACGCCACGCCGTCTTTGTGCGTGTCACTGTCCGAGATTTTTTCCACCATCTCCTTCGCGAGCGTGCCCTCCGTATGAGATGCGGAATTCGTCTTATCGAGGAGGGCGAGCTCGCCGAGCAGATCCCAGAAAGGCCAGCCGTCGCAAGCCATGTCCGAGGCAAGCTCGGCGCTACAAATCTCTGTCTCCACGCAATGGTTGGCCATGCTGTTACGCCTTCGCCAAATCGATCGTGATCGTCTGCCACCGGGCTTCGGCGTTTTCGCGCATCAGGCACCGGACATAAGTCTTGGACCCGACCACCCGCATCGCGTCGCGGATCGCCGCCATGGCGCGCTGCCATCGCTGGTCAGCGATCTCCAGCCTGAGCAACATGAAGACTTCGGATCGGTTGATCTGCCCGGCCTTGTCGGTGTTGAAGGCCCTGGTGACGATGGCGCGGATCTCGGGACGCGCGTCTGCGGCCCATTCTGTCAGGCATTCGTCGATGAGGGCTTTCGCGATTTGCAGCTCGGGGCCGAAATCCACATGATCCTGCACCCGGATCTCGACGGCAAAGAGCCCGTCATGGGTCATGAAGGTCCGGTTTCCTTTGGTGCCGCGCTTGCCGGCGTTGGCGATGCCGTATTGCTGGTCGAGCAGCGCCTCAAAATCGCCGAGATCCTCGAAGGTGTGCGCCTTGAAGCGCCCGACCTGGTTCGACAGTGCCAAGGCGAAACCGATGATCTTACGGACCACCTCGTCTTCCAGCAAGTTTTGCGGTTTGACCAGCTCAACAGGGACGAGACTGCCCCTGGCGTCCGTCATGTATGTCTTGCCGTTGATCGTGAGGCGGCCATCGGGAATATCGACTGGGTCGAACTTGCTCATGTCAGTGGGTCCTTCTGTGTTGGATTGGTTGGCCCGGGCAGGATGCCGAGGCACGCGAGGGTCAGCGCCATGGCTGTGATTTCTTCGGTGCTGACGAGCGTCACACCGCGCATGCCCCATCGGTCGATCTTGCGCACCGCCGCACGCGCCAGCCGCAGCATCTGCGCTTCGGTCATCGGGCGCCCCGCCGGTTCGGGCGGTGGTGCGTGCAGGCGCGCCGCGACGGCCGTTGCAAGACGTTCAGAGAACGCGTCGACAGGATGGGGACGCGGATCGTCGGAGCGGGTCATTCGGCCCCCTTGAAGTTCGGGCAGGACTGGCAGGCGTGAAACATCTGCACCCGCAAGCGATTGTGGCTTTGAAACTGGCGCGCCTTGGCCCGCCAGGATGCGCAGACATCGGTGCCGATCGACCCAAGCGCCGGGCAGTCGAGCGTCTGGGACATGAACACGCCGCGCACCATGGTCTCGACCGCGCGCAGATTGCCCGCATAGGTGCCGCGCAGAACACCGGACACGGTCGCGGCGGAGTATCCGATGCGTTTGGCCGCCTGGTTCTGCGAAGTCTCGGCACAAACCTCCGCCAGGCGCAGCACCCAATCGGGGGCGGTGCCCCGCCAGCCATCGGCAACAATCCGGGTGAAATCAGGGGTGTTCATAGCTTGCACCCCTTCATCCGGTAGGCGTCCTGGTTCGGATCGAAGAGCGCGCGAATGCGCTTGAGGACCGGCGGCTTCGGGCCGGTGTTGCGGATCAGCTGGTAGACCGCCTCGATGCCGCGGTCGGGCGCGGCCTTGCGGAGGCACTTGAGATAGCCGTGCCGCAGAAGGACACCGCAATAGGCTTGCGCGTCCTCGCGGGTCACGGTGACACGCCCGGTGCTGCAATGCGCCGCCAGATCGACCGCGCTGAACCGAACGAGCATCCGCATCGCCAACCACATGTTGCTGTGCTTGGACCCGTCGCGAACGGGTGCAGGACGGGCCCCGGCCGCGATGCGGTAGCGCGCATGCGCAACCCGGCCCTCTTCGATCCGCTCGGCACGGCCGTCCGCGACCCACTGGCGGACATAGACGCCGATCGTTTGCGGGTTCACGCCCACAGCAGATCCAAGTTCCGCGAAGGTGAAGCTCTCCATCGCCAGCGCGCGTGCCCAGGCTGTTCCCTCCATGGGGGTCATTTCCGCAAGGGCCGCCATCACGCAACTCCCCGCCCGAAGATCCGCTTGCGCGGCATGGGTGCTGCGCCCGTGAACAGGCCGCGCTCGCCGAACTCTGCGATGCCGATACACTCCAGCCCCTCGGTCAAGGCGACCTCGCGCGTCCGTTCAAGGTTTACGCAGATGCGGCGGGCGTTGCCGTCCGAGATGTCCAGGATGTGTGCCAACAGGTCCTCGCCGATGGTCACGCCCGGCGCATAGATGTCGGCAAGGTATGCCGTATCCTGAAGATCGGAGGGCTCTGCGCCCACCCAGTCGAGCATCCGGTTGTGGACACGCTCCCATTTTGTCAGCTTCTGCGGCATCTGCTCTTCGCCGATCAGGATGACCGGCACGTTCGAACCCTCGTAGATGTCGCGGATGATCTCGATCATCGAGTTCTTCATCAGGTGGTCCGCCTCATCGATGATCAGCGGCGCCCCGGTCCGCGCAAGCTGGTCGACGATCTGCTCGTACATCCGGCTGATCGTTGCCTCCGGCTTCTGCCCCAGCTCGGCGAGGATGGCCTGGCACAGTGGCGTCGGCGTCTTCCAGATGCTCTTTGCCTGGATCGCGACGGCGCCGGTCTTCAAGGTGGTGTAGACCAGCGCGCTCGATTTGCCGTAGCCGGACGGACCGTGGAACGTCGCCATTCCAGGCAGGGAAAAGCTGCGCTCCTGGACGCGCCGGACCAGTGCCAGAAGCGCGCTCACATTGCGCAGCGGCGCGATGTTCTTGATGGGGACGGTGTTTTCGATCATCTTATCCTCGTTTGCTGCTCTTCGCCGTCGGTCGGGCCACTACCCCGCCGGCGGCGTCTTCTTTGGGGTCGTGCGATCCCCAAAATCCTCTTCCATCGCGGCCATCGCCTTGTAGGTCGCCGTCGTCTGGAACCCTGCCAGCCACCGTTCCTGATCTCGGGTCAGCGCCTCGCCCGAGGCCCGTGCGGCTTCCAGCGTCCGGGCACGGGCGAAAAGCGCCCGGTCATCGGCCTGGGCGCGCGGCCCGGCCTTGGCCTCCCGATGCTGGTGCAGGTCCGCGACGATCTCCGCATGGGTCGCACCTCGCGCTGGGTCCTGTGCGGCTGGTTTGGGCTTGGGGATGGTGGGCATCGGCGCCAGACGTACGACCTTCGGCTCGACAGGCGCAGGATCGGGCGTGGGCGCATCACTCAGCAGAGTTGCGACCTCAGCGACCGTCAGCTTTCTGTGAGCTTCGAGCGCGCGCTTCTCGGCATTGATCCACTCACGTCGCGCGCGGGCATGGGCACGCCCCTCTTCCACGTCGAAGAAGCCCGTCTTCTGTTGGCAGGGCACATGGTCGAGGTACTCGCCCGAGAGCGCATAAATGTGCAGCCCATCCCAAAGCTTGGCAGGATCGAACCGCGCGACAACCTTCTTCCCGGCATGCGCGATCAGCCAATCGGCCCAGTACAGGTTCTTCATGAACGAGATGCGCGCGGTGCTGGCCTGAACCATGACGCCCTCGGCTCCCAACAGCCACAGGCGTCTTTGCGCCTCGGTCGCCCGCCGGATCGGCGCGGTCTCGTAGCTCTCGGCAAAGGCCTCCGCGAACGAGCGCCCATATGCGATCTCGGATGTGCGGTTCGGGCGGGTGTTATGCTGCGCGATCTCGTCGGCCAGAACCGACAGAAAATCGTCCAGATCAATGGCCCGAGAGCCATAGTTTTCGGGCTTCGCATCAGGGCTGTTGCCGGTGTAGGCGCCTGCGAATGCGGGATGCTTGGCGACCCGATCGCACAGGTCCGGGAAGGCGCGCTCGATCGGTTTGGATTGCCCGCTATAAGGTGTGGCCCAGTGGATTTCGCATCCAAGCGACGTCAACAGGCCCGGAATGTCGTCATCGCGCACCTTGAAGCGGTAGCGCGTGGGGCTACCCCCGGTGATCGCCTTGGCGGCGAATTCCCGACCATTGTCCAACAACACGTGTTCGGGAATACCCCAGGTCTCGATCAGATCGCCCAGGCACAGCTGCACCGAATGGCTATTGGCCGAGCGCGCGATGCGCCATGCCAGCAACTTGCCCGACCGGACATCCTGGAACGCGACCATCTGCGGGCGCAGGATCTCCTCGGGCGCGCCCGCCTCCGCAGGGAAGCGCACGAAAACATCGAATTTGTGGTAGTCGCCATTCACGGCCTCCATCGCATGGAGCGCGCTCTTGTCGCGCACTTGCGGAGGGTACTTGGACTTCAGCACTTCGATGCCGCGCCGCGCGAGGATCTCGGTTTGCGGCGACACGGTCCGCTTCAACTCGCGGCGCACCGCATGGATCGGCGGGATCTCGATCTCGTCGGACTGGGCCGCGATGCGGCAACAGCGGTCATAGACCGATGTCAGCGACGGATGTTCCAGTCGCAGCCAGTCCGATTTGACCAGCGACATGAACTCGGGATCGAGCGCAACGACCGGACCCTTGCGGGCGCCGACCGCGTGCCGCGGCGCCAGATACGCGAGCCGGTCATCGGCTCGCACGCCTTCGATCAGCCGACGCCAATTCCAGATACTCTTGGCGGAGACACCATGCAGCCGCGCCGCTTCGCGCACCGACAGATCGCGGGTCAGACCACCCATCTCCAGCGCCTCCTGGTCGCGGATGGCGTCCAGCCGGGCCTGAGCCGCGGCCTTGGCCTTGTTGGACAGGGCCTCGAAGCAGGACCACGCTTCCTCACGCGACACGCTGACCGCCTCGCCCTCGGCGCCACGCACCCGGTTGGCCAGCAGCTGGGTCTGCGCCCGCATCGGCAACAGGGTCCAGTGATACTCCCAGCCGCCGCCCGGGCCTTTGCGGCCGCGCGCCTTGCCCTTGATCGCATTCCAGCCCAGCCGGTCTGCCATCGCATTCACGCGCCGTTTCGTTTGCGGCATGTCGACCAGCGCCGCCTCGGCCAGCTCGGCGGCAGTCCACCAGATCTGATCGGGGGCGGTCCGGTTCATGCGTCGGAGCCCCCGGACAGCAAGTGCGTGAGGTCGCCCGCGACGTGCTCAGCGAACCGGCGGCGCGCCGCCTTCGGCGCGCGGCCCCACTGCTTCAACAGGGCCTGAAACGCCTCTTCAACGGGGTCTTTCGGGGTGGTTGTACCAGGCGACATCGCCTTGAGGGCGGCACGGATCGTGGTGGCGCCGCCATTTGAAAACAGAATGATCGCCTGGCTCCGCATGTGACCCGGAGGCGTCTTGCTGATCGCGTCGAGATCCGAAAAGCTTGCACGGCGCGGCGCGGATCGGATCCAGCGCACTTCGTCTGGCGTCACGCTGTTCCCGCACGCGATCATGCGCTCGATCTGGCGGCGCGACAGACCCAAGACCTTGGCGGTGTATTCTGCAAACGACAGATTTGTCGCTTGCAGCCCGTGCCGCCCTCGCGCCCCAGAAACACCCTGCCGCGTCTCGGGAAAGGCCGCCTCATAGCTGGACTTGCGCGCGGCGAGGCTGGTCGCAACGTCGATCAGCTGAAGATGCGCGATCGACAGGTTCGCGTCCACCTCCATGAAGCGTGCCTCCTTCGCGCTGCAATCCCAGATCAGCGCGGGCACGACCTCCAGCCCTTGGCGCTGGGCGACCGTCAGCCGGTGCAAGCCGTCGATAAGATCGTAGCCTTTGCGCGTCTTGCGCAGGTGCAATGGTGTGACGATGCCGCCCAGGTCCATGGCCGACACACCGATTGTATCGACCGCACTTTCGTCCAGCGGGCGCACCCTCTGTCCGACCGTGATCTCCGACACGGGCACGCGCACGAGTTCATCGCCGCGAAGCTTCATTCCCCGTCCTCCTCATCATCAGCGGAGGCAGGCAAAAGCACGGCGCCCTTTGGAAGCCGGTCGAGGTACTTGGCGACGCGACGCAACTGCAAGAGCATGACGGACGCATTCAGGACGGTCGCGGGATCCTCTTCCTCAACCAGCTCTTCGAGCAGCCCGATCACCTTGACCAGCGACCACATCGCTTCGATGCGCTGACCCTCGAAACCCAGTGCGTCTTCTCGAACTTCATTCATCTTGCCGTCCCTTCGGTGTTGAAACATGCGACCGCGTCAGCGGCTCCGGCCCGTCCGCCCACGGGCAGCTTGCATCAGACGCCACCCCAAAAATCGCTGTCGTGGCGGCAGCGGCCGCACAGGCGGTTGTGCTTGCCCTCCGACAGGAACGTGGTCCCGCAGCACATGCAGGGGCGCTCCACCGCGCGGCTCTCGCGATTGAGGCGGCGCGCCGCGTCCTCTGCCAGGTGGAGCGAGGACAGGCACTTCACGCCGTGGCCGTCGGGTCCGATGACCAGGAAGTCAGGGCCGCCGCCGCGGCGCGGGCGTCGCAGAACGTGGTAGCGGCTTTTCTCGCCCAGGCGGACCCGCAGGCGATCCCGCGCCTCGTCCAGCGCAGCTTCATGGGTCTGGAACTGCGCGACGCTGCGATGCCCGCCGCGCACCAGATACCCTCCAGCCGGGCTGGACGACACGGTCACGACATCGCTCATGGCACCGCTCCCAAACCGGCCCGCAAAAGCAAGACGACCATCGCGACGATGGCCAACAGGCCCAGCACATCCCCGACCAGGCTATGTTCCACCCTGTCCATTAGGTGTTTCAGGCGTGCCCAGGCCGCGCGAGACCGAAAGGAGGCGCGCGGCGGCCTTTCGGCCATCGACCCGGCGCCGCAAGCGAAGGGAGGACCGGCGGGCGGCGAGAAGGGATCGGAAAAAGGCCCCCGGTCCCACTCTGCGGCGGGATCCGGGGACAGGTTGCCGGGGGCGGTGTTCACACCCTCCGGCCGGCAGTGCCCGTCACGAAAGGCGGCAAGACAGTCATGCCGCTCCAGGCTGTCTGCGTGACGGGCTATCTTGTGCGCGGCATCGCGCAGCGCCGCATGCTGCGCGGGGTCGTGAAGGGTGGTGAGCGCGGCGGCGCAGACGCCGATCCGCTCTGCCGGGTCCATGGATTGCAGGACCACGGTGGCGAATTCGATATCGGTCAGGTCACGCATCGGCATCACCGATAAGGATAAGCTTCGGGCCACGGGGGTAGCTGCGCACCGGCAACCCATGCGCGCCGTCAAGGCGGCGCCAGTATTCGTTGATCGACGATTTTCCGGGGCAGCGTTGGCCGAATTTCTGCCTGCCGACCGCCGCGGCTTCCAGCGTCGTCATCTGCCGATGCGTGACCGTCAGGAACTCGCGCACGGCAAGATCATGCCACCACCGGGGGCGTCGGCCATTTGTCCAGATCGGCAGCTTCGCGACCTGGGCGGCCAGATTGTCCATCCCGGCCATGGCCTGCAACTGGTCGGCAACATGGCGGCAGCGCTCGGCGCTGGTCTTGAACGGGTCTGCTTGCTGCTTGAGCGCGGCAAGCTGGTGCAGATCACCCCGGCGATAGGCAACGAAGACCTCGACGATCAGCCGCCGCGCCGCGCGGGCGGTGGTCGTATTGGCCCACATGCTGATCGCGACAGCCTGATGTTCGTTCAGGTAAAATGACTGCATTGGTCGGCCACCTTTGCTGGAGGGGTTTTTTGCCGAAAAGCAAAAAACCTCCCCAAGGTCCGCCAGCTCGTCCGCATTCGCCCGGATCAAGCGATGAAGGTCGTTCACGCGGTTGAAGCCGAGCACTTCAGCGAGACGGCGACACGTTACCCTTGCCTCACCCTCGATCACGCTCAGGTCCTGGCGGCTCAGGCCGCTCATTGCGCCGCTTCCAGCTTTGCGGCCTCTTCGCGCATCCGCACCTTCCACAGGTGGTCGAAGAACTCCGGCCCTACCGCCTCGATCATCTTGTTTCGCACCGCCTGCGAGCGCGGGCCGTTGATCAGGCCCGTCGACATCGCACGCATGTTCGGACGCTGGACGCCGACGCCATCGGCGAAGACCGACGTCGACCGCCCAAGTACCCGCATCCCGCCCAGGAACACTTCGTGGAAAACTGGTCCCGGCTGGTATTTCGCCTGATGATCTGCCATTTGCTTACACACCTCATAGGGGCCTTTTATCACAATATGTGATATCCCTAAACTGACGGGCGCTGTCCGTCAATAACATATTGTGTGTATTTGATGGATAGTCCGGGCACCAGATTGGTTTTGTTTCGTAAATCACTGCCTCTGACGCAGGCAGGGCTTGCTTCTTCATTGGGTGTCAGTCAGGCGACGGTAGGCTTTATTGAAGCGGACGCGCGCGCGCCATCCCGCTCATTTCTTCAAAAGATATCAAAGCGTTACGGCGTCAGCGCCGACTGGCTCTTGCATGGGGCGGGCGAAATGCTCCTCCCCGAAACGCCGGGGTTCGACGGTCGACATGGCCGGATCGATGCGCCACTGACCGACCGGCCCGTCCATGGCGATTTCCGATTCGATGGGGAGGAATTCGCCATGATCCGCCGCAGGGACCTCAGCGTTTCTGCCGGCAATGGCCTGGTCGCGGTCGAAGAAGGCGAGGTGGAAGCGTTGGCCTTCTCACGCGCCTGGTTGCTCAGGCAGGGCATCAACGCGGACCTGGCTGTCCTTGTCAGGGTAATGGGCGACAGCATGGAACCGACCATCCCCGAAGGCTCCATCGTCCTGCTGCACGTGCCCGAGATGTTTGTGGAGCGGCCGGGGATCTACGCCTTCAATCGCGGCGACAGCTCCTACATCAAACGGCTTGTCCCCGGCGGCGTTCGTCAGAGGGCACGCCCAAGCTCGCTAACGATCAAATCCGACAACCCGGCATATCCCGACGAGCTGGTGGAGGGCGCCGCCATGAACGATATTCGCGTCATCGGTCGGGTGCGCTGCGCGTTGATCACACTGTAGAATGTCAAAAAACACGTCCCACTTCTTTTCGGCCCTTGAGCGCCGCCGGTTCGGCTAACGCATTGTCATCATGTGGCTTTTCGCGTTCTGGGACGCTCGCCAGCGATCTGGGCGCAAACGTCCCACTTCTTGAGGTGTTCGAAGGGGATCACGGTCCGCGCAACACCCCCTTTAAAGGGCCGTTCAGCCCTTGTTTGAAAAGGCGTGAACGCTGTTTGCCGCCTGCGGGCATCGCATGGCGCCCCCAAGCCCGGTGCCCCAGCAAAAGCCCGTTTCGGCGGTCTACTGAAAAACAACGACCATCAGGACCGTTGGCTCGACAGGCCCGCCGCAGCGCTTTATTTTTAAGGCCTTCCGGGGTCTTCCGCCCTCCGCCGCGGTCTTCCGGCTTCACTGCAAGAACCAGTGTCACCTAACAGCCCGCAAGCGCCGGTAGGGGGCCGGTCAAGAGACCTGTGCCACCCGAATCCCGC
>CAZSFA010000089.1:10254-11531 GCA_964606055.1 uncultured Oceaniradius sp. | reverse complement strand
CGCGCGCCAGTTCGTCAACCACGGCCATATCAAGGTCAACGGCCAGCGCGTGAACATTCCGTCCTACCGCTGCCAGCCGGGCGACGTGATCGAGGTGCGCGAGAAGTCCAAGCAGATGGCCCTCGTGCTTGAAGCCACCCAACTGCCCGAGCGCGATGTTCCCGACTATGTCGAGGCCGACCACAACAAGCTGACCGCGACCTACACGCGCGTGCCGGGCCTGGCCGAAGTGCCCTATCCGGTGATGATGGAGCCCAATCTGGTCGTCGAGTGGTACTCGCGCTGACCGGTCCGTCACCTTCAGGACAAGGCCGCCCATCGGGCGGCCTTTTCGTTTGTGGGCGCATCGGCTAACCAGTCCGCATGTCGATGCAGGCCGCCCTGGATGAACCCGACGCGCGCGCTGCGTCCGCCATCGATGATGACGGCGCCGCGCACCCGCTGTTTACCGAAACACCGTCGAGCGTCGGCTTCAACAAGCTTCGCAAGCGACTGTTGCGCCATGTGCGTCAGGCGCTCGACGAGTTTGCCATGGTCAAACCGGGCGCGCGCTGGCTGGTGGCGCTGTCGGGCGGCAAGGACTCGTATGGCCTTCTTGCCTGCCTGATCGACCTGAAATGGCGCGGCCTGTTGCCGGTCGACCTTTTGGCTTGCAACCTCGATCAGGGACAGCCCAACTTTCCCAAACACATGCTGCCCGACTGGCTGGACCGGCACGGCATCGCCCACCGGATCGAGTATCGCGACACCTATTCGATCGTCACCGAAAAGGTGCCCGCCTCCAGAACCTATTGCGCGCTGTGTTCACGGCTGCGCCGGGGGCATCTGTACCGCATCGCGCGCGAGGAGGGCTGTTCGGCACTGGTGCTGGGCCATCACCGCGACGACGCGCTGGAGACGTTTTTCATGAATCTCTTCCATGGCGGCCGGCTGGCCGCGATGGCGCCCAAGCTCGTCAACGATGACGGCGATGTCGAGGTGCTGCGGCCTCTGATCTGGTGCGCCGAGGGCGATCTGGACCGCTATGCCCGGGCGATGCGGTTTCCGATCATTCCGTGCGATCTGTGCGGCTCGCAGGAGGGCCTGCAGCGCGCCGCGATGAAGACCATGCTCGCCGAAATGGAGACCAAGGCACCGGGCCGCAAGGACGTCATGATCCGCGCGCTCGCCCATGTCCGGCCGAGCCATCTGCTCGACGCAAGCCTGTTCGACTTTGCCGGCCTTGGGGGCGAACCGCCTTCGCCATAGACGCCTGTTCGCAAGGGTCAGAACCGGGG
>CAZSFA010000089.1:0-10154 GCA_964606055.1 uncultured Oceaniradius sp. | reverse complement strand
CGGCCGCGTTCGGTGATCGCCACGATGATGAGCCCGATCAGCCCCGCCAGGAAATAGGTGGTCGCAAGCGGCGTGATCGTACCGTTGAAGGCCTGTCCGGTCAGCGCGCCGAAAAACGCGCCGCCGGTGAACGAGATCGTGCCCAAGATGGCCGAAGCCGCGCCCGCGACATGGCCGAGCGGTTCCAGCGCGATGGCGTTGAAGTTGCCGACCACGAAACCGAACGAGGCCATGATCAGCGTGATCATCGCAAAGGTCAGCCAGTAGGGCGGCACCATGAACAGGCTGATCAGCGTCAGGAGCCCGCCCAGCGTCATGAACGACAACAGCGCGGCGTGCGAAATGCGGCGCATGCCCAACCGGCGGACGAGCGTGGCGTTGCCAAGGCTTGCAATCGCCATGCCGGTCGCCATCACCGCGAACGCGACGGCCAGCCATTCGCCCATGCCGTACACCGTCTCGACGATCTGCTGGATGGACACGATGAAGCCGAACAGCGCCCCGAAGAACAGCGTCACCGCCAGCGTGTAGCCGAGCGCGGTCCTGTTCGTCAGGATCTCGCGGAAGGCGGCATGGATGCTGCCGATGTCGATCGGTCGCCGTTCGGCCGGCCGCAGCGTCTCGTGCAGGCGCGCCGCGCTCCAGGCGGCCAGCAGCGCCGCGCTGACGCCCAGGATGACAAACAGCCAGTGCCAATCGGCAACCGAGACGATCACCTGCCCCAGCGCGGGCGCGAAGATCGGCACGATCATGAACACCGTGAACACATAGGACATCACGCGCGCCATCTCGCGGCCGGCAAAGCAGTCGCGCACGATGGCCGTCGTGGTGATCCGGATGGCCGCCGCACCGATGCCCTGCGCCACGCGGCAGGCGAGCAGCGCCGCAAAACTCGTTGAAACCGCCGCCAGCAGCGAGGCGATGACGAACACGGCCAGCCCGGCCATCAGCACCGGCTTGCGCCCATAGCGATCGCAAAGCGGGCCGAAGAAGATCTGCGTCGGCCCGAAGGCGAGCACGAACGCGATGAGCACGAACTGGCGATCATTGGGATTGGCCAATGCGAAATCGGCGCCGATGATCGGTAGGGCCGGCAGCATGGAATCGATGGCAAAGGCCGTCAGCGAGGTCAGCGACGCGATCAGGACGATGAACGCGCGATAGCCCATGCCCGATGGCGCCGGCTGCGGGGTCGCGCCGGCGGTGTCGATGATGGGCTGGTTCATGCCGGCGGGTCTTCGCGCAGCGGGTCGATGGCGCGCCATCCGAAGGTCAAGAACGGCACCGCCGCCTTGCCGAGCGCCACGATCCGGTCGAGCAGTTCGGGCGTCGTCACGATCGCATTGTCGATGTCCTGCATGAAGGCGAAGTTCTTCAGCCGCAGCCAGGCCAGCACATCCTCGTCCGTTACCGCATCGAACCCGCGCGGCGTGCGCTTGAGCGCGCTGTCCTGCGACAGGTGCGTGCCGTGCAGCTCAAGATCGGCGGCGAGCCGGCGCATGGTGTCCGGTTCCTGCACGATCAGTTCGCGCATGGCGCGCAGCCTCGGCCCGTCCAGGCCATAGAACCCCGCGCCGATGAAGCTGCTCTCATTGGAGATGTGGACATAGACGAAGCCATTGTCCTTCTTGGTGCCCGAGCGCGTCATCAGCGCGCTCGCATGGGTGTTGTAGGGGTCCTTGTTCTTGGAAAAGCGCACATCGCGATGCACACGGTACAGCGATGTCTTGCGATTGCCGCGCAGCGGCACGCCCTCGGCCCCGAAACGCGCTGAGGCCGCCTCGACCAGATCGCCGAGCGGTCCCTTCACCTGATCCTCATAGAGCGCCTTGTTGTCCTGGAACCAGTCGCGGTCCTGGTGGAACCCCAGCGCCTTCAGGAAGGGCAGGGCCTTTTCGCCAAATCCGGTGAAACCGCTCGACATGTCATTGCGCCGCCTGCGCGTTTTCGGTGTAGCCGGCAAGCCGGCCGTTGATCACATAATCGAGGATCGCAACGACCTGCTGCGGGGTCTTCGTGACGGCGAGGGCGGCGGCATCGACTTCCTTGAGCGCATGGGCGTGCTCGTCCTGATGCATCACGATCAGTGGCTTGCCCAGCGCGCTTGCGAAACCGGCCTCGAATGCCGCGTTCCATTGGCGATACTTGTCGCCAAAGCGCACGACCACGACATCGGCCTTTTCGAGCAACGTCCGCGTGCGGATGGCGTTGACCTTGGCGCCCTTGTGGTCGTGCCAAAACTTGTTGGGCTCGGCGCCCAGAATCGCGACGCCGCAATCGTCCGATGCCGCGTGATCGGTGATCGGCGCCGTGAGCGTGACCGGCAGGCCCGATTCGCGCACGCCCGCCGCGATCTGGTCGCGCCAGTCCGAGTGGATTTCGCCCGACAGATATACGGTCCAGGTCATGCCGCAGTCTCCTTGAATTGCAGGTCCGCTGTGTACAGTGTCGGGGGGCATATAAAAAGCCCTTTATGCTCGCTTGCTGACAGGGCGGCACCCGCCAAACGGTCAAATGCCCGATGCGATTTGATCAGGTGGGCGCGGTGCCGCGCCAGTCGATCCAGCGGCCGTGATAGTCGGCGCGGGCCGCATCGACCGTGACGCCATCGCCGGGCTCGCCACGCCAACGGGTCATGCGCAGGCCGCCGCCCGGTTCCCTGCCGTCATGCTCGAACCGCAGCCATGTGAACGGCGCCGAGGGCCCCGCGCCGCGGCCGAAGCGGCGGATGATCGCTTCGCTGCGCGCCCGTTCTTCGTCGGTCAGGTACTGCCACATCACCGTGTGGATCAGAACGGTGTGCCGGCCCGGCGAGGGGTGCGCAAGCTTGGTCGCCAGCCATGGCCCCACCGTTGCTGTGTCGACGACCGGCCGGTGTTGCGCAGCGACAGCCAGGGCCGCCTGAAGTCGTGCCAGCCGCTGTGGCTGGTCGGGCCAGATGTACGATTGCAGCCGCATGCGATCAGTCCCGGTCGCGATCGGCACCGGCGCGATGTCGCAGCCCGCCCGTTCGGCGATGACCAGCGGCGCATCGGGCAGCCGATAGGCGTTGCCGCGCCAATCCGTCGCGATCGCAACCCGTGCGTCGGGCGCTCCCCATTGCCAGCCCCCATAGTCGTAGCGGTAGCGATCAAGGTTCTGGATCAGCCCCGCGCTGGAGCCGATTTCGAGCAGGCTTACCGGCAGGCCGGCGGCGGCATTGGCATCGAGCAGGGCCGGCAGCAAAAGCCCGGCCCGCGCCACCTCGTTGGTCTGGGGCGGCGATGCGATGTAGTCGGCGACGAAACGATCATGTGCGCCAATTGCGGCCGCCACGGCCGTGCCCAGCTGTTCGGGATCAAGCGGATTGGGCGGAAAGACCGAAGCCAGCCCATCGTCGGCGCCGTCAAGCACCAGCCTGTGCAGCGCGCCGCACACCCGCAGCGCGATGGCGTCGGCGCCCGGACCGATCGTGCCCGGCCAGTGGGCGAGCCGCTGCCAGGTCTCGCCGTCAGGCAGGCCATGGTCGGCGATGATCGTGCAGACGGCGTCGACGAACGGCGACCCGAGACCACCGGCCGCACGCCCCTGACCGGCGAAGGCCCTGGCGATCGGCGCCGGCAGCGGTCGCATGTCGCGCGCCATCACGGCGCGTCCGGCATCATGAACAGGTCTGTGTCGTCGGGCCGCGCGCCGGCGGCCGTCAGCATGGCGTGAATCTGGCCGCGATGGTGGGTCTGGTGGTTGAAGAAATGCGCGACCAGCAGCCAGACCGGCTTGGTCACCTCGCGATTGGCCGCGCCCGACCACCATGTCAGGTCACCTTCAAGCCATTGCGGGTCGATGTTCTCGGACCAGGCGATGATGGTCTCATCGAACGCGCGGCGTTTGCCCGCAAAGCCGTCCCAATCGGCGATTGGCCCAGTCGAGGTCGCGATGCCGCCTTCGGGCCTGGCAGTCCCCGCAAAGCGGTGCATCCAGATCCGGTCGCCCCAGAACAGGTGCGAGAAGGTCGCCTCAATCGAGCCGAAGAAGGCGCCGCGATCGGCGCGGCGCTCATCGTCGGTCAGCGTGCCGGCCGCACCCAAAAGGCTGTCGTTCTGCCAGCGATTGTAGCGCGCAAGCGCCCGCGCCAAGTCGGGCGGCAATGCTCAGGCCGCGCCTTTGACGGCCACGCCGTTCTCTTCGAAATGGCCCTGCAACTCGCCGGCCTGGAACATCTCGCGCACGATGTCGCAGCCGCCGACGAACTCGCCCTTGACGTAGAGTTGGGGAATGGTCGGCCAGTTCGAATAGGTCTTGATGCCCTCGCGCAACTCGTCGTCGGTGAGCACGTTCACGCCCTTGTAGTCGACGCCGAGATAATCGAGAATCTGCACCACTTGGCCCGAGAACCCGCATTGGGGAAACCCGGGCGTGCCCTTCATGAAGAGCACGACATCGTTGCCCTTCACCTCATTGTCGATGAAGTCAGTCATCGCGGCCATCGTCTTGTCCTTTCTCATCCCGGTTCAAGGCCGGGCGGTTGGAAAAAAGATGCGCAATCCGGTTGCGTATGCGCTCGTTTGTAAGAAGCAGCGCGCCCAGACACAAGACCATCAGGACGCCGAGCATGGCGTGTCAGGCCGCGTCTGCCTGTGGCGATGCCAGTGGCACCGCGTCGGTGAAGACCGAGGGGATATCCCAGACTTCGGTCACCTTGCCATCGACGAAACGCCAGACGAGCACGACATCGGTCAGGACACTCTCGTTCCCCAGTGTCAGCGAGTTCTGGGTCTGGACGACAACCAATTCGTTACCGACAGGCCATGCCGTCACCGGCCGCACGTTGAACGTGCCTTCGGTCTCTTGCGCCATCCGCGCAAAGAACGCCTTGATGCCGTCAAGGCCGACATAGTCGCCCGCAACGTCGGGCAGTTGCGGGTTGAAGAACCGCCACACGGCGTTGTCCGCAAAGGCGTCTGCACAGGCATCAAGGTTGGAGATGTCGATGCCGTTGAGCAGCGCGATGTTGGGATGCTGGTCTGCCATGGGGTCAATCCGGTGCCGATGTCTGAAGTGCCAATGCGTGCAGCACGCCGCCCATGTTGCCCTGCAGCGCCTGGTAGACCATCTGGTGCTGCTGGACGCGCGACTTGCCGCGAAAACTCGCCGAGACCACCTCGGCGGCGTAGTGATCGCCGTCACCGGCCAGGTCGCGGATCGTCACCTGCGCGTCGGGGATGGCTTGCTTGATCATCCGTTCGATGTCTGAGGCGTTCATCGGCATGGCGGTGCTCCTATTGGGCCGCCCGGGCAGCCGCTTGCGCGGACATGAAAGCGGGGAACCAGCCCTCATGCGCGCGCCTGATCTCATCGACAGATATGGTGGCCGAAGCCGCGCCGGTCAATGAAAACCGGTCGCCGCCGACGATGCCAAGACGGGCGACCGGCACGCCATCGCTCGCGGCTGCATCGAGGATCATCGCGGCGTTTTGCGCCGTCGCCGTCAGCACATAGCGGGCCTGGTCCTCACCGAACAGCAGCGCATGGGCCGGCGCCTCGCCGGCGAAGTCGACGGTCATGCCGTGGCCCGAGGCGATGCACAACTCGGCGAGCGCGATGGCAAGGCCGCCATCGGACAGATCGTGGCACGCGGTCACGCGCCTTGAGGCGATCGCCGCCCGGACGAAATCGCCATGGCGCTTTTCGGCGGCAAGGTCGACCGGCGGCGGCGCGCCGTCGGCGCGACCGTGGATCGTGCGCAGAAATGCCGATTGGCCAAGATGGGAACCGGCGCCGCCGATCAGCAGGATCGTGTCGCCCGGCTGCATCGCGTCCATGCGCGCCATGACCGACCAATCCGGCAGAAGGCCGACGCCCGCAATGGTCGGCGTCGGCAGGATCGCCTCGCCATGGGTCTCGTTGTAGAGCGACACATTGCCCGAAACGATGGGAAAGCCGAGCGCCTTGCAGGCTGCGCCGATGCCCTCGATGGCGCGCACCAACTGCCCCATGATCTCGGGCCGCTCGGGATTGCCGAAGTTGAGATTGTCGGTTGCCGCCAGCGGCGTCGCGCCAACGGCGGTCAGGTTGCGCCAGCATTCGGCAACGGCCTGTTTGCCGCCCTCGAACGGGTCGGCCTCGACATAGCGCGGCGTGACATCGGAGGAGAACGCCAGTGCCTTGGTCGGATGGCCATCGACGCGCACGACGCCCGCATCGCCGCCCGGAACGGCCAACGTGTTGGACCCGATCAACGTGTCGTATTGCTCCCAAACCCAGCGCCGGGACGACAGGTTGGGGGAGGCAAGCAGCGTCAGGATCGCGGCCGCGCAATCGCTCGGCTCCGGCACATCGGATGCCGACAGCGGCACAGGGGCCGCGGGCGCGGTCCATGGGCGGTCGTACTCGGGCGCTTCATCGCCCAGTTTCTTGATCGGAAGATCCGCGACCTCGTCGCCCTGATGGATAACGCGGAAGCGCAGATCGTCGGTCGTCTCGCCGACAACGGCGAAATCAAGGCCCCATTTGGCGAAGATCGCCTCTGCCTCGGCCTGTTTGGCCGGGTCGAGCACCATGAGCATGCGCTCCTGGCTTTCCGACAGCATCATTTCGTAGGCGGTCATGCGGTCTTCGCGCACCGGGACGCGGTCCAGATCAAGCCGCACGCCCAGATCGCCCTTGGCGCCCATCTCGACCGCCGAGCAGGTCAGGCCCGCCGCACCCATGTCCTGGATGGCGATCACCGCGCCCGTCGCCATCAGTTCAAGGCAGGCCTCGAGCAGGCATTTTTCGGTGAATGGATCGCCCACCTGCACGGTCGGGCGTTTCTCCTCGATCGTGTCGTCGAACTCGGCCGAAGCCATCGTCGCCCCGCCAACGCCGTCGCGGCCGGTCTTTGCGCCCAGATAGACGATCGGCAGTCCGATGCCCTTGGCTTCTGACAGGAAGATGGCGTCGGTGTCAGCGATCCCGGCGGCGAACGCATTGACCAGGCAGTTGCCATTGTAGCGCGCATCGAACTCCACCTCGCCGCCCACGGTCGGCACGCCGAACGCGTTGCCATAGCCGCCGACACCGGAGACGACGCCCGACACCAGATGGCGCGTCTTGGGGTGGTCCGGCTCGCCGAAACGCAATGCGTTCATCGCCGCGACCGGCCGCGCGCCCATCGTGAAGACATCGCGCAGGATGCCGCCGACGCCGGTCGCCGCGCCCTGGTAGGGCTCGATGTAGGAGGGGTGGTTGTGGCTCTCCATCTTGAAGACGACGCACTGGCCGTCGCCGATGTCGACGACGCCGGCATTCTCGCCGGGGCCGTGGATCACCTGCGGTCCGGTCGTGGGCAGCGTGCGCAGCCACTTCCTGGACGACTTGTACGAGCAGTGCTCGTTCCACATCGCCGAGAAGATGCCCAACTCGGTGAAACTCGGCTCCCGGCCGATCAGATCGATGATGCGCTCGTACTCGTCCGGCTTGAGACCATGGGCCTCGATCAGTTCGGCGGTGATGGCGATGGCGTTGGGGATCGTCATGTCGGGCGCCTCTTAGCGGTGCGCAACCGGATTCGCCAGCGTCCGGTCATCGCGTCCCCAAATAGGTCCAGCCCCGCAAGACGGCCTCGAACGGCCCGCGCTTGAACCGCATGCGCCAAAGACTGCTGAAGATGATCGAGATGAGCGCGACGCCGAAAGCGATCAGCGTGCACCAGAAGGCGCCCAGCGAGCCGAACAGGCCAAGGCCGTAGCCGTTGAAGATCAGCGAGAACAGAAGGCTCTGCATCAGGTAGGCGGTGAGGGTGGCTGTGCCGCCGCGTGCGACGAATGTGCGCAGGGCGCTGTCGGGTGCCTGCGCCCAGCGGGCCATCAGGCCCAGATAGCCCGCGCTTGCCAACGGGCTGAACAGGGTGATCAGCATCAGGCCGACCATGAAGTTCGGGTCGGTCACACTGGCCGCCCGCAGCAGCACCCATGCCGCAAGCGCGCTGCCGATCAGGCCAATGGGCAGGAACACACGCCGCGCGCGTTGCCAGATCGGCGCGTTCGGATTGGCGATGACCCCGGCACGCACCGCCGCAAGGCCGAGAAGGAAGAACGAAAACGCGCCAAACCCCTGCATCAACACGCCAGCGGTGATGACCTCGCCCCATTCCAGCAGCCGTTGGTTCATGGCCTCGGAAAACGTTCCGTTGCCGAAGATCGCACGGGTTTCCACCGCAGTGGCGTCAAAGATCGCCTGCTGCTCTGCCATCGCCTCGGGCTGGTAGGTTGCGCCAAGCCACATCAGCCCCGCAAAGATGACCCAGATCAGCACCTGGACAGCGTAGACCGCGACCGCCCAGCGCATGAGCGTGCGCCCGCTCGCGTTCCTGAACAGGAACAGCAGCGATCCAAGAATCGCATAGATGACCAGAATGTCGCCCTGAAACAGCAGGGCCACATGCAGCATACCAAGCACGACAAGCCCGATGATGCGCCGCCAGTACTGGCCGGTAAAACTAACCCCACGGCGTTCGGCCGAGGTGATCTGATAGGCGAACCCCACGCCGAACATGAATGAGAACAGCGTGTAGGACTTGTACAGGAACAAGGCGCTGACCGTGTAATGGCTGGCGACGTCGGCACCGGTGGCAAGGCCGCCATCCAGGTAGCCGGACATCGACGGCCAGGCGATGTAACCCACATTGACCAGCGCAATGCCGATCAGCGCGAAGGCGCGTGTCAGGTCGGGCAGGATATGGCGACCGGTCGCAACGTTCTGGCTTTGATAGGTCATTGTCCGGGACCGGGCTCGCTCCTCTGGCGCGGCATGCGCCGTCATTGGTCGGTTAGGCGCAGGTGGTTCGGCCCGCGCTCCATGCAAGGACGTCGCGGTTGATGCGGCCCGACAGGCGCTGCTCGCTCAGCGGTCCGAACGTCGTGATTTCCACAGGATCGCCCGATGCGGTGATGACCAGTTTCGGCCGCGTTTCGCCGCCATTGCGATCGACGATGAGAATGCGCGGATCGCCGGCGCGCGTGTCCAGTTCGGGAATGATGGCCAGTGTGCGGAAGGCGCGATCGTCCGACCATATCCAGCATTCCAGCGCCCGTTCGTTGACGCGTTGCAGCGCGGCGACCGCATCGGGCGCATCCGTCTGCGCCCTCAGCGGCCCTCCGGCTGGCTCGAATGTCTGGCAACCGGCGAGCGCGACGGCGCCTGCCATGGCGAAAATCGCCGGCCAGCTTGCCAAAGCGTGAGTTGCATGGGGGCGCGAGGCACTCATAGGCTTCCAGAATCGGGATAAAACGGCCGCGAGAGCCGCTTGCTTGAAGGGACGACTGTATCGGTAGCCGACGTTATCAAAAATCGGGGAACCACACCATGTCAATCACCAAGCGTGCCTGTCTTGCCGTGATCACGACGACATTGGCGCTTACGGGCATACCTGGCCCGGCCAAGGCTGCGGATGATGTGCTGATTCATCACCCGGCCGCGTTCCATGCCTGCCCGCAGATCGTCGGCACCATGCTGCACAAGATGGGCGCGCACGCCGATCATGTGCACATCACGGCCGATACGGCCGCCCACTATCGGGTCGAACTCGAGGCGACCAATGCCCGGCTCATCTTCCTGTGCAATGCCGTCAACGAGACGATCACGATCACCAAGACCGATACCGGCCAACGGTTCGCCGCCAACTAGCTGCCCGCGTCAGGCGGCAACCAGACCGAGCGCGCTTTCGAACAGCGCCCGCCCGTCCGTGCCGCCATGCGCCGGCTCGACCCGGTTTTCCGGATGCGGCATCAGCCCCAGCACGGTGCCCGCACCATTGACGATGCCGGCGATGTCGTCGGTCGAGCCGTTGGGATTGGTGCCGTCGGCGTAACGGAAGACGATGCGATCATTGTCGCGAAGGCGGGCGAGGGTGGTCTCATCGGCGAAATAGTTGCCGTCATGGTGGGCGACCGGGCAGTCGATCGCCTGGCCTTCCCGGTAGCCGCGCGTGAAGGCGGTGCCAGCGTTGACCACCTCAAGCCGAACCTGCCGGCAGACGAAGTGCAGCGACGCATTGCGCATGAGCGCGCCGGGCAGAAGGCCTGCTTCGATGAGCAGTTGGAAACCGTTGCAGACACCCATCACACGTACGCCGCGCTTGGCGGCGCTGGCGACGGCTTCCATGACCGGCATGCGCGCGCCGATCGCGCCGCAGC
>CAZSFA010000088.1:0-11711 GCA_964606055.1 uncultured Oceaniradius sp. | reverse complement strand
GGGGCAACATCGTCAACGGGCTGGACCTGTCGCATCGCATGGGCGGCCCGCAGCTTTACGCCCTGACGACGCCGCTCCTGACCACATCGTCCGGGGCCAAGATGGGCAAGACGGCACAGGGTGCGGTTTGGCTCAATGACGATCTCTTCTCCGCCTATGACTTCTGGCAGTACTTCCGCAACACCGAGGACGCCGATGTGGAGCGGTTCCTGAAGGTGTTCACGCGGATGCCTCTCGACGAGATCGGCAGACTGGCCGCGCTCGGCGGCAACGAGATCAACGAGGCCAAGAAGGTGCTCGCCACCGAGGTCACCGCGATCGTCCATGGCCGCGAGGCGGCGGATCAGTCCGCAGAGACGGCACGCATGACCTTCGAGGAAGGCGCGCTTGCCGATACGTTGCCGACCATCGAGGTCGCGACCGACGATCTGACGTCGGGCATCGGCCTGCTCGCGCTGTTCGTTTCGGCCGGGCTTGCCAGTTCCAACGGAGAAGCGCGCCGCCATGTCCAGGGCGGTGCGGTGCGCGTCAACGACACCCAGATCACCGATCCGCGCATGAGCATCGATCCAAGTCACCTGTCCGAGGGCGTGATCAAACTGTCTTTGGGCAAGAAGAAGCACGTCCTCGTCCGCCCGATCTGACCGGAAGACGACTCAGCGGAACTCGAAGATCGAGCGGAAGACGCCCGGCGCGATCAGCGACAGCGGATTGACCGAGACCTGCGGTTGACCGGCCGGGCCTTCGAGCTTGAAGGTCACGCCGATCAGCCCGCGATCGCGCCCATTGCCCAAAAACAGGCCAAGAAGCGGGATGTCCGAGAACAGCGAGTTGAAGCCATAGGCCGGCATGAACGTGCCCGTCAGACGCATGTTGCCGTCGCTGTCGGCGATGCGACCCTGCAAGGCAAAGCCCACCAGCGGTCCACGTACCACGCCCTCGCTCAGATCAAGCCCGTCGGGCGATATCCGGATCAGCCCTTGGGCGACGTCGAAACGCACGTCGGACGTGTCGATCTCACGCTGCACCGCCTCACGCAGGCTTTGCGATCCATCGCGTCCGCGCTGGTTTGCCAATTGCGCCAGTCGCGGCTCGCTGAACACGCGAAACTCGGTCAGCAGCACCGGCCCGCTCAACGTATCCGCGTCGCTGCCGCGCAGGGCGGCATTGAGCACACCACCGCTGACCTGGCCATAGACGTCGAGAAACCGCAGTGCCTCGCCCGCATCGAACGCCTCGATGCGCAGCTGGCGATCGGCGCCTTGCCCTTCCAGCGCGACCGAGAACGGCATCTGGCTCCTGGTCGTACCGGTCAGCGACAGCGACCGGATGCCGCCGGCATCGAGCCGGACATTGGCGCCGAAGTTCAAAAGCGTTTCACCGCCAAACCCGCGCACGGTGTCGATGCGTGCGTTGATCGTGACCGGCACATCCTCGCCAGCCCCGCCCGACCCCAACTGTCGCCTCAGATGACGGATCAACGCGCGGGCATCAAGCGCGGTGCCGGTGATGTCGATTGCATAGCCGGCGCCCTGACGCCGCACATCGACGGCAATGGAATCGCCCTCGTTCAGACGCAACGATCCGAACCGGGCGCGGCTGAGTCCGCTTTCGGTCAGATCAACCCGGCCCGTGGCCGCAAAGGGCACGCCCTCAAGGCGAAAATCGTCAAGCGTCGTGGTGCCGTCGGCAATGACCAGATCGAACGCGGCGCGCGCATCGACACCGGCGCCCTTCGACCAGCCGATCCATGGCAGGATCAGTTCCGCGGCCGTCAGGTCGGCTTCGACCGAAACACGATCGCCTTCGCCTTCGACCCGCACCGGCGTCGCGCCACGCAGCATGGTGCCAAGACCCGGCGCAAGCCGCGCAAGATCGTCGTCGCCAAGGCTCAGCGCGATGTCGCTGTGGGCGGCAATGTCCGATCCGGCAAACGGCATCACCATGTCAATGCGCGCCGGAAGACCGTCGATCCGGCCCGTCAGGTCGAGTTCGGCACGTTCGGGTGTGACGTTGATCGTGCCGTCGAGGCCGGACAGCGTGCGACCCTGAAACGGGGTCGCGATCGCGCCATCGACAATCGCCAGATCGACATCCCAACTGGGCGCGGGCCCGGGCACCTGCCGGTTGAGCCCGACATCGAGGCGAATATGGGCGTCGACCGTGCCGCTGAGACCGGCCTCGTCATAGTCACGGTACCGCTTGGCGTTGATCGGGCGGAACGTGATCACCTCTCCGATCGCGTCGGCAGCGCCCTCGACATGCACATCAACCTGCGCGCGTACCTGTCCGTCGGCGGTCGGCGGCTGGATGGTCATCACACCGTCGCGGGCGGCAGCGGTGCGGCCGCTGGGCAGGAAGACCGTCCCCTGTTCGAGCGCGATCGTGGCGGTGCGGTCGGCAAAGCGCACCCGGCCGACCGCATCGCGCACCGGCGGCAGGTCGCCCGTGATGTCAAAGCGCACGCCCTCCACCGCGAGATCGACGATCGTGTCGCCAAACAGGCGACGGTCGGTGCCCGGCACGCGGCGACGCAGCGGCTCGGCAATGTCGAAGCTTGCAGAAACCAGCCTGCCGCCGGCGAGATTGTCCAGGAACCAGCGGCGCGCCACCCGGGCGACGGGCGCGGGCCAAAGTTGCTTGACCACATCGATCGGCAGATCACCCGTTTGCATGCTGAACACCGCTGTCGGCAGCGGCCCGGCCAGACTGATCTGCCCTTCGGCCGTCATTTCGCCCGCCGGCGTCTCGATCGTCATGTCGGTGAAGTTGAACAGACGCGCCGACGGATCGAATGTTCCGCGCGCCTGCGCGGCGAAGGTGAGCGCGCGCGCCGGCGAGTCCGCCGGTGCTAGGCGGCCCGAGTTGGCGATCGCGTCGAACTCGATCGGCATCAGCGTCCCGGCACGGCCGGGATCGGCAATGCCGGCATCGCGAATGCGCGCAAACATCGCCGCGCTCGATCGACCGAGCCGCCAGCGGTCCTCGATGAGCGTGACGACATCATCATCAAAACCATAGTCCAGCGTCACGACCCCGGCGAACGGCACGAAATCGTCGGCATCGAGTTTGAAGGCGAGATCGCGCGGCTCCATCGAGACGCGCAGCACATTGTCGTCACGGTCAGACCCGTGATGGGTCATTCGCAGGCCGGTCAGCGTGGCGACGGCCGGATGAACCACGTCCGGATCGTGATCCGACCGCACCTTCGACAGCATTGTCGGCAGTCGGCGCATGGGAATGGGCAGGCCATCGAGTGTCAGCTCCACGCTCGCCGTGCCCCGACGTCCCGCCGGCGGCACGGAAATCGCGCCGGACACGGCAACGACATCATCGTCCAGCGTCAGTACACCCGACACATTGCCCTGTCCGGCCGATGCGGTCAGTTGCAAGCTGTCGATGGTCAGCGTGTCGGCAAGCGGATTGCCGGCAAAGGCGATGCGCCCGTCCAGGACCGACAGGCGTACGCCGCCTTCATGATGCAGATGCACGCCGCCGCGATCGCGCACGGCCTCGAAGAACGCATCGAACGCCGCCGGCGTATCAGACAAGCGGACAGCGCCCGATGGCGCGCTGCCGCCGCCATCAAGGGCGGCTTTGAGCGCGGCCCAGTCCGCGTCCAGCCCGACCAGTTCAACCGCGCCGATACGCGGTTCGTCATCGAGCAGCGACAGCGGGTCAATGACAAGGCTGAGATTTGCCAGCGTCGCGACGCGATCGCCGGCGTCGTCCGCCTGTTGCAACACCACATCCGAATAGGTGACCGCAAGCCGCGGCGGCCAGGAAAGCCCGACGCCGGTCGGCCCCAACTGCGCCCGCAGCCCCGGTGGGACGATGCTGCGCAGGGCGTTGTCGGCCGCACGCTCCACAACGCCCGATTGGCTGACGAAGACGATGATCAGGCCAAACAGCAGCGCGACACCGCAAAGCGTCAGCCCGAAGGCGACCGCAGTACCGCGCAGCGACCAGCGTGACGATCCGCGCACCGGCCCGCGCCGCGCATCGCGATGGGATGGCAAGTCGTGCAGAATGGCGGTTCGATCGGTATCGATCCGCACATATTCCGCACCGTGTTGGTTCTCGTGCTTGTTCAAGCGCTGAAGCCCGCGACGATCACTTCATCCATTTACCGCCCGGAGCGCCAAAGCACCACCCGATCGGGCGAATCATCATGGACGCCAGCTTGCCGCACCTTATATGGCAAATCGTGCCCGGTTCCGAACCGAACGCCACAATCGAAAAAGGACATCCGACGTGACCAGTGCAGCAGAAGGCGCGATGGCGCCCGATTTCAATCTTCCGGCCGACAGTGGCGAAACCGTGTCGCTTGCCGGTCTGAAGGGCAAACAGGTGGTGCTCTACTTCTATCCCAAGGACGACACCAGCGGCTGCACCAAGGAGGCGATCGCCTTCACTGGCCTGCTCGGTGACTTCGCCGCCATCGACACGGTTGTCATCGGCATGTCGCCGGACACGGTTGCCAAGCATGACAAGTTCAAGGCCAAGCACGATCTGGGTGTCACGCTGGTCTCCGACGAAGACAAGACCGCGCTGGAAGCCTACGGTGTCTGGGTGGAAAAAAGCATGTACGGCCGCAAGTACATGGGCGTCGAGCGATCGACCTTCCTCATCGACAAGACCGGCACGATCGCCAAGGCATGGCGCAAGGTGAAGGTGCCGGGCCATGCCGAGGCCGTGCTCGAGGAAGCCAAGTCGCTTGCCGGCTGAACCCTGTCTGCGGTCCTGCGGCGGCCCTGCGCCGCCGCCACACCACCGGTTGCACAAAAATCCTGCAAAAACCCAATGTTAACCCTAACGAAGTCTAATCCCCTCACGGACAGGCACTTCGAAGGGACATTGGCACGTGACGCGACCGGCACTTTTCGGCAAACGCGCCGAACCGCACACCATCGTCATCGCGCGCGGCAGCGAGATCCGGCATTTCACGGTTCGGCCATGGTTCGCGGCACTCGCCGGCGCGGTCTGCCTGTCGATGGTGCTGGGTTATCTGGTCGCCACCGGATACCTGATCCTGCGTGACGATGCGCTCAAGGCCGCCCTGATGCGGCAGGCGCAACTCCAGCATGCCTATGAGGATCGCATCGCCGTTCTGCGCGGCCAGGTCGACAAGATCACCTCGCACCAGTTGCTGGACCAGCAGTTCATCGAGACCAAGATCGCCGAGATCGCAAGCCGTCAGACAACGCTCGCGCAGCGTTCGGGGGCGATGATGCCGTTGGTCGAACGCGCCCGGCAGACAGGTCTGGGCGGTGCGGCCTACAATGCCGGCGACCTGCCGGTACCGCGCCCGCGCCCCGAAACGCCCGCGCCGGTCATCGACGGCGCAGCCACAGACCAACGGCAGGCCGGCCTGATCGGCCTTGCCAACCCGGCCCTTCGCTCGACCGACCCCATGCAGATCGCTTCGCTGCCCTCATACGGGCTCGATCGGCTCGGCGCGGTCGACACAACGCTCAGCCAGATGGAAAGCCGCCAACTGTTCCAGCTTTCCGGCCTGATCGAAGCGGCCCATGTGCGCCGCAACGCGATGATCGATGTCGCACGCGGCAGCGGGCTGGCGATCAAGTCCCAACCTGTCGCAATCGCCGATGCGGTCGGCGGCCCGTTCGTGCCGGTCGACGATGACGCGATCGCCGAAGGCGCGTTCAACAGCGGCCTGACCTCGTTGCAGGAGGCGCTGGACGCGCTCGAACGCACGCGCGGCGAAATCAACGCCTGGCCGGTCGCCCATCCGGCGCCGGGCCAGACGGTCACCAGCGGGTTCGGCAAGCGGCGCGATCCGATCCTTGGCCGTTCGGCCTTTCACGCCGGTATCGACTTCCGTGCGCCTACCGGCACGCCGATCCGGGCGCCCGGGCACGGCACGGTCGTCAAAGCGGGCCGCAGTGGCGGCTACGGCAAGATGATCGAGCTCAAGCACGCCAATGGCATGACCACCCGGTTTGCCCATCTGAGCCGGATCGGCGTCAAGAAGGGCGCGCGGGTGGAACGCGGCCAGATCATCGGCCGGTCGGGCAACACCGGCCGCTCGACGGGGCCGCATCTGCATTATGAGATCCGCTCGGGTGGCGAGGCGGTCAATCCGATGCGCTACCTGAACGCCGGCGCCAGGCTCGACGATTACCTTTAGCGTTTCGGCCGCTGCTCGGCGTCACTGGTCCGGCAACGCCGCATCGATCACCCGCACCTGCGGAATGCGCCGTCCGTTGAAGTGATTGATCGACACGGTGCCGGCAACATGCAGCGCTCGGCCGACATGTTCGGTCAGCAGCCGGCCGAGCGGTTCGCCCGCAACCCGGAATGCGATCGCATCGACAGAGCCGAGCCCGACGCCACGCAGCGACAGCTTCAAATGACCCTGTCCGACCGGGCGGGCGCTGGCGATCGTGTGCCGCGGAAATGCGAAGACCGGTTCGGGATTGCCGGCGCCGAACGGGCCGGCCTGGTCGAGCGTGGCAACCAGCGCTTCGGTGACACCGCCCGATGACAAGGCCCCGTCGATCTCAAGCACCGCCATGTCGACCAGGTCGGTCACGGCCGCGCCGGCCTTGTCTTCCAGAAAGGCGCGCAACGCGGCCAGCCGGTCTTCGGCGACGGTGATGCCGGCGGCCATCGCGTGACCCCCGCCCTTTTCGAGCAAACCCGCCTCGACCGCGTCGCGCACCAAGCGGCCAAGATCGAACCCGGCAATCGACCGGCCCGACCCGGTGCCGATGCCGTTGGCGTCAAAGGCGATCGCGAACGCCGGCCGGCGCGTCGCCTCACGCAGACGCGCAGCGATCAGCCCGACAATGCCCGCATGCCAGTCGCGGCTGGCGCCGACGATGACCGCCGGCGGGTTGGCGGACGCCATCTCCCGCTCGGCATCGGCGCGCGCCTCGTCGACCATGCGCTTTTCGATCGCCTGGCGTTCGGCGTTGAGCGCGTCCAGTTCGGCGGCGATTCGCGCCGCGTCATCGGCATCATCGGTGGACAGCAACTGCGCGCCAAGCGCCGCATTGCCGATCCGCCCGCCGGCGTTGATACGGGGCCCAAGCACGAAGCCGAAGTGGAACGGCGCCACCGGCTCGCCGATCCGCGCGGTCTCCGCCAAGGCCGCCAGCCCCGGATTGCGCAAGGCCCGCGCCACGATCAGCCCCTTTGCGACAAGCGCGCGGTTAAGCGCGACCAGCGGAACCACATCGCAGACTGTTGCCAGCGCGACCAGGTCAAGCATCGCCATCAGGTCTGGAAGATCGCTTCGGCCGCTGGCGCGCAACTGCCGCGAGACATCGACCAGCGTCATGAAGACGACGCCTGCGGCGCACAGATACCCCAGACCCGACAGGTCGTCCTCGCGGTTGGGGTTGACCACCGCGGCCACCTCCGGCGTCGGCTCGCCCGGCTGATGGTGGTCGAGCACCACGATGTCGACATCACGGTCCTTGAGGGTGTCGAATGCAGCGCCGCTGTTGGTGCCGCAATCAACGGTGACGATCAGGTCGGCCGTCTCGGCGAGCTTGTGCAGCGCCGGCGCGTTGGGCCCGTAGCCCTCGAATATCCGGTCGGGAATGTAGATGTCGGCCGCAATGCCGAAGTGTCGCAGGTAACGCGCCAGAAGCGCCGATGATGCCGCGCCATCGACATCATAGTCACCGAAGATCGCGACCCGTTCCCGGTTCTCGATGGCGTCGACGATGCGACGGGCGGCGCTGTTCAGGTCCGTAATCACCGACGGGTCGGGCATCAGCGCGCGGATCGTCGGATCGAGATGGGCTGGCGCGGCATCTGCAGTCACGCCCCGCGCAGCGATGACACGGGCGATGATCTCGGCAATGCCATGCGATTGCGCCATGTCCAGCGCGATGTTGGCCTGGCGCGGCGTCAGACGCTCGACCCAGCGATTGCCGCGCGCCGAGCTGCGGACATCGAGAAACGTGGAATGCTGCGACATGGTGGGGGTGTCGCGCCCGGCCCGGCCGCCGTCAAGTGGGCGCGGTGCTGTCAGAACTTCTCCATGTCCAGATGGCGCGCCATGATCTCGCGGATCGTCTTGGATTGCGAGCGCATCACGATGGTCTCGGTCTGGATGAAGTTGCGGGCAAAGCGCACCCCGGCCAGCATCTTGCCATCGGTAACGCCGGTCGCCGCAAACAGCACATCGCCGCTCGCCATGTCCATCACCGAGTAGATGCGGTCGGGATCGCTGACGCCCATGCGTTCGGCGCGCGCGCGTTTCTCATCTGTGTCGAGGATGAGCCGCCCCTGCATCTGGCCGCCGACGCAACGCAGCGCCGCCGCCGCAAGCACGCCCTCGGGCGCGCCACCCGTGCCCATGTAGATGTCGATGCGCGTGTCTTCGGGATCGGTGGTGTCGATCACTCCGGCGACATCGCCGTCGCCGATCAGGCTGATGGCCGCGCCCGTCTCGCGCACCGCATCGATCAGCGCGGCATGGCGAGGCCGGTCCAGAATGCAGGCGGTGACCTCGTTGACGGGCACGTTCTTGGCGTTGGCGAGCGCATAGATGTTGTCGGCCGGCGAGGCATCGATATCGACCAGACCCTGCGGATAACCCGGTCCGATCGCGATCTTTTCCATATAGACATCGGGCGCGTTCAGCAGCGAACCGCGCGTGGCGATGGCAATGACTGCCAGCGAGTTGGGCTGGTTCTTGGCGCACACGGTCGTGCCTTCCAGCGGATCGAGCGCGATGTCGACGTCCGGGCCGCCGCCGGCGCCGACCTCTTCGCCGATATAGAGCATCGGCGCCTCGTCGCGCTCGCCCTCACCGATCACCACCGTGCCGGAGATCGGCAGGCGATTGAGTTCGTCGCGCATGGCGTCGACCGCAACCTGATCGGCCGCCTTTTCGTCGCCGCGGCCGCGCAGCCGCGCCGCCGCCACCGCGGCGCGCTCGGATACGCGCGCCAGTTCGATCGACAGTTCCCGGGTCAGGCCCGGCGTGTGCATGGTCTCAGGCATGATGGCTTTCGCTGCGGGTCTGGGTTTCAGGGCCGGTCACGGCCGCATTGACCACACAGGCACCGGACCCTCAAAGCCGAAAATCCCGCTCGCCCCCGACAAAATCGATTTAGGGCAAACGCTTTGCGCACAAATCCCGATCAAGCGGCCTTTTCGATGCGAATCACCTGCGGGCGATCGGTCAGGTGACCGTCCCCGACCATCGCTTCGATGGCCTTGCGGATCGCTTCCTCGGTCGTCTCATGGGTGATCAGGATCACGGTCCTGGGCGCACCCTCGCCATGGCCGGCACCGCCGGGCGCATCGCCATGCTGGACGATCGATTCAAGTGAGATGTCGTTTTCGGCCATGCGCGTCGCGATCGCCGCGAACACGCCGGGCCTGTCATGGACACCCAGCCGCACGAAGTAGCCGCCCGAATGGGCGCGCATCCGCGCACGTGTATAAGGTTCGAGCGAGGCGGCCGGCCGGCCCAGCGCCGGCGCCTGCTGATGGCCGGGCTGCGCCTTTGCGATGTCGGCCAGATCACCGATCACGGCTGACGCGGTGGCATCGCCGCCGGCCCCGGGCCCGGACATCAGGAGCGCGCCGACGATGTCGGCCTCGACGGCAACGGCATTGGTGACGCCCTCCACCTGGGCGATGATCGAACCGAGTGGCACCATGGTCGGGTGGACCCGCTGTTCGATGCCAGTCGCGGTGCGCTGCGCAACGCCCAGAAGCTTGATCCGGTAGCCCAGTTCGCGGGCGGCGCGAATGTCGGCGAGCGCGATGTTCGAGATGCCTTCCATGTAGATCTCGTCGGCGGCGATCTGCGTGCCGAACGCGATGCTGGTGAGGATGGAGAGCTTGTGCGCGGTGTCGTGCCCCTCAATGTCGAAGGTCGGGTCGGCCTCCGCATAGCCAAGCCGCTGGGCATCGGCGAGGCACGTGTTGAAGCCGATCTCGTCGCGTTCCATGCGCGTCAGGATGTAGTTGGCCGTGCCGTTCAATATGCCATAGACACGGCTGACATCATTGCCAGACAGCGACTCGCGCATCGTCTTGATGACCGGAATGCCGCCGGCGACCGCCGCCTCGAAGTTGAGGATCAGGCCCTTGTCTTCGGCCATGCCGGCAAGTTCGACGCCGTGCCGCGCAAGAAGCGCCTTGTTGGCGGTCACCACGTGGCGGCCATTGGCGAGCGCAGCGCGCACGCTGTCGAGCGCCGGGCCGTCTTCGCCGCCGATCAGTTCGACGAGAACGTCGATGCCCTCGCTCGCCGCAAGATCGGACGGATCGTCGAACCAGGCCATGCCGGATGCGTCAAAGCCGCGATCGCGGGCCCGGTCGCGTGCGCAGATCGCCGTGACCGCGACCGGTCGTCCGCATTGCGCGGCAAGCGCATTGGATTTGTGGGCGATAATCCGCGCCACGGACGCGCCAACCGTGCCAAGGCCCGCGAGCCCGACGCGCAACGTCTCGGTCATGTATGAAATCCTCTTGTTTCGTCAGCGCCGTGCGCTGAGCGACACGACATTGTGCAGCGTGTCGTCGGCGGTCTGCAGGAAGCGCCGTATGTTGCGTGCCGCCTGGCGGATCCTGTGTTCGTTCTCGACCAGCGCGATGCGCACATGGTCATCGCCGTTTTCTCCGAACCCGACGCCCGGCGCCACCGCCACATCGGCCTTTTCGACCAGAAGCTTGGAGAACTCCAGCGAACCCAGATGGCGAAACGCTTCGGGCACCGGCGCCCAGGCGAACATGGTGGCATCGGGCGCGGGCACGTCAAAGCCGGCCTTGCCGAACGCATCGACCAGGACATCGCGCCGTTTGTGATAGGTCTGCCGGACCTCTTCGATGTCCGAACCATCGCCATTGAGCGCGGCCGTCGCCGCCACCTGAATGGGCGTGAACGCGCCGTAGTCGAGATAGGATTTGACGCGCGTCAGCGCACCGATCAGCCGCTCGTTGCCGACCGCAAAGCCCATCCGCCAGCCCGGCATCGAGAACGTCTTGGACATTGACGTGAACTCGACGCAAACATCGGTCGCGCCCGGCACTTCCAGCACCGAGGGCGGCGGCGTGCCGTCGAAATAGACCTCGGCATAGGCCAGATCCGACAGCAGGATCAGATCATGCTTGCGGGCGAACGCGACAACCTCCTTGTAGAAGTCGAGCGTTGCCGTGTAAGCAGTTGGATTTGATGGATAATTGAGGATGACCGCCAGCGGCTTGGGGATCGAATGGCGCACCGCGCGTTCGAGCGCGCGCATGAAACCGTCATCGGGCGCGCACTGAACCGAACGGATCACGCCGCCCGACATGATGAACCCGAACGCATGGATCGGATAGGTCGGGTCCGGACACAGCACCACATCGCCCGGCGCGGTAATGGCCTGCGCCATGTTGGCAAAGCCTTCCTTTGAACCGAGCGTTGCAACGACCTGCGTTTCGGGATCGAGTTTCACCCCGAACCGCCGGGCGTAGTAGTTGGCCTGCGCCTTGCGCAGGCCCGGAATGCCCTTGGACGACGAATACCGGTGCGTGCGCGGGTCCTTGACCGTCTCGCACAGCTTGTCGACGATGGATTGCGGCGTCGGCAGGTCCGGATTGCCCATGCCCAGATCGATGATGTCGCGGCCGGCCGCGCGCGCGCTCGCCTTCAGGCGGTTGACCTGTTCAAAAACATAGGGCGGCAGGCGTTTGGTCTTGTGGAATTCTTCCATGGCGCGGCTTTCCGTTTG
>CAZSFA010000087.1:0-11838 GCA_964606055.1 uncultured Oceaniradius sp. | reverse complement strand
ATGGTGCTGCTAGAGAGATTCGAACTCTCGGCCTCTCCCTTACCAAGGGAGTGCTCTACCCCTGAGCTATAGCAGCAATCCGGTGCGCCGGCGCTGCGGCTTGTGCCACAGCCGATTTGGCTTATCAAGGCGGCATTGGGCTTTGTGACGCAAGCTCGAACAGGTGCGGAGCCGCCGGTGGACAAGGCCGAAAAAGACGACGCGCGAAAGCGCAAGCTCGCCGCCCAGTTGCGGGCCAACCTGCAAAAACGCAAGGCGCAGGCGCGCGCCCGGCGCGCGGGTGCCGCCGATGAGCGGGCGCAGGGGATCGCGGCGGCCAAACCCGGCGATGCCGACGCGAGCGCGGGCGACTGACCGGCCCGCCGGGGCGCTGCCTTATGGTTAACGCTTCATTAGGCGCGGCTCGATATCGATGATCGGACAAGCGCTCATCGGGCCCGTGCCGGTCCTCGGCGATCGACCGAAGGCCGTCATCGGCCTGCCTTGAAGCGGCCCGTTTGTTGGTCTAGAGCCGGCGAGCCGCGCGATGGGCGGTGTTGGGGCGGCGTGCCCGTGGGGCGCGCGACAGAGGGGATGACCGAGATGGACAGCATTCGCATTGTGGGCGGGCACGAACTCAATGGCGTCATCCCGATTTCGGGGGCCAAGAACGCGGCGCTGCCGCTGATGATCGCCTCGCTTGCCACCGACGACACGCTGACGCTGGAGAACGTGCCGCATCTGGCCGATGTCGAGCAACTGATCCGCATTCTGAGCCATCTTGGCGTCGACTATACGGTCGCCGGCCGCCGCAATGGCGGCGAAACCGGACAGGGACGCACCATCCATTTCAACGCCCGCAACATCGTCGATGTGACCGCGCCTTATGATCTGGTGTCGAAAATGCGCGCCAGCTTCTGGGTGATCGGGCCGCTTCTGGCGCGGATGGGCGAGGCGCGCGTTTCGCTGCCCGGCGGCTGCGCCATCGGCACGCGGCCGGTTGATCTGTTCATCGATTCGCTGCGCACGCTGGGCGCCGATATCGAGATCGAAAACGGCTATGTGCACGCCACCGCGCCCAAGGGGCTGATCGGCGCGCGCTACACATTTCCCAAGGTGTCGGTCGGCGCGACCCATGTGCTGCTGATGGCGGCCGCGCTCGCCAAGGGCACCACCGAAATCGAAAACGCGGCACGCGAGCCTGAAATCGCCTGCCTTGCCGCCTGCCTGAACGCGATGGGCGCACGCATCGAGGGCGCGGGCACCTCGACGATCCGCATCGAGGGCGTCAGCGCGCTTTCGGGTGCGCGCCACCGCGTCATTTCCGACCGGATCGAGACCGGCACCTATGCGATGGCGGTCGGCATGGCCGGCGGCAACGTGCTGCTCAAGGGCGCCAATGCGGACAGCTGGCAGACGGGGATCGATGTGCTGGGCGAGGCGGGCCTCGACATCACCGCCGAAGCCGATGGCCTGCGCGTCTACCGCAATGGCAACGGCATCATGCCCGCCGATGTGACGACGCAGCCGTTTCCGGGCTTTCCCACCGATCTTCAGGCGCAGTTCATGGGCCTGATGACACGCGCCAACGGCGTGTCGCACATCACCGAGACGATCTTCGAGAACCGGTTCATGCATGTTCAGGAACTGGCGCGCCTTGGCGCCGACATCTCGCTCAACGGCCAGACCGCGACGGTGACCGGCGTGCCGATCCTGAAGGGCGCGCCCGTCATGGCGACCGATCTGCGCGCCTCGGTCTCGCTGGTGATTGCCGGGCTTGCCGCCGAGGGCGAAACGCAGGTCAACCGCGTCTACCATCTCGACCGTGGCTTTGAGCGGCTCGAGGAGAAGCTGGGCGGCTGTGGCGCCGAAATCGAGCGCGTCACGCACTGATCGTCGGGCCGATTGCCGCGACACCGCGCGGCGCTGTTGCACCGCGAAAGCGAAACGCGTAGCACCAATGCCTCAACGGCAACGGGTGGTGCAACCGGCATGAGCGGCTTGAAACTGATCGCGCTCGACGAATCGGACCTGATGGTGATCTCCGCGCAGGTGCAGGACGCCATCACCCGCCCCGATTATCTTGATTTCGCGCCATCCACGCGACGCTTCACGCTGGTGGTGAACCGGTTTGCCTGGGATGCCGAATCCGACGGCCGGACCAGGGGTCACGAACGGCGCCGGGCGGCGCTTTCGTTTGCCGGCGTCGGCGGCGTCAAGACGTTCGGCGTGCGGCGCGGCGATGACAAGCAGGTGCTGTCGCTGATGGCGATCCGCTTTGCCGTGGGCGAGGCGCCTGCCGGCACGGTCGAACTGGTGTTCGCCGACGATGTGGCGATCCGGCTCGAGGTGGAGTTCATCGAAGCGCAGCTTGCCGATCTCGGTGCGGCCTGGGAGACGAGCTTCAAGCCGCGTCACCCGGCCGGCTGAGGACAGGGCCGAACGGAGACCAACTTGCCGCAGCAGCTTGACGCCCGCGAACCGGATTTCGAAACCCGTTTCTCCGCCTTTCTTGGCCTGAAACGCGAGGTTTCGGCCGATGTCGACGCCACGGTGCGCGGCATCATCGCCGATGTGCGCGGACGGGGCGATGCGGCCGTTGCCGCGTTCACCTTGCGGTTCGACAGGCTCGATCTGAACGCGCTGCCGATGCGCGTGTCGGCCGACGAGATCCGTCAGGCTGTCGCCTCCATCGATGCGCAGACGCTGGATGCGCTCAAGCTGGCCCGCGACCGGATCGCCTCCCATCACGAGCGCCAGAAACCGGCCGACGACATCTACACCGATGCGCTGGGCGTCACGCTCGGCAGCCGCTGGACGGCGGTCGAGGCGGCCGGTCTCTATGTGCCCGGCGGCACCGCCGCCTATCCCTCCTCGGTGCTGATGAACGCGGTGCCGGCGCGGGTGGCCGGCGTGGAGCGGGTCGTCATGGTGGTGCCGTCGCCCGATGGCGTGCTCAACCCGCTGGTCCTGGCCGCGGCCGATCTGGCCGGTGTCTCGGAAATCTACCGCATCGGCGGCGCGCAGGCGGTGGCCGCGCTCGCCTATGGCACGCAGACCATCGCGCCGGTCGCCAAGATCGTCGGGCCGGGCAATGCCTATGTCGCGGCGGCCAAACGGCAGGTCTTCGGCCAGGTCGGGATCGACATGATCGCCGGTCCGTCCGAAGTGCTGGTGGTGGCGGACGCTGAAAACGATCCGGACTGGATCGCCGCCGATCTGCTCGCCCAGGCCGAGCACGACGCCAATGCCCAGTCGATCCTGATCACCGACGATGGCGGTTTCGCAGAGGCGGTGATCGGCGCGGTGGAGCGGCAATTGACGCGGCTGCCGCGCGCTGAGACGGCGCGCGCGAGCTGGCACGATTTCGGCGGCGTGATCGTCGTCGAAGACGTGATGAGCGAAGCGACGCTGGCGCTGATCGACCGGGTCGCCGCCGAGCATTTGCAGATCGCCTGCGCCGATGCCGACACGCTGGCCGGCCGGGTGCGCAATGCGGGTGCGATCTTCATCGGGCGGCACACCCCCGAGGTGATCGGCGACTATGTCGGCGGCTCCAACCATGTGCTGCCGACGGCGCGCTCGGCGCGGTTCTCGTCGGGCCTGTCGGTGCTTGATTTCATGAAGCGCACATCGGTCCTCAAGCTGGGTGCGGAGCAGTTGCGCGCGCTGGGTCCGGCGGCGATCCGTCTTGCCGAGGCCGAAGGGCTGGGCGCCCATGCGCGTTCGGTCGCGATCCGCCTCAATCCGGACCGGTGAGCGATGGCTGGGGGTCCGGACTTCTCCGACGATGACCGTCTGAGCGATCTGACGCTCGATGACTCCATCGGCCGGTCGACGCCCGATGTCGAGCACGAGCGCGCGGTGGCGATTTTCGACCTGCTTGAGGAAAACCGCTTCATGCCGGTCGGCGACGACGGGCAGGGGCCCTACACGCTGCACCTGTCCGTGATCGACGGCAAGCTGGTCTTTGCCGTCAGGCGCGTGGAGGGTGACGCAGAGGTCGCCACGCACATCCTGTCGCTTGGCCCGTTTCGCCGGATCGTCAAGGACTATTACCTGATCTGCGAGAGCTATTACGAGGCGATCAAGAACGCCACGGCCAGCCAGATCGAGACGATCGACATGGCCCGGCGCGGCGTCCACAACGACGGCTCGCAAACGCTGATGGATCGGCTCGACGGCAAGATCGCCATCGACTTCGACACGGCGCGACGCCTGTTCACGCTGGTCTGCGTGCTGCACTGGAAGGGGTGACGGGCGCAGCGGCCGGGTGTTGGCTGGCGCCGCGCGGCAACCCAAAAAAGCGCCATGGCCGATGCCGAACGGGATAGGTCGCGCCGGCCCGGCGTGGTAGTTCGTTCCCGTAGACCCGGTTTCAGCGAGACCTTCCCGTGAAAGCCTCAACCCCTGCCGCTCCCGGCGCGGCCGCCGTCGCCACCGGCCTGATCGCCTTTGTCGGCATGGGCGCCGCGAGCGCGCTCTACGGGCCGACATTGCCCGTCCTGTCCGACCGCTACGGCCTTGACGGCGCGACGGCCGGGTTGGTTCTGGCCGCCCACGGCGCCGGCGCGTTCATCGGCGTCGCCGCCTGCCTGATGCCGCAGGTGGAGGCGCGCATGCGCTTTCGGCCGCCGTTTGCGCTCTGCATGATCGGTCTGGGCGCGGTGATGATCGCGGTCGGCCTGCCGTGGCCGTTTCCGCTTCTGGGCGCGTTTTCGATCGGCATCGGCTACGGGCTCCTGACGGTCGGCTTCAACGGGCTGTTCGCGCGCGGCTTCGGCTCCCGCTCGGCCGCGATGGTCAACCTTCTCAACGCGATCTTCGGGATCGGTTCGGTGTGTGCGCCGATCGTGTTCGTCGCGTCCGGCGGTTCGCCGGCGATTGCCTACGGCACCGTTGCGGCGCTGGCGTTTGTGCTGGCCCCGTTGGCCGCCACCGTCGACGACCGTTCGCACACCGTCCCGGCCGCGCGGCCCGACGCCGGCCTGGCTTCCCATGCCACGCGCCGCTCGGCGCTTCCGATGGCGGTGATGTTCTTTGCGATCGGAACCGAAGCGGCAATCGTCGGCTGGGGTCCAACGATCCTGATCGCGCGCGGCGCCGAGCCGCTGGAAGCGGCGCGGGCCAGTTCGTGGTTCTTTGCCGTGTTCCTGATCGCGCGGCTGGTCGCGGTGCCGCTGGCCGGCTATCTCGCCTATCGCACGCTTGCGCTTGCCGCGATCGGCATCGTCTTGTGCTGCGCGGTCCTGGCCGCGACGACGGAACAGCCGGCGCTGTGGTACGCCGCGATGGGCGTGATCGGCATCGCGTTTCCCAACGGGTTCGGCTGGCTGTCGCGCCTGCTGCATGCCGTGCCCGGCGGCGATGCGCGCATCGTGGTCGCAGCGCTCGCCGGCGGCACGACCATCCCGCTGGTGCTGGGGCTGGCCACGGCGTTCGTCGGCGAGGCCGCGCTGTTCGTGCTGCTTGCGGCAACGCTTGCCATCGCCGGCGCGGCCGGCCTGATGGTGCCGCGCATGCCCGATGAAGGCCCGTCGGCCCGACATTGATCGGTATCGGGCGCTGTGCAACGCTGCGGCCGCGTTTGGGGGAACGAAGGCCGCATCCATGCGATCGTGGCGTCTGATGTGTCTGGTTTTGAGTGTCTGGCTCGCCATTGTTGCGGGCACGGCTGCGGCGCGTGCCGACCGGGTCGCGCTGGTGATCGGCAATTCGAACTATGACGCGGTGCCGTTCCTGCCCAATGCGGCACGGGACGCGCGCGACATGGCCGACGCGCTGCGCGGCATCGGTTTCGCCGTTTATGACGGATACGATCTGGGCCGGCGCGAGATGCTGGAACTGACCGCCCAGGTCACCGGCCGGTTGCAGGCCGACGATGTGGCGCTGTTCTACTTCTCGGGGCACGGCATCCAGCTTGGCGCGCAGAACTTCATCATCCCGGTCGATGCGCGCGGCCGGACCGAGGCCGACCTGCAAGCCGCCTCGGTCAGCCTGCAGGCGGTGCTGCGCGAGATGGAACTGCGGTCGGATCGCAACATCGTCATTTTGGACGCCTGCCGTAACAACCCCTTCCAGAGCCGGATGATCACGCGCTCGCTGGGCGGCGCGACGCGCGGGCTGGCACGGGTGGATGCCGGGGTCGGCTCCTACATCGCGTTTTCGACCCAGCCGGGCAATGTCGCGCTCGACGGCGCCGGCCGCAACAGCCCGTTCACCGGCGCGCTTTTGCGGCATCTGAACGCGATCGATGACGATGTGCACGAACTCATGCGCAAGGTGCGCGCCGATGTGGTCGACGCGACGGGCGGCAGTCAGGTGCCGTGGGAGAACTCCTCGCTGATCGAGCAGATTTTCCTGTCGCAGCCGGCCGGCCGTGGCGCGCGGCCGATGCGCGAACGGCGCGACGATGACGGGCTGCAGATCGCGCGCCTCGATGAGCCGGAAGACCAGCGGTTCCTGCACATGGTGGCCGGCCTCGATCCGGGTGGCGATGGCTTCCTGTCGCTGCGCGCGGGGCCGACCGCGCAATCGGAAAGGTTGGCGCGGATGAGCGAAGGCACACGCCTTTCGGTGCTCGACCAGAGCGGGGTCTGGTTCCGCGTGCGCACCCGAACCGGGCTGGAAGGCTGGGCGCATTCGAACTGGATCCGGTTCACCGGCGCGCGCGCGCCAGAGCCGGAAGCGGACACCTGCGAGGCGCTCTGGTACGAGCGCAATGCCTACTTCCATCGACGCGGCTATTGCTTCGGGTCCGAACGCGGACAGAGGGCCTTTTCCAATGAGGGCTGCATTGCCGGCATGGCGGCGGGCGACGTGCCGCTGACCGCCGCCGAACGGGACGCCATCGATCGCATCGTCGCCCGCGAGCGCGAACTGGGCTGCCGGTAGCAGTCGACGGGTCGAAAGCTAGACGAGAATGCCGGCCTGCCGGGCGGCGTGCCGAAAGGTGCGGCCGACCGGAACCGTGCCGCCGTCGCTGAGCTGCAGCCGCACCGCGCCGTTGACCGAGCGTTGGCCCAGAACGGCGTCGGTTGCGACCCAGTGCGAACGATGTACCTGCGCCCCCGGTGCCGGCGCGGTTTCCCCGATCGCATCGCGGAACCGCATCGGCACGAGCGCCGTGCCGCGATCGGTGACGATCTCGACATAGTGATCCTGCGCGCTGACGCGGATCAGCCTTCCGCGCTTTGCGCCCGCGAGCCGGTTCAGGATTGCCGGCTGTGGTGCCGGTTTGGGCGGTGACGCCGCTTCGGAGGCAGAACCGGCGAATGACCGCTCGATCAGCCGGGCGGCGGCGTCGATCGTTGCGATGACAAGTGCGCACTGCCCATAAAGCGCGCCCAGATCCGGCGCGTGGGGACGAAACCCGAAGGCGAGGCCGACCGCCCACACCACCAGCGAGACCGGTGCGGCGGCGATCAGCGCGCCGGTCAACGACCATGCGATCGGCCGCCAGCGACCGGGCCGCCGCCGATGCTCGAGCGCGTCGAACACCAGCTTGGCGGGTAGCGCCGTGCCGAAGACGATCAGCGCCCAGTAGACGAACGGCCCGATCGCCGGGGCGTGCCCGCCGGTGCCGAACGGGCCGACAAGACCGGCCAGAAACGCGATCAGCATCAGAAGACCGAGCGAATGCGGATGGCCGTAGAGCGCCCGCGCCGTGGCGGTCAGTCTGGCCATGGTCAGTCTTGCTGCGGGGGCGTCGTTGGCGATGCCGGGATGCATTTGGCGAAATCCTGCTTGCCGTGCGCGCGTTTGCGTTCACCCGATTGTCGCGGCCTGCGCCAGGGCAGGCCCGTCATGCGGGAGACCGTGACCATGAGACCTTCATTTGCGTTCCATTTCAACCGATCGGGCGTGCGGCTTGCGCTCGCCGCGGCGATTGTGATGACGGCGTCGGTGGCGCTGGCCTGTTCGACGGTCGCGCTTGGTTCGGGCGACAGGCGGCTGATCGCCTACAGCTACGACACCTCGGCGACGGGCGCCGGGTTGGTGTTCGTCAATCCGGCCGGCGCGGGTCGTCGCTCGATCATGGAGGGCGAAGCCGCCGCGTGGACGACGGGCCATGGCAGCGTCAGCTTCAACCAGTTCGGCCTTGGCATGCCGGCGGCGGGCATGAACACGGCCGGACTGGTCGTCTCGCTGATGTGGAATGACGATGCGGTCTATCCGCTCGCGGGCGAGCGCCCCACGGTCAACGAACTGGAATTCATCCAGCGGCTGCTCGATCGGGCGGGCACGGTCGATGAGGCGATCGCGATGCTCGACGGCGTGGCGATCAGCGGTCTCGTCCCGATCCATTTCTTCGTGGCGGATGCGCAGGGCGCCACGGCGGCGATCACGCCGACCGCCGAGGGGTTCGTGGTCCATGCCGGACAGGACATGCCGGTGCCGGCGCTGACCAATACGAGCTATGCCGCGCTTGTCGCGCAACTGGCCGGGTTCGAGGGGTTCGGCGGAGCACGGCCGGTGCCGGGCCGGGCCGGGACCGACGACCCCGACAGCCTGACCCGGTTCGCCATCGCCGCGCGGGCGGCCGCCGCGCCGGCAACGCCGGTGCTGAACGACGCCTGGGATGTGCTCGGCGGTGTCGAGAACCGGCAGAGCCGGTGGCAGATCGTGTTCATGCCCGCCGCCCGACGGATCGTGTTGCGGCGCGTCGGCGCGGACGGTCAATGGCGCATCGATCTGGACACGCTCGACTTTTCCTGCCGCGACCTGCCGCTTGGCCGGCCCATCGATGGCCTGTCGCCGGACGAGACGATCGCGCGCCTGTCACCGGTCGACCCGGTCGCGATGACCGGCGTGCTGACCGAGGTGTTTGCCGGTTTTGAGGCGACGACCGGCCTGCCGCCGGAGGCGGCCGGCGCGGTGGTTGCCGCGCAACGCGACGCGCTCGATTGCGGCGATCGGGACCGGTGATCGGGACGCGTCGCCGCCCGATGGCGCGCCCCGGCCCGACATGCCCGTTGGTCCGGCCTTGCAAACCGGGTGTTCAAATCACCATCTTTGCGTTAAGGAGCCGCCCAATCGGGCGGCGTGGCCCCGGCGTCGCCGGGCTCTCCTCCGCTCAATCAGGATCAAGGACCCTTATCGACCGCATGGCGAAAGAAGAACTTTTGGAATTCCCCGGCGTGGTGCTCGAACTGCTGCCCAATGCCACCTTCCGCGTTAAGCTTGAAAACGATCACGAAATCATCGCCCACACCGCCGGCAAGATGCGCAAGAACCGCATTCGCGTGCTGACCGGCGACAAGGTGCTGGTCGAGATGACGCCCTATGACCTGACCAAGGGCCGCATCACCTACCGTTTCAAATAAAGCCCGCGCTGGCCGGCCGCCTGGAGACCGCATGAGCGTCCTGCAGACATTGGTTCTTGCGTCGGCCTCGCCCAGGCGGCTCGACCTTTTGATGCAGGCCGGCATCGAACCCGACCGGCTTCTGCCCGCCCATATCGATGAAACGCCGGCCCGCGCCGAACATCCGCGCTCGTTGGCGCGTCGTCTGAGCCTTGAAAAGGCCAAGTCCGCCCAGGCACTGATCAATGGCGAGTTGAGCGAGGACGACAAGAAGGCGCTCAAGGACGGCGGCAAGACCCTGCCTTACATTCTGGCCGCCGACACGGTGGTCGCCGTCGGCAGCCGCGTGATGCCCAAGGCCGAGGCGCTCGATGAAGCCACGCAGTGCCTGCGCATGCTGTCGGGCCGCGCCCATCGGGTCTACACAGGGCTGGCGCTGATCAATCCGGCCGGCAAGATCCGCCAGCGCGTTGTCGACAGCCGTGTGCGCTTCAAACGGCTGACGCGCGACGAGATGGAGAGCTATCTGGCTTCCGATGAATGGCGCGGCAAGGCCGGCGGCTATGCCATTCAGGGGCTCGCCGGCACATTCGTCATCAAGCTCGTCGGCTCATACACCAATGTGGTCGGCCTGCCGCTGGCCGAGACGGTGGGGCTCCTGACCGGCGAGGGCTTCAACGTGCATTTCCGCTGGTTGTCGGGGACGCTCTAGCCATGTCGGCCAAGATCGAGCCGCTCCGGCCCAAGCGGCAATGCCCCGAATGCGGCAAGCCCAGCGTGCGCGACAGCTATCCGTTCTGTTCGGCGCGCTGCAAGAATGTCGATCTCAACCGCTGGCTGTCGGGCGCCTATGTGATCCCGGCGCGCGATGACGAGGATGAGGACGATATTCCGCCCCGCCCGGACGGGCCGGCGTAAACGGTTTCTTTTCGGCTTGTCCCTAGCCTGACCCCGACGTGGGGACGGCTGGATGCGATTTGCGATCATCGGCACGGGGTTCGTGGCCGACTACTACATGACGACGCTCGCCAACTATCCCGGACTGGCGCTGACCGGCGTGTGGGATCACGATGCCGAACGCCTGTCCCGGTTCTGCGGCCATTGGAAGCTGACCGCCTATGGCAGCCGCGAGGAACTGCTTGCCGACAGCCGGGTCGAGGCGGTCGCGGTCCTGACCGATCCGGGCAGTCACTACGAGATCGCCCGCGCGTCCATGGATGCGGGCAAGCATGTCTACTGCGAAAAGCCGCTGGCTTTGCGGATCGAGGATGCGCGGCGGCTGGTGACGCTGGCCGATGCGCGGCGGCTGATCCTGGCGGGCGCGCCGGCCAATGCCCGCTCGGACGCGTTCGCGCTGGTGCGCAAGACGCTCGCAAGCGGTGTCATCGGCCGGCCCCGGCTGGTCTACGCGCAGATCGAGGACGGCCCCGTGTTCCGACAGGACTGGCGGCAATGGCGCTCGGTCTCCGGCGCGCCATGGCCCGGCGCGCATGAGTTCGAGATCGGTTGCACGCTGGAACACGCGGGCTACGCGCTGGCATGGCTGATGGGCCTGTTCGGCCCGATCCGTCAGATGCTCGGCCATTCGGGCCTGTTCTTCCCCGACAAGGGCACCGACACGCCGCCGCACGCGATGGCGGCCGATTTCTCGACGGCCTGCCTTGCGATGGGCGGCGGCGTGGTCGCGCGGCTGACCTGCGGCCTTGCCGCGCCGCGCGACCGGTCGATGACGATCATGGGCGAAAAGGGGGCGCTGATCGTCGATGATCTGTGGGACGACCGGTCGCCGGTCCATCTCGAACGCGCCGGTCACAAGCCGCAACTGTCACGGCGGATCGGACGACGCTGGGCGGCGCTGGTGGGCCGGCAGCGCTCGGCCGTGCAGCATGACGGGCGCCCGCTTGCCTATCCGCGCGGGCCGCGCAAGCGCCTGCCGGCCTATCCCTCGCGGATCGATTTCGCCGCCGGGTTGCAGGCGGTCGCCGACTGCCGGGCGGGCAAGGGCACGCCGCGCGAACGGCTGGCCGCCCAGGCGCTGCATGTCACCGAGGCGGCGCTCGCACTCAACCGGCTGGGGCAGATCAACGGCCACTACAAGATGATCAGCGATCTGTGACGCCGGCGCGCCCGGTTGCGCCGGTCGGTGTGCCAGCCTACATACCCCTTGCCAGTCGGCCGGGCAGCCGCGGCGCGCCATATGCCGAAAGGCGGCCGTCGAGGAAAGTCCGGGCTCCACGGAGAAACGGTGCCGGATAACGTCCGGCGGGGGCAACCCCAGGGACAGTGCCACAGAAAGCAAACCGCCTTGGGCATTTGCAGCGCAGATGCCGGGGTAAGGGTGAAAGGGTGGGGTAAGAGCCCACCGCGCGGCCGGTAACGGTCGTGGCAGGGTAAACCCCACCGGGAGCAAGACCGAATAGGGACGGCGTGGGCTTCGGCCCGGTGTCTCCACGCCAGTCGTCCGGGTAGGTTGCATGAGGCGGCCAGCGATGGTCGTCCCAGATGAATGGCTGCCGGGCCGCTTGGCGGCTCACAGAACCCGGCTTACAGGCCG
>CAZSFA010000086.1:0-11980 GCA_964606055.1 uncultured Oceaniradius sp. | reverse complement strand
GGATGCCGTCGCAGATTTCCGGCGGCCAACAGCAGCGCACGTCGCTGGCGCGCGCACTGGTGACACCGTCCGATGTCTATCTGTTCGACGAGCCGCTCTCCAATCTCGACGCCAAGCTGCGGCTCGACGCGCGCGGGTTCCTCAACCATCTGCAGCGCGACATGGGCATCACGGCGGTCTATGTGACGCACGATCAGGCCGAGGCGATGGCGCTGGCCACCCGGATCGCCGTGATGGAGGCCGGCAAGATCATCCAGTACGCGCCGCCGATGGAAGTCTACCAGAGGCCGGCAACGACCTTCGTCGCCAATTTCGTCGGCAATCCGCCGATGAACCTGGTCGAGGTGGATGCGCGCATCGAAGACGAGCGGCTGCATCTGACAGCTCCCGGACTGGCCGTTGAGCCGCTGGCGGTGCCCGATACGGTGCGCAAGGCCCTCGGCGCGGGCCGGCTGACGCTCGGCGTGCGGCCCGAACACCTTCATCTGGTCGAGGCGGGTGCGCCCAACGCGTTGTCCGGCGCGCTCTTCACCAACGAGAACATGGGTCCCGAGAGCCTCGTTACGATCGATCGTGGCGACGACCACCGCCTGACGGCGCGGATCTTCACAGACGATGTGCTGACAATCGAGGGCAACGCCACGCTCGGTTTCGATCCCGACCGGCTGCACCTGTTCGATGCCGATGGGCAGCGGCTGGCAAGGCACGCGCGGTGATCCGCCGCCGGCTGCATCTGACGCCGGACGACAAGGCGCGGTCTGCCTACCACGAGGTGCCGTTCACGGTGCCCGAAGGCACGACGCGCGTCGACGTCACGCTCGCCTATGCCAAGGCCGATGACGCGATCCTCGATCTTGGCTGCGCCGATCCGCGGCTTGCGCCGTTTCCGGCGCGCGACGGTTTCCGCGGCTGGTCGGGCGGCGCGCGCACCGGGTTCTTCGTCGCCACCGACGACGCGACGCCCGGTTATCTGGCCGGTCCGATGCCGGCCGGGACATGGCATGTGATCCTGGGGCTCTATCGGGTGCCGGCGGCCGGCATCGACGCCGAGATCACGGTGACGCTGGATGACGCGCCGCGCCCGGTTGCCGAACCGCTGATGTGGTCGGCCTCCGCGCGGCCCGGCGAAGGCTGGTACCGGGGCGATCTGCATTGCCACTGTTTCCATTCCGATGCCGCTGGCGCGCCCCAGGTGCTGCATGCGGCGGCGCGTCAGGCCGGGCTCGATTTCCTCGCCGTCTCCGATCACAACACGATCTCGCAGAACCACTATTTTCAGCCCGCCTCCTCACCCGACCTGGTCTTCCTGCCGGCGATGGAAGTGACGACCGAACATGGCCATGCCAATGTCTTCGGCTGCCGGCAGTGGGTCGACTTCCGCATGGCGGCGCCCGACGACGTCCATGCGGTTGCCGCGCACGCCCATGCGCAGGGCGGGCTCTTGTCGGTCAATCATGACAAGCCGGGCATTCCGTGGACGCTGCCATGGCCGCAGGCCGACTGCATGGAGGTGTGGCAGCACCCATGGCTGGCCTGGAACTGGGTGTCGCTCGAGCGCTGGCAGCAGAGGCTGGCCGCCGGCATGCGCCTGCCCGCGATCGGCGGCAGCGACTGGCATCAGCCCGTGGAACTGCGCCCGGAAGGCCCGTTCACGCTGGCCCGGCCGACGACCGTTCTGCATCTGCCCGAACTGAGCCAAGGCGCGATCCTGGATGCGATGAAGGCGGGACGCGGCTACATCACCGAGGCACCGGACGGCCCGCATCTGGAACTGACGGTCGGTGACGTGCCGATGGGCGGCATCGCGTCGGGCGGCGACATCGGCGTTGTGGCGCGCGGTGCCGGCGGTGACACGGTGACCCTTCACGATGCCACCGGGCCGATCGCCAGCCGTACGCTTGAAGACGATGATTGCGTGGTCACGTTCGATCAGGCACCCGAACGCTTCGTGCGGGCCGAGATCGTCGCCGATGCGTCGCGGGCGCGCCTTCTGGACACCTTTCGCGCGGCCTTTGCCGATGGCCTGCCCTGGGGGCTGAGCGAAACCATCATCGCCGAACAGCCCTTGCGTCGCGCCCTGTCCAATCCGGTGTGGCTGGCGCCCTGACGCACACGGGTTGCCGCCGGACGCCTGTTGCGGGTCGACCCCGGTCACTCATCGGCGCCCGCGATGCAGCCGGCCGGGAACGGCGACCAGCAATGTGACGATGGCGAAAAAGGCCGGGAGCACGAGAAGCGCGGCCGGCGTGTCGGCGGATCCGGCAGGCCCGGCGTTCAGTTGCAGCACCGCCGCGTTCAAGAACAGCGCGGCGGCGGCGGCCATCTTGTTGGTGATCGTGAATGCGGCGGTGGTCGTGCCTTCGACCGACTTGCCCAATCGCCGGCTGTTGGCTTCGGCGACATCGGGAATCATCGACCATGGAAACATGCTGAGCGCACCGGCGCCGGCGCCGGCGACCAGCGATGCGATAACAAGCTGGGCGGTCATGCCGCTTGCCGAAGGCAACAGCATCGCCATCGCGATCCCCGCCAGAAACGCGCCAATGCCCAGGCGCAATCCGACGACCTTGCCATAGCGTCGTGACACGACGGCCCATGCCGGCAGCGACGCAAGCGTGGCCACAAAGACGATCAACAGGACGATCGACTGCCCCGCCGCCTTGATGCCGGGGCCGGCCTCGAGCCAGAACGGCATCATGGATTGCAGCGTGACGAGCGCCAGAACCGTGCAGCCGAACATGAGGACTGTGCGCAGCGCGCCCGGGGTGTGGCGCAGCGCCAGGAGCGTTGCGACGACATGCGCCTTGTCATGGGTGGCGTTGTGCCGTTCCGGCTCCCTGATCAGGACAATGAACGGCAGGTAGGCCAGCACCGCAAGGACAGCCATGCCGGCGGCGACGCCGATCCAGGTGGCGGGCCGGGAGTCAGACAGGGCCGCGCCGCCATTGAGGGTGGCGACCACGGCCGGGAAAGCGACCGACGATATCAAAACGGCGATGAACACGAAGGCCATGTCCACGCCGGCCTGACCGGTGCGGCCGTGGTAGCCGGGCACGAAGCCGGGCAACATGCCAAGGCGCGGGATGGAGACGCAGGTATAGGCGAGCGCGAAGGCCGAAAAGGCCACGGTGATGGCAAGCACCCGGGTGATCGCGTCGTCGAACAGGCTTGCCGATGCCCAAAGTGCAACAAAGGTCAGCGCCGCCACCGGCAGAGCGCCGGCGATCACCGGCTTGCGGCCGTAGCGATCCGTCCACGCACCCACAACCGGATCCAGCAACCCGTCAAGCAATCGGCCGAAGACGAAGGCCGCGCCGGCGACCAGCGGCGGCATGCCGATGACGCTGACGAGGTAGAACAGGAGCCAACCGTTGACGGTGGCGAACAACAGCGATGTCGACAGGTCCGGACTGCCGAAGGCCAGGCGGGCTTGCCACAGTTTCATCGCGTCGGTCTCACCGCGCTCCGCATTGTGCAATGGCCGTGAGCAGCGGCCTGAAATGCTGGTGGCAGAACAGTTGCCCGACATTGGCGTGACGGTGCAGCACCGCGTTGGGCAGGCGCGCGTGCAATGCCTCGACCAGCGCCATGGGATGAATGCAGTCCATCTCGCCATGATGCAGATGGACCGGAACGTCCGTTGGCGCGTTGTCCCATTCCAGATCGGTCTGGAACAGGAAGTCGTGCCGGGCCGATGCGGCCGAGTCCAGCAAAGCGTCACGAAAGCGCCGTGCGCCGAACGGGCCGCGCAGTTCCGCTTCGATGATAGCGTGATCGGCCGGACTGTCGGCGAACTGACGTCTCATGAACCGTTCCAGTGCGCCGGGCTTGCGCAGGCGCGTCTCCAACTGTCCCAGGATCGGATCGAGCAGTCCGGGCCTGCTGGCGGCCAAGGCCAGCACGCCGCGCGCCAGCCGGCGCGGCCCGGCCTCGGGCCGTCCCTCGCGCACGCACACGCCGGCGACATGCAGCCGCGACACGGCGGCGGGTTGGGCGCGCGCCAGTTCGATCGCCAGTTTCGAGGCGGCGGCGAAAGCCAGCACCTGGGCATGGCCGCCGCACACTGTCCGCAACGTCAACGATGCGTCACGCAGCGCCTGTTCGATATGGTCGGCGGGCGGCAAGGGACGCGCCTCCGGCGTGCACAGCCCGTGGCGCAAGGGCCAGATCAGTCGCAACCCCAGATCGTCAAGCAGCGCGATGTCCTGTTCGCGAATGTCGGGCAGCGCCATCGGATGAAAGGTCAGCACCGGCTGTCCGTCGACCGGCCCCATGTCGAGCACCGGGACGCTCGGACTGTCCCGATCGGACAAGGCATAGAGCCGCGTGCCGGCCGGCAGATAGCGATCGACGTACCGGGCGATGGATTGGCCCGGAGCCATGTGCCCGGCGTGGGCAAATCGTTCCAGCGCGACCACGAGCGCATTGGAAACAACGCGGCCGACAGTCGCCAGATCGTCGGCCTCAAACACCGCGCGCAATTGTTGGGACTGTCGCTTGCGCGTATCGACACTGCGGTTGTCGAGCGCCGCGCCATCCTTGAGCCCGACACCGGCCAGATGCAGCACCAGCAGTCGCCGCAGCGCCGGCGTGACATGCAGGTGCGGAAAGGCCGTCTTCAGAAAGGTGGCGAACTCGTCCTTCGACACCACGGCCACGAATGAGGTGCGGGTGCGTGCGGAGGCCGCGATCCGCACGATGAGGTTCTGGCCATCAAGGCCCAGTCCCACCGGGGTGTTTTCGCGCCCAGATGCGCTGTCCAGATAGGCGCGCGCCGCCTGTGCGAAGGGATGGCCGGCGGCCGCCTCGGCCCGGTCGATCGGCTTCAGCCGGCCGCCAAGCTCAAGGAAGATCGCCGGCTGCCAGATGTCCGGCGGTCGATCCTCTTCCCGGTCAGGGACCGGCAGCACGGACATCACATCGTCGATCGCCGCGTACAGCGTTTCCGTCGACCGTGCCGTGCCGTGCCGTGACCGGTTCATGGGCCGATGCCACCCACAAACGCCGCTTGGCGCTGGATACCACCTTGGTGTGATGCGGGAAGGCGATGCATTGGCGACACAGGCGATCGGTACGACGGCGGAGAGCTCAAGCATGGTATTTGCGAATCTGGTGACGAATACAATGGCAAATACGAGACGGTTTATTGCCCTTTTAACCTTGGCCTGTGCCGCGTGGGTGTTCCCCGACACCGCGTTTGCCTGCAACTCCGCCGATACCTACAGCGCGCGCCAGTGCATCAACGCTGTCAATCGGTCCGGCGGCGGTTGGCGCCTGGTCAATGGCTGCTCACGCCAGATCAGCGCGGTCTGGTGCGTGGAAGGCTCCCGGCACAACCGGTGCCGGAGCGGCAGCACCTGGTGGTCCAGCAGTTGGACCATCGCCGGCGGTGGAAGCTACACCGTTCCGGCTCAGGGCGGTCATCGCATCCGCTACACCGCGTGCCGCTACACGTTCTGGGACTGACGTGCCGTGTCTTGCGCAAGGAGGCGACGGCTGCCACTGGCAGCCCTTTGGGCGCGGTCCCGGCGCGCGCCGGGACCGATGCCGTTACCCGTCGAGACGGCACCGCATCATCGAGCACAAACAATCATCGGACGAGGACTGAGATGAAACTGCTTGCCCTGTCGCTTTTGGCGATCGTGCTTTTCGCACCCACCCAGGCCGCATCGGCAGAAACGATGCCGCGCGGTCAACCGGCAGCGATCGAAGACCATCGCGCGGGCCTGTTTCCGACCTCGGCAGGCGCAAGCGGGTGGCTGGCACAGTGGCGTGCCAGCACGCAGACCTGCCGCAACCGGGGTGGTTTGTCCTATTGCCCGCCGGGTCGCTGGGGGCCGGGTGGTTGCTACAACCGGTTCAAGCTGGCGCGGTGCCGCGAGGGCGTGACGTGCGGCTCCGGCCATCCGCATCCGGACGGTTCGTGCCGAAGGCGTGCCTATCTGGGGTTCAACTAGAGCGTTCCATGGTGGGCTTGATGCCTTGTGCCGAAGCTTGATCCGGGAGAATCGGTGACGATGAAACTCCACGAAAGGACAGACCGAATGCGTACGCGTCCCGCTTTGCATGGCGGCATGGCCGCGCTTGCCGTCGCGCTGGTTGTCGGCGGCGCCACGACCGCGCCGGCGCAGGACCGGGTTTATGCGACGGGCGCGCTGCTGGCGCCGGCGGAGCTTCTGGAGACCTTTCCGACGACGCCGCGTTTCCGCTCATATCTGCCCGAGGCGATCAGCATGATCGACCGCATGCCGGCGGTCGGTGACCAGGGGCGTTGGGGCTCATGTGTCTCCTGGGCGGTCGGCTATGCGGCGCGGTCCTACTACGAACGTGCCTCGCACGGACGGCAGATTTCGCGGCCCGAGAACCTGGTCAGTCCGGCATGGCTTCATGACCTGATCCGGGTCGATCCGAACGACTGCGAGCAGGGCGCGCGCATTCACGAGGGTCTCGAGCAACTTGAAACCGGGGCGGTGTCGCTGGCCGCGTATCCCTACAGCGATCAACGGTGCGAAACGGTTTCGGCGCAAGAGGCCGCGTCGGTCGATGCGTTCCGCATCAAGGGCTGGCGGCGGGTCAACATCGACGATCTCGATCAGGTCAAGGGGCAACTCGCGCTCGGCCACCCGGTGATCTTCGGGGCCGCGTTGAACGCCGCGTTCATGAGAGAGCGCGGCCGGGAGCCGTGGCGGGCCGAAGCCGGCGAGGGCGCGTTCGTCGGCGGTCACGCCATGACCATGGTGGGCTATGACGACCGAACCCGGCTGTTCACGTTCATCAACTCATGGGGAACCGATTGGGGCGACGGCGGCTACGGGACGATGACCTATGACACGTTCCTGGCCCGGGTTCACTCCGCCTTCGTCATCGACCCGCTGGCGCCGCCGATCCGGCCGGACCCCGACGAACCCGAGCCGCGCCCGCAGCCCGACATCCGCGTCCTCACCGATCTCGGCTTCGAATGCGCGCAGGTGTTTGTGACGACCGTGGAGGGCAAGCCGACCTTGCGCGGCTTCGTCAGCCGGCCCGAAGACCTTGAGGCACTCAAGGAGTCGCACGGACAGGAGCACGAGATCGCGGTGGAGGTGCGGCCGTGGCCGCAATGCGAGGCCCTGCTCATCCTCACCGAAGGCAGGATCGAGGCGATCGGTGCCGAGATCGACATCGACAAGACCGCGTACAGCGATGGCGACCCGTTCGTCTTTTCGATCGACATGCCGAACTTCAGCAGCCACCTGCACCTGAGCTACTTTCAGGCCGATGGATCGGTCGTGCACCTGCAACAGAGCGCCGGCGACCAACTGACGACGTTGCTGCCCGGCGCGCGCCTCACGCTCGGTGACGGCGAGGCCGGGCGCCCGCGCTTTCAGGTCTCGGGTCCGTTCGGTCAGGAGATGCTGCTGGCCATCACCACGCGAAGCCCCCTGTTCACCCAGTCCCGCCCCCAGGTCGAGGAGGAGCGGGACTTTCTGAGCGCCCTGCGCGCGGCCACCATCGCATTCGAGGACGAGGGTGAAGGCCGGTACTATGCCAGCCGGGCCGTCGCCATCACCACCACGGGAGACAGTCAATGAAACCGATTGCCCTGAGCGCGGCGCTGGCGCTCGCCATGGCCTGCGCGCCACCGGCGGCCGCCCAGTCCACCGACATCGAGACCATCGTCAACGCGCTTCGAACGGACCTGCCCGGGCGCGGAAAGCGCGGTCTTTCGATTCTGGACGACGAGGACGATCCGCCACCGGCGATCGATCTGCGCATCGCGTTCGAGTACGACGAAGCGCGCCTGACGGCCGAAGCCCGGCAAACCATCCGAACGCTGGCGGCGGCACTGTCCGATCCGCTGTTGAGCGAACTGCGCTTCGAGATCGTCGGCCATACCGATGCGCGCGGGTCCGATGCCTACAATGACGATCTGTCGGAGCGCCGTGCGCTGGCGGTCGCGAGCAGTCTGGCCGTCGACCACGGGCTGGATTCCTCCCGGTTCGTGCCGTCCGGCAGGGGCGAGCGCGATCTGATCATGCCGTCCGATCCCGAAAGCGGCGAGAACCGTCGCGTCGAAATCCGAACGATCATCGAATAGCCGCCGGCCCGGCACCACGCGCCGCCACGCCGCAACCTGAAACAGGAGCCGCCCGATGCGCACTGTCACGAGATCGATGGTATGGGTTCTTCTGGTCCTGTGCTGCGTCGCAACGGCGCGACCGGTCGCCGCCGCCGAACTCTATCTGCGGTCGGGGCAGATCCCTGTCTACGATTCGGCCTATTCCACCGAGTTGCGCGAGATTGGCCGGATCGAAGGCGCGCGACCGGCGGCCGAACTGGCGCGTTTTTTCAGGTTGAACGAGCGGCTCTATCGCATCGAGGATGGTGACCTCGAAGGGAACATCCTGGTCGAGGACGTTCTTCTCAGTGCACACAATCCCGACGATGAAGGTGTGGTGCAGCTTCTGCCGCCGAACGTCGATTCCTTCTTTGGCACGGAGTACCAACGATCGCCGCTGCTGACCAACAATGGCCGCTACCTGATCAGCAGCGATCGCGCGTTCCTCGATCTTGAACTGGAGCGCGTCGTGATGCGCCTTGGTCCGGTCGACAGGACCGGCATGGGCCAGAGCGTCGTCACACAGTCGCACTATGTCAGCACATCGACCGGGACCAGCGATCAGTCCCGCCTCATCGCCTACGATGCCGACAACATCTCGCTGTTCGAGGCGTACAGCGCCTTCGACTACGGGCTGGAGCGGTTTGAGACGCTCGGGCCGGTTGGCGCGGGCGATGTCGTCTTCGTGTCCGGGCCCGAGGCCGGCAGCAGCAACGGCGGAGCGGTCTTGCTTCTGGCGATCGACGCTGCAAGCGGTGAAGAGGTCTTTAGGGAGCGCCTTGCCGACGGGTGGTCCGGGCGTCGCCTGCGCGCACTTTCCGACGGCCGGTACCTGATGCTGCAGGCCGGTTTCTTCGGCCGGCCGTACAGTCTCCATGTGCTTGACCCCGTCGATCTCGAGATCGATGGACGTCTGGACGTTGCGTTCGACTCCGCGTGTCGGGGAGGGAGCCCGGACTTCTCGGTCTTTGAAGACGAGCGCGTCGTCCAGATCGGCATGCGATGCGCGAATGCCGGCGAGAACTCGTACTTTGCAGGCGTCGATCTGGATTCGCTGTCGGTGCTTTGGAACGTTTCAGGGCCGGGGATTGCCCCGATCGCCCATACCGATGCGGCCGGCTTCCACCACAGTCCCAACCGGAGCGAAGCGTTCGCCGCCGATCCGCGTACCGGGGAGCGCACAAGCGAGCCGCGCCCGGCGCCCAATCTGTTCGGTGGCGAGACGCGGCGTTCCTACACCGTGCAGTCGCCCGATGGCAGCGCATCGGTCACGCTTCGCGGCACGTTCTGGGTGAGGCATTTCAATGCGGACGGCACCTATTCGCTGATCTTCAGGTCGGGCCTTCGCCCTGAACTGTCGATCGAGGTGGCGGCTCCGGGCATGGACAAGACGATCGATGTCGCGTTCCCCAGGCGCGAATGGGCCGACTTCGATCACGATGCCAACATGGTGCGCGCCGTCACCACGCAGAACGTCACGACCAAGAGCTATTTCGAATGGACGCTCGGCAGCCCCGAGATCGATGTCGCCTTGCCGCTGCCCGAACGGGTGTTCTGGCTGTCGCCGCCCGGTGGCGAGCGGCGCAGCGCGCTGGTGATCGATGATCTGGAGGACGCCGACCGGCGCACCTTCAACATCGTGCCGCTGGCGCCCGAAAGCCGCGTGGCGACCGATGGCGCCGTCGTGCCCGGTGATGCGCAACGTCAATCAACGCAGTCCTGCTACGAGCACCGTGGACGCCAGGTCTGGACGAGGCTGGTGCCGCACGGCTCCCGGGTTTTCATGAACCATTGCGTGATCGACACCGACTCCGACGATGGCAGTTGGACGATGGTCGACGATCTTGAGCGCTTTCAGCCCAAGCGCTGCGACTTCGCCTTTGGCGCTCCGCCCTGTCGTTCATGGAACCTTGACGACATCGGCCCACCGCATCGCGTGGTCGGCGACGGCGAGATGCAGGGCCTTGTCAGCTACGGGCTGACTGACGGCAATGAGATCGCAATGCTCGTGCAAAGGCCAAATCGCCAGAGCATTCCGACCCACATCGTTCTGGACTTCATGGAGCGCGACTTCCAGCTGTTCGGAGCGGATCGGCAAAACGACAACGCGAAGGCTTACGTCCTCCCCTCCGAAGCGGGCCGCGTACGCCTTCTGGTTCGCGGCGTGCCACGGGGAGCACCGCTTGAAGATGAGTTTGGCAACGATAGCCATCCAAGCACGCTCATCTACGCGTTCGACCTTGAAGGGAACCAACTGGGCGAGCCCGAAAACGCCGGCGAACAGCTCATGGTGCGGGGTCTCATCCAGTCCGAGGACATTGCATCGGACGAAAACGCGGTGGTCATCGCGCAAACCTCGGGCGGCCTGTTCTTCCATGATCGTGCGCTTCGGCCCTTGCGCGCGCACCCGCGCCAGCCGCAGATGAGCGGCGGACGTTTGCTGATGGGCGGCGGCCACGCGATCGTGCCGCGATCCGAGACCGGCTATGACGTGTTCCGGTCTTCGACGGGAGAGCGCGTCGCCAGCCTCTTCCTGGAAGCGGACGGAGACGCGCTGTTGCTGCTGCCGTCGGGCTTCTTCGCCTTCAACCGCATTTCGGCCGCCGCGCAGATTCTGGTGCGCAACAGCCAGACCAACGCGGCAGTGCCGCTGTCGGCGTTCGCCGAGGAGTTCTACCGGCCCGATCTGGTGCAGGCCGCCTTCGCCGGTGATCCGGGCGGCGCGCTGCGGGACGCGCGCAGCACCCTGTCGCTGAAGGAAGCCTTCGAGGTCGGCGCGCCTCCGCAGGTGGTCGCGCTCGACATCGATGCCGAGTCGACGCCCAAAGGATCGATCCGCGCCCGTGCGCGGCTCGATGTGGGCGCTGGCGGACTTGGCTGGGTGGTGTGGCGCGTCAACGGCGAGGTCGTTGCCGTCGACGAGAGCCAGGCGACCCCGGACGGCGTCGGCCCGCTAGAGGTCAGCCGCGTCTTGCCGCTCGAACAGGGCGCCAACGAGGTTTCGGTCGCAGTCTCGAACGCCAGCCGCATTCTCACCTCCCGGCCCGCCACGGCGCAGGGGCCCGCGTTCGACGGCGAAGCCGAGCGCGGCCGGGTGCACCTTCTGACCGTCGCCGTGGCCGACTATGGCGACGACGCGCTCGACCTGGCCTATCCGAACCGCGACGCCGACGCCTTCGCTGCCGCGTTGCGACAGGCCATGCAGGCCGGATCATCCGGGCCCATGATGCCGTCGCTGGCCGGCCGGGACCTGGTCGTCACACGATTGTCCGATGGCGAGGTCACGCGCGCCAGTGTTTCGGCCGCAATGCGCGCGATTGCCGCCGACATGCATCCCGACGACACGTTCGTGCTGTTTGCGGCCGGGCATGGCCTGACCGATGAGGGCCGCTTCCATTTCCTGGGCGCCGACATCCGGACCGGTCGGGACCCGCGGCAGGAACTGGCGCAACGGGCGATTTCCCAAGGCGAATGGAACAGGCTGTTGTCGCTCATGCCGGCACGGCGCGCGATCGTCGTGTTCGACGCTTGCGAAAGCGGATCGGCGCTGCGCATGGACGCCGCGTTCCGGCTGCATCAGGCGATCGCCAACGGCGCGACCGGCGCGCGTTCGACGCGGCTGATGATGTCGGCCTCGACCGAGACCCAGTACGCGCTCGAAGGGCATGAGGGACACGGCGCGTTCACCAGCACGCTGCTGGACGCCTTTGTTTCCGGCGACCGCGACGGCGACGGCGTCCTGACGACAGAGGAAGTGTCCGACTATGTGCGCCGCGAGTTGCCCCGGCTCACCCATGACAAGTGGAACTATCGGCAGACGCCGCAGATCAGCCTGACGGGCGAGGCGTTCGCGTTGGGCGCGGTCACCGGCGGCTGACGGAT
>CAZSFA010000085.1:5934-12381 GCA_964606055.1 uncultured Oceaniradius sp. | reverse complement strand
GTCATGCCGGCGCCGAAATTGGTGATCACCGAGCAGGCGGCGCAGTTCAGGCCCATGAAGCGGCCAAGGATCACCTCGGGCACGGTGGACATGCCGACAGCGTCCGCGCCGAGCATTCGCGCCATGCGGATTTCGGCCGGCGTCTCGAAGCTCGGACCGGAAAACCACATGTAGACGCCTTCACCCAGCGCGATCTCTTCGGCATCGGCCGCCGCGCGCAGGGCAGCGGAGAGGTCGGTATCGTAGGCGCTGGTCATGCCGACGAAACGCGCGTCGCTCTGCTCGCCGACCAGCGGATTGGTGCCGGCAAGGTTGATGTGGTCGGTGATCAGCATGACCGAACCGGGCGGCATGTCCTCGCGCAGCGAACCGGCCGAGTTGGTCAGCACCAGGTTCTTGATGCCCAGGCCGTGCAGGATGGCGATGGCCGGGCGCATCACCGCCGAATCGCCATGCTCATAATAGTGGGCGCGCCCGGACAGCATCAGCACCGGCTTGCCGCCGATGCGGCCGGCGACCAGTTCGCCGGCATGGCCGCTGACGCCGGATTCGGGGAAACCCTCCAGTTCGTCATAGGGAATGTGAACGGGATCGGACACGGCCTGGACGAGCCCGCCAAGACCGGAGCCGAGCACGAAGGCCGTGGTCGGCGCCAGACCCTCAAGCTTGTCGACGATGTGATCGAGCGTGGTGATCATGCGCGCAAGAGGTCGGTCTGGAACGCGAACGGCAGCACTTCGGTCATGGTGACCGTCTTGGCGATGCCCTTGGCGTCGCACAGGTGCAGGCGCGCATTGGGCGGCGCGAACTCGGCCAGCCGCTGGCGACAGCCGCCACAGGGCGTGCACATCTCCAGTTTTTCCGCGATCACGCAGATATCGGTGATGCGGCCGCCGCCGCCCATGACAAATTGCGACAGCGCCGTCGTTTCGGCGCACCAACCTTCAGGATAGGAAGCAACCTCGATGTTGGCGCCGGTGAAGATGCGACCGTCATCGGTGCGGATGGACGCGCCGACCGGAAAACCCGAATAGGTCGCGCGTGCCTTCTTCATCGCCTCGCGCGCTGCTTCGTACAGAGCCTGAAGATCAGCCTTCAATGGTGGTCCCCTTGTTCAACGGATCGCTTTACTTGCCCGTTACACTAGCACCTTGGAACTCCAAATCCATACGGAAAACGGCATGTTTTCGGGGGCCTTGTGCGCTTTGAGCGGGGCGCGTGGTCGTGATAGCGTCTCCATCCTGACGGATTGACGAGACGGCCATGACCAACCCCGATCGACCGCCTGCATGGCGCCCCCTTGATCCGGCACTCCGCCCTGGCGCCGGCGCCGGGGCGACCGTCGCCATTGGGTGAAGCGCCACCGATGTTTGCCGCGGCCATGTCCGAAAGCACCCTTGTCGCGCCCGCGCTGACGGCGCTGGTCATCGTTGCGCTGTTTGCCGGTTTCGCCACCGAATGGCGCGCGCCGGAGGTGATTGCGGGCCTGGGGGTCAGCGCGCTGCTGCTGGCCGGCATCCTCGACATCGCCGATGTGCTCGATGTGCTGTCCTCGCCGGCGCTGGCGACCATTGCGGCGATGTTCGTTCTGTCGTCGGCGCTGGTGCGCACGGGCGCGGTCGACCGGTTCGCCCGGTTTGCCACCGCGCAGGCGCAATCGCGACCGATCCTGACCTTCTTCACCTTCTTGGGCGCGGCGGCGGCGATGTCGGCGGTGATGAACAACACGCCGCTGGTGATGCTGATGATCCCGGTCGCGATCCAGATCGCGCGCGAGACCAGCCAGACACCCTCCAAACTGCTCATTCCGCTGTCCTATGCAGCCATATTGGGCGGCACCTGCACGCTGATCGGGACGTCGACCAACCTCCTGGTCGACTCGGTGGCGCGCGACAACGGACTGGAGCGCTTCACCATTTTCGAGATCGCGCCGGTCGGCATCGTGCTGGCGATCGCCGGCATCATCGTGATGTTCGTGGCGCGCGGGCTTCTGCCCGACCGCGACAGCGTGGGCGCGGTCCTGCCCAGCCAGGCGGGGCGCAAGTTCATCGTCCAGGCCGTCATCGAGGATGGCTCGGAGCATATCGGCCAGCCCGTCGATCAGGTCAGCGCGTTCAACCATCCCGACCGGCGCATCATCGACGTCCTGCGCGGCGACCAGTCGCTGCGGCGCGATCTTGGCAATGTGGTTCTGCAGGCCGGCGACATCGTGGTTCTGCGCACGCCGGTCGCCGAAATCCTGACGATGAAGGAAGAGGGCCAGTTGGGCACGCCGGACGGGCGGCGGCTGCAACAGACCGATGCGCGCTCGTCGACGATGATCGAAATCCTGATCGGCCCAGGCGCGCGGGTGCTGGGCCGCACGCTGCGACACCTGCGGCTGCGCCGGCGCTACGGCATCTATCCGGTCGCCCTGCACCGGGGCGGCACCAACATGGCCGACCGGTTCGAGACGACGCCGCTGACCGTTGGCGACACCTTGCTGATCGAGGGCGCGCCCGACGACTTGTCCCGCTTCGCCGAGGAAAATGGCCTGGTCAACGTGTCGCAGCCCGCCGAGCGCGGGTTCCGCCGCGTCAAGGCGCCGCTGGCGATCGCGATCACGTTCGGCGTGGTCGCCGGTGCGGCGCTCGACCTGATGCCAATCGCCGGCCTTGCGCTGATCGGCGCGGTGCTGGTTCTGGCGACGCGGTGCGTGGAGGCCGAGGAAGCGGTGCAATCGGTCGACTGGCGCGTGCTCGGGCTGATCGCGGCGATGCTGGCGATCGGCACGGCGATGCAGAACAGCCAGCTGGTGACGATCATCATCGATGCGGTGCAGCCGATCCTGATGGGCATGGCGCCGATCGTGGCGCTCGCGGCGATCTACATCCTGACGACGATCCTGACCGAACTGGTCACAAACAATGCGGTGGCGGTGATCGTCACGCCGCTGGCGATCGGGCTGGCGACGGCGCTGGGGCTCGATCCGCGCCCCTTCGTGGTCGCGGTGATGATCGCGGCGTCAGCCAGCTTCATCACACCGATCGGCTATCAGACCAACACGCTGGTCTACAATGCCGGCGGATACCGGTTCACCGACTTCCTGCGGCTTGGCCTGATCATGGATGTGACCACATTCACCATTGCCATGGTGATGATTCCCATGGTCTGGCCGCTGACGGGATGACACGCACAGGAGGAACTGGTGCTGCACACGCCATTTGACCGCTTCATCGGGCTCTGGGTGCTCGACCCGAACTCGTGCGACTACGAGCAGGGCGAGCCGCCGCAATCGGGCACCTATCGCATCGCGCCCGATGGCGTGGAGGTGGTGATCACCATGGCCTGGGTCGATGCCGAGGGCGAGCAGACGATGACCTTTCGCGGCGTGCCGGACGGCAAGCCGGTCCGGTTCGATGCCGGGCCGCTGGCCGATTCGCTGGCGATTGCGGCGGTTGCCGACGACCGGCTGGATTCGGCCGCCTATCGCGCCGGCGTCGAACTGATGACCGCCAAGCGCACGCTTTCCAAGGATGGCGCATCGATGACGGTCGTCCAGACCGTGCATCTTCCCGACGGCACCGCGCCGACCAACACGGCCGTCTACCGCAAGGCGAACTGACGGCGGCTCACCAGCGGTGGTGCACGTGCGGCGCGATACGCGCGTCGTAGATCGCGCGCACGGCGGCCATCGTCTCGTCGCTGAGCGGCGCAAGCGCGTCGGCAGCGGCGTTGGCGGCGGCCTGGTCGGCGCGGCGCGCACCCGGAATGACCACCGAGACCGCGTCGTGCATCAGGATCCAGCGCAGCGCGAACTGCGCCATGCTCGCGCCTTGCGGCACCAGCGGGCGCAACGCCTCGACAGCCTCGAGCGCGACATCGTAGGGCACGCCGGCAAAGGTCTCGCCGACATCGAACGCCTCGCCATGACGGTTGAAGTTGCGGTGATCGTCGGCGGCAAATGTGGAGTTGGCCGTCATCTTCCCGGTCAGAAGGCCACTCGCCAGCGGCACGCGGACGATCACGGCGACATCGCGCTTGCGCGCCTGCTCGAAAAACAGGCCGGCCGGGCGCTGGCGGAAGCAGTTGAAGATGATCTGCACCGAAACGACGCCCGGATACTCGATCGCCTTGAGCGCTTCCTCGACCTTTTCGACCGACACGCCGACATGGCGCAGCTTGCCCTTGGCGACCATCCGGTCGAGCGCCTCGAAGATCTCCGGCCGGTAGAAGACCTCGGTCGGCGGGCAATGCACCTGCAACAGATCAATCGTCTCGACGCCGAGGTTTTCAAGGCTCCGGTCGACGAACGCCTCGAGCCCGGCTTCGGTGTAGCTTTCGGTGACATGGGGATCAAAGCGCCGGCCCGCCTTGGTGGCCACGATCGGCCGGTCGCCGCCGCGTTCGGCCAGCACATCGCGGATCAGCCGTTCGGAGCGCCCGTCGCCATAGACATCGGCGGTGTCAAGAAACGTGACGCCGGCATCGAGCGCGGCATGCAACGTGGCCTTGGCATCGGCTTCAGAGACATCGCCCCAAGAGCCGCCAATGGCCCATGCGCCAAAGCCGATCGATGATGAGGTCCAGCCGGTGCGCCCGAAGCGCCGTTGCGACAAGGTCATGGTCGTCTCCCGATTTCGGATGTGCGGGCGGCCGAGCGGCGCCCGTTGGTCATCTGCACCCGGCACGCGGTGCCGTCAATGGCGCCCGAAGCCGATTGTGCGCCGGCGGCGGCTTGGCCATAGTGGCGCGGACCAACGATGACCGACCAAACGCCAACCATCGCCGGGGAAGCGACCGGCGGGCAACGCCGCATCGTGCTCCTGGGCGCGACCGGCACGATCGGCCAGGCGACCCTGCGCGCGCTGGTCGCGCAGGGTTACCATGTCGTCTGCACGGTGCGGCCGGCCTCGCGCGGCGCCGAGGTCCTTGCGCGGACACAGGGCGCCGAAATGCGCATGTGCGATGTCGCCGATCCCGCCTCGCTGGACCGCGACGGGCTGCGCGGCGAGCGCTTCGACGCGATCGTCTCGTGCATGGCATCGCGCACCGGGGCGCCGCGCGACGCCTGGGCCGTCGATTACCATGCCCACAAGGTTGTGCTCGATGCGGCGGTGCGCGCGGGCATCGGGCAGTTCATCCTCTTGTCGGCGATCTGCGTGCAGAAGCCGCTGCTTGCCTTTCAGCATGCCAAGCTGGCCTTTGAAAAAGACCTGATCGCATCGGGGCTGACCCATGCCATCGTGCGGCCGACCGCGTTCTTCAAATCGCTGTCGGGCCAGTTCGACCGGCTGCGGCAGGGCAAACGCTTCCTCGTTTTCGGCGACGGGCGGCTGACGGCATGCAAGCCGATCAGCGACGATGACCTTGCCGCCTATCTGGTGCGATGCCTCAACGACGCGGCGCTGCACAACCGCATCCTGCCGATCGGCGGGCCGGGGCCGGCGATCACGCCCATCGAACAGGGCGAAAGACTGTTCGCGCTGCTGGGCACGGCGCCGCGATTTGCGCGCGTGCCGGTCGCCATGCTCGACACGATCATCGGCGCGCTGGCCGTTCTCGGCACCGTCTCGCCGGCCATCAGGGACAAGGCGGAACTGGCGCGCATCGGGCGGTACTACGCGACCGAATCGATGCTGCTGATGGACCCCGAAACCGGGCGCTACGATGCCGATGCGACGCCATCGACCGGCACCGAGACACTGTTCGACTTCTACGAGAAGCTGGTGGCGGGCGATGCCGATGCCGACCGCGGCGCGCACGCCGTGTTCTGAGGCCGGTCGCGCGGACGCGCGTCGGCGTTCCCGGTCATCACCGCCGGCCGGACACCGCATGGGCTGACACGACCCGGCCCGCGACCAGCGCGGCAGGTTGCCGGCCGGGCGAAACAACCACGTGCAAGACATGAATGTACAAGACACGGGTCGGCGTTTCGGGTTCACTGTCCGCACCAGTCATCACACGGAGGACGACCCGATGCGTGCATTCCTGACCATGGCGGCGCTGGCCCTGTTGACGACCACGGCTTTCGGACAGCAGGCGGCCGATGCGGTTGCGCCGGAGGTCGCCGGCGGCGGCATGGTGTCGAGCCTGTCGGACGCCGCCATTGCGGCGCAGGAGGCCAAGGCGGCCGGCATGCCCGTCGCCGCTGCCAACTGGATGGTCAGCGCGGCCAATCCGCTGGCCGTCGAGGCGGGTGCGCAGGTGTTGCGCGAGGGCGGCAGCGCGGCCGATGCGATGGTTGCCGTCCAAGCCGTGCTCGGTCTGGTGGAGCCGCAATCGTCCGGCCTTGGCGGTGGCGCGTTTCTGGTCTGGTTCGATGCCGCGACCGGTGCCCTGACGACGCTCGACGGGCGCGAAACCGCGCCACTTGCGGCAACGCCCACGCTGTTTCAGGACGATGATGGCGAGCCGCTGGGCTTTTTCGACGCGGTCGTCGGCGGTCTGTCGGTCGGCACGCCGGGC
>CAZSFA010000085.1:0-5924 GCA_964606055.1 uncultured Oceaniradius sp. | reverse complement strand
CTCATGGAAGAGGCGCACCGGCGGTGGGGGACGGCGAACTGGAGCCGGCTTTTCGAGCCGGCCATCGATCTGGCCGAACAGGGGTTTGCGGTCTCGCCGCGTCTGGCCGCCTCGGTCGCCGGCGATCAAGAGCGACTGAGCCGGTTTGCAACGACCGCGGCCTATTTCCTCCCCGATGGTGAACCGATCGCCGAGGGCGATGTTCTCACCAACCAGCCCTATGCCCAAACGCTGCGCGCGATGGCGCGGCAGGGCGCGGACGCGCTCTATGAAGGGCCGATCGCCGAAGGCATCGTCGATACGGTGCGCTCGGCGGCGGGCAATCCGGGCCTTCTGAGCCTGACCGACCTTGCGCTCTATGAGGTCATCGAACGGCCGGCCGTTTGCGCGGGTTATCGCGCGCTCGACGTCTGCGGCATGGGGCCGCCATCGTCGGGCGCGCTGACGGTCGGGCAGATCCTGGGCATGGTCGATGCCTACGATCTGGCCGGATCGGGTCCCGACAGCGCCGAGAGCTGGCGCCTGATCGGCGATGCATCGCGTCTGGCGTTCGCCGATCGTGGCCGGTACATGGCCGACAGCGACTTCGTGCCGATGCCGACCGAGGGGCTGGTCGATCCCGATTACCTGTCCGATCGCGCGGCGCTGTTGTCGGGCGATGAGGCGCTGGCCGAGGTCGCGCCCGGCAATCCCGGCTGGAGCCATGCGCACCTTTGGGCCGACGATGAGTCGCTGGAACTGCCATCGACCAGCCACATCTCGATCGTCGACGCGCAGGGCAATGCGCTGTCGATGACGACGACGATCGAGAACGGGTTCGGCGCGCGGCTGATGGCACCGGGCGGGTTTCTGCTCAACAACGAGTTGACCGATTTCTCGTTCCGCACCCATCGCGACGGTGTGCCGATCGCCAACCGGCTGGAGCCGGGAAAGCGCCCGCGATCGTCGATGTCGCCGACCATCGTGATGCGTGACGGCGCGCCCGTGCTGGTGATCGGATCGCCGGGCGGCAGCCGCATCATCGGCTATGTCGCCAAGACGATCATCGCCCATGTCGACTGGGGCATGGATGTTCAGGCCGCCATCGACATGCCGCATCTGGTCAACCGGTTCGGCACCTTCGACCTCGAAGAGGGAACGAGTGCCACCGCGCTCGGCGCGGACCTGGAAGCGCTCGGCTATGAGGTGAACGCGCGGGCGCTGACCTCCGGTCTTCAGGCCATCGCGATCACCGGGGACGGGCTGTTCGGTGGCGCCGATCCACGGCGCGAGGGCATCGCGCTTGGCGAGTGACACCGTCCGGCGGTGGCCGCCAGCGCATTACGGCGGTGCCGGCGCGACGATCCGCGCGCACAGGGCGGCGTACCGTTCATGGGCGGCATCGAGCGCGTCGACCGATGGCGGGGACGGATCAAACGTCCGCTCGATGCGGACGGCGCTCCGGGCGGTGTCCTTGACCGACGCGCCGGTCGCCGCCGCGCGCCCCAGGATCGCGGCACCGGCGGCCGATGTGTCCCGTTCGGCGATCAGATGCACCGGGCGATCGAGCGTGTCCGCGATGATCTGGCACCAAAGCGGCGATTGCGCGCCGCCTTCGGCAAGGCGCACTTCGTCGGCCGGCGCGCCGGCCGCCGCGAGCGCCTCGACACACTGCCGGGCGTTGAACGCCACACCCTCCATCACCGCGCGAACGAGATGGCCGGTGCCGTGCGCCGAGGACAGGCCGAGGAACGCGCCGCGCGCATCGGGTTGGTTGTAGGGCGTGGCCGCGCCTTCCAGAAACGGCAGGAACGTCGCGCCTTCCGACCCCGGGGGGACGCCCTGGGCAAGCGCGTCCAGCGTGGCATAGTCGGGCGGTCCGGCATGGCCAAGGATCGACCGGAACCAGGACAGGCTCAGCCCGCCGCTCATGATCAGGCCGAGCCAGAGCTGGCTCCGGGCGAGCGCGTGGGGCAGTTGCCAAAGGCCCGCATCGCCGGCGGGGCGATGTGCCGTCGCCTGGGCGACCACATGGCCGGCCGTGCCGAGCGTGATGGCGATACGACCGACATCGACGACGCCGCAGCCGACGGCGAGTGCGGCCACATCGCCCGCGCCGGTGGCGACCGGTGTGCCCGGCGCCAGCCCGGTTTCCCGCGCCGCCTGCGCAGTGACGGTGCCGGCCTGTTCGGCCGACGGGCGAATGGGCGGCAGGCGGCCCGGATCGAGCGATGCCAGCCCGACGAGATCGGGCGACCATCCAAGCCCGCCGATTTCGGTCATCGCCGTCGACAGCGCGTCGGACGGGTCGGTGGCGAGCACGCCGGTCAGGCGCAGCAGGATGTAGTCCTTGGCAAGCGCGATGCGCCCGGTTTCCGCCATCAGGTCCGGCCGCTGCGCGGCCATCCAGGCCAGCTTGGGCAGGACGCAGATCGGGCTGAGCGCGTTGCCGGTCAGCGCGGCGAAATCGGCGCGTTCGGCCAGCGCGGCCGTCTCCCCGGTTGCGCGGATGTCGAGCCAGATCACCGCGTCGGCGAGCGGCCGGTCGGCCTCATCGAGCAGCACGAACCCGTTGAGTTGGCCCGAAAGTCCGACCGAGGCGATCGGAACGCCGGCAGTGGCGATCGCCTCGCGGGTCGCCGCGCACACCGCCTGCCACCAGTCATCGGGCGATTGCTCGGCCCAGCCGGGGCGCGGCGCGTGGGTCGGATAGCTGTGGCTGGTGCGTGCGCGTGCGGCGCCCTGGTCGTCCAGAACGAGCACCTTGACCGCCGAGGTGCCCAGATCGATGCCCAGATAGCCCTGTCCGCTCACCGGGCCGAACCGGGATCGTAAAGGCCACGGCGCGCCAGATAGCCAAGCCATTGGTCGGCCGATGTCCGGCCGCCGATCTCGAGCCAGCGCCGGCCCTTCTCGGCTGTCGCCGGGGTCGGATCGCCGAACACGCCCGAGCGCATGAACATGCCCATCGACAGTTCCGATTTGCCATAGTCGGCCGGCACCGGCGGATAATCGGCGGCGGCGCGCTCCATGTGCACAAGCTCGGGCGCGATCGCCAGCATCAGCGCGGTCTCGATCTCCTCGGCATGGATGTCGTTGTGCCAGCGCTCGGAATCGCATTCGGCGAGCATCGCGTCGAGGCCGCCATAAAGGCCGTTCAGCACCGCGATGTCGTATCGGTCGTGGATCATCTCGCGAATGGCGTGCTTGACCGGCTGCGGGTTGGAGCCATGCGCGGACAGCACGAACAGTGCCTTGACGCCCCAGCCTTCAAGGCTTTCGGCGATGTCGCGGATCATCGCCATATAGGTGTCGAAGCGGAAGGTGAGGATGCCCGGCTTGCCGCGCCAGACCCAGGCGTAGCCGACATTGAGGACGGGCAGCACCATGCCGACGCTGCGCCGGGCGGTTTCCAGCGCCATCGCCTCGGCGATGCGGTTGTCGGTGTCGAGCGGCAGGTGCGGCCCGTGCTGCTCGAACGAGCCAACCGGCAGGATGGCAAACGGGTAGTCGCGCGCAAAGGCCGCGATCTCGTCCATGGTCGCGCCGCGCGCATCGATCCAACGGCTCATGCCTGGTCCTCCCATTGCGCCCGATAGGCCGCATCATCGTCCCAGCGCTGCTGGTCGAGCGAGCCGCCGGTCGCGGCGCCCGCCGGCAATGCGGCCAGAAAATGCGCCGTCTCGTTGAGCAGCGTCGCCGGGGCCAGCTTCGCGCGCTCCGCGTCCGGCCAATGCGCAAAAAAGCCGGTGTCGATGATCACCGAGGGAAACACAGTGTTGACGTTGATCGCGTCGGCCGCAAGCTCGATCGCCAGAACGCGGGTCAACATCTCGACGGCCGCCTTGGATGTGCAATAGGGCGCGTCGCCCGCCTGCGCGTCGCTCAACCGGGCAAGCGAGGATGTGACGAACACGATGTTGCCGCCGCCGCCGGCGCGCATGTGCCGCGCCGCCGACCGCGCGGTCAGGAAAGCCCCGTCCACATTGACCCGCAGCACGTTGCGCCAGACCTCATAGGGCATGTCGACGGCGTGATGGTGGTCAAGATCGGTGACCGCCGCGTTGGCGATGAGCGCGCGGATCGGGCCGCGTTCGGCGGCGGCGGCGAATGCGGTCTCCATCGCCTCCTCGTCGGTGATGTCGGCTTGGACACCGATGAATGCACCCTCCAGCGCCGGCGCGGGCGCACGGTCGATGCCGGTCACCAGCCAGCCTCGCGTGACGAAATGGGCGGCGAGCGCGGCGCCGATGCCGCCGGCCGTGCCGGTGATGACGATATGGCCAAGTGCGGCCTCGTGATGGGAGCCCGTCATTTGACCGCTCCGCTGGCCAACCCCTCGACGATGTGGCGCTGGGCAAAACCGATGAAGATCAACGCCGGCACCATCGAGCAGATCGAGATGGCGGCGATCAACGGCCAATCAAAGCTCATCGTGCCGGCCAGCCCGGCGACGACGACCGGCACGGTCTGGGCGTCGCGCGATGTCAGGAAGAACGCCAGAAGGAACTCGTTCCACGAGAAGATGAAGACGATCACGGCGACCGAGGCGATCATCGGCCGGGCGACCGGCACGATGACCATGAGCAATGTCTGCCATGGCCGTGCGCCGTCGAGCATCGCGGCTTCATCCAGATCCACTGGGAGCGCCCGGAAATAGGTCATCAGGAGCCAGACCGACAGCGGCAGAGTGAGCGTCAGGTGCGCAAGCGCGACGGCAAGGCGCGTGTCGAGCAGGCCCATCTGCTGGAACAGGACGTAGAGCGGCAGGATGATCGCAAACAGCGGGGCCAGCCGGATCGACAGCACCCAGAAACTGAGATTCTCCTGGATCGCGCCGCGCATCCGCGCCAGCGCATAGGCGGCGGGCACGCCGATCGCCAGCGACAGCGCGACATTGGTGATGGCGATCGAAAACGAGTTGAGAAAGGCGTTGACCAGACCGCTGGCGAAGATCGTCTGGTAGGATTCAAAGCTCGGCGTGAAGATCAGCGTCGGCGGCACTTCGAGCGCGGCCGCGCGCGTCTTCAGCGAGGCAAGGCCGAGCCAGAACAGCGGGAAGACGACGAACACCATCACCGACCCGAGAAAGGTCCAGCGGATCGCCTTCAGCAGGGCGTCATGGCGGCGCGGCAGGCTCATTGGGCGCCCTCCGCCTCGCCGCGCACGAAGCGGCGGAACAGCAGCATCGCGCCGGTCAGGCAGATGATCAGCATGATCACGCCGAGCGCAGCCGCCTGGCCGAAATCAAGTTCCTGAAAGGCGGTGCGCCAGCCGAAGATCGACAGGATCTGCGTTGCGCGCCCCGGTCCGCCGCGCGTCATCACGTAGATCAGTTCGAACGTGTTGATGGCGTCGACCAGCCGGAACATGATCGCCACGAACAGCGCGCCCTTGAGCATGGGCAGCGTGACGAAGAAGAACTCATGGAACGGATTGGCGCCGTCCATGCGCGCGGCTTCGTAATAGTCGCGCGGGATCGATTGCAGCGCGGCCAGAAAGATCAGGAACATGAAGGGGGTGCGGCTCCACACGTCGGCGATGACGACGGAGAAGAGCGCGGCGCGCGGATCGGCGAGCGGGTTCAGGTCGAGCCCGGCCATCGGCAGCAGAAATGCGCCCAGAAAGCCGATTTCGCCATTGAGCAGGAACCGCCAGGTGAAACCGGCGACGACCGGCGGGATCACCAGCGGCATGACGACGATGGCGCGCATCCAGCCGGCGCCGGCGCGGGCAAAGGTCAGCGCCAGGCCCAAACCCAGACCCAGCATCATCGCGGTCGACAGGACCAGATAAGCGCCGGTGACGCGCAAGGCCTGCCAGAAATCGGTGCCGCCCAGAAGCCGGCTGAAATTGTCGATGCCGATGAAGAAGCGGTCCGGATCGGTCACCAGCCAGTGCTGGGTGCTCATCCAGAACAGGTAGACGGTGGGAAACAGGACGAC
>CAZSFA010000084.1:0-12382 GCA_964606055.1 uncultured Oceaniradius sp. | reverse complement strand
GGCGGCGATCAGGTTGAGGAACTCGACCATCGCGCTGGCCGAGTCGATCAGGCCTTCGTCCATGTTGACGTCGATGATCTGGGCGCCGTTCTCCACCTGTTGGCGCGCAACGTCGAGGGCCGTCGCAAAATCGCCGTCCTTGATCAGCTTGCGGAACCGGGCGGAACCCGTGACGTTGGTCCGTTCGCCGACATTGACGAACGGAATGTCGTCGGTAAGCGTGAAGGGCTCGAGGCCCGAAAGGCGCATCTTGCGCGGGATTTCCGGGATCGTGCGCGGCGCATGTGGCGCGACCGCGTCGGCGATCGCCGCGATGTGCTCGGGCGTGGACCCGCAACAGCCGCCTACAACGTTGACCAGCCCCTCCGCGGCAAAGCGCCCGATCTGCTCGGCCATCAGGGCCGGCGTTTCATCATAGGCGCCCATCTCGTTGGGCAGGCCGGCATTGGGGTAGGCGCAGGTCAGCGCATCGGCGACCGTTGCCAGTTCGGCCAGATGGGCGCGCATCGCGTCGGCGCCCAGCGCGCAGTTGAGGCCGATCGTCAGCGGCCGGGCATGGCGTAGCGAGTTCCAGAACGCGGTCGGCGTCTGGCCGGACAATGTGCGGCCCGACAGATCGGTGATCGTGCCGGAGATCATTAGCGGCACGGTCAGGCCGGTGCGCTCGAACACCTCGTTGGCCGCAAAGACGGCCGCCTTGGCGTTGAGCGTGTCAAAGATCGTCTCGATCAGGATGATGTCCGCGCCGCCTTCGATCAGCCCTTCGACCTGTTCGGCATAGGCGACGCGCAATTCGTCAAACGTGACGGCCCGAAAGCCGGGGCTGTTGACGTCGGGCGAGATCGAGGCCGTGCGGTTGGTCGGGCCGAGCGCGCCGGCGACGAATCGCGGCCGTCCGTCCTCGGCCTCGGCCCGATCCGCGGCACGCCGGGCGAGCATGGCGCCCTGCCGGTTGAGCGCGAAGACCTGGCCTTCCATGTGATAGTCGGCCTGAGCGATGGAAGTCGACGAAAAGGTGTTGGTCTCCAGAATGTCGGCGCCCGCCTTGGCGTAGCGGTAGTGGATGTCCTCGATCGCATCGGGCTGGGACAGGATCAAAAGGTCGTTGTTGCCTTGCTGATGGCAATCGCAGCCGGTGAACACATCACCGCGGAAGTCGTCCTCGGACAGCCCGAGCGCCTGAATCTCGGTCCCCATCGCGCCATCCATGATCAGGATGCGTTCGGCGGCGATCTTGCGGAAGGTGGCGAGCGTTTGCGCGGCGTCGCGCCGCCTTGGCTGCTGGGTCATGGGGATCCTCGGGAAAGCAAGCCGAAAAATCACATAAGGATATCTTTATGTCAATATGTAGTACGGCATCGGCCGCGCGAGCGAACCGGTGTTGAGCCATGTCAAGGCGACGGCCTGTTGCCTGTGACCAAATAATCATATGGGACTGTTCAAGGACCGAAAAGACGCGGGCCGACGGCTCGCCGAGCGATTGCCGCCGTTCGACCCGGCGACGACCGTGATCGCCGCCCTGCCGCGCGGCGGTGTGCCCGTCGGCGCGGTGATCGCCGAGACGCTCGGCCTGCCGCTCGAGGTCCTTTTGATCCGCAAGGTGGGCATGCCCGGCCGGCGCGAACTGGCGCTGGGCGCCGTGTCAGACGGCAATGGCGACGGCATGCAGGTGACCGTCAACGACAAGATCGCCGCCGAACTCGGTCTCACGCACAACGAGGTCATCGCGCTTGCCAAGCACGAACTTCCGGAGATCGAACGCCGCAGGAAGCTCTATTTCGGCGACCGCCCGCCGGTGCCGTTGCACCATCGGACCGTGATCGTCGTCGATGACGGCATGGCGACGGGCGCGACGGCGCGTCAGGCGCTGCGGCTTTTGAAGGGCCGCGATGTGGCGCGCATCATTCTGGCGGTGCCCGTGGCGCCGCCATCGACGGTCGCCGCGCTCTCGGGGCACGCCGACGAGGTGATCTGCCTCATGCAGCCGGAGCCGTTCTTCGCGGTCGGCTCGCATTACGAGGATTTCGAACAGCTGGACGACGACGAGGTTGTCGAAATCGTGCATCGGCTGGCGGCGACCGAGGGCACCGCCGGAATGGCCAGTCCCACGGGCGCCTGATACGTCTTTGGCGTGTCAGCCGAACCCTGCGGACTGCCGGCCCCGGTGGCCCTTGCGGCAGCCCACGACCGGCCGGGCCGTTGGTTCCGTCAGGGCCACAGTTCCTGAAGATTGGCACGCATGGCCTGACGGACGTCGTCGATCTCGCCGGCGGAGATGTTGTCCTCAAGGACGCCCAGCACGGCCGAGATCGCGGCCTGTGCGTCCTCAAGCGGTTCCTTTGTGAAGACTGTGTCGACGCGCGCGATGAAATCGGATTTCGAACGCGGGTGCACAGGGGTGCCCGATGGATCCCAGCCCTCATAGTAGATGCCCCGGATCAGGATCGGCATTTGCGCTGCGAGCTGAGCCGCCTCGTCCACGGTCAACCAATCCCTGACCGCGTGCAGGACGGTGCGCAAGAGCAAGTGCGCGCGGCCCTTTTCGGTCCAGTCCAGCTTGGCGCAGACCTGCTTGAGCCAATCATTGGCGGCGTGTGGTGCCTGGTCGAGTGTCGTAATGCCCGTGATCGTCGTCATCTTGACCTCCCTTGCGGCGCCGGGCGGGTTGCCGGCGCCAGTCGGTCAAGGGTAGCGCAACTGCGCTCTCAGGCGTTGATCGCGGTCAAGACCGGTGGCGTTGTCATTCCTTGACGTAGGCCTTGCCGCCCGCTGCGGGCGTTCGGGTGCGACCGACGACGCCGGCGACCACGATGATTGTGGCGATGTAGGGCGCCATGGCCAGGAACTCCGACGGAATCGGTGTTTGCAGAAGGGCCAGCTTTTGCTGCATGGAATCGGCGAAACCGAAAACCAGCGCGGCCATGAGTGCGCCAACGGGGTGGTAACGGCCGAAGATCATCGCCGCCAGCGCGATGAAGCCGCGCCCTCCGGTCATGTTCTCATCGAACCGGCCGACCGACCCCAGCGTGAACCAGGCACCGCCGAAACCGGCGACCATGCCTGCCGCGGTAACGTTGATGTAGCGCGTGCGGTAGACGTTGACGCCCAGCGTGTCGGCGGCGCGGGGGTGCTCGCCGACGGCACGGGCGCGCAGTCCGGCGCGGGTGTAGAACAGATAGTAGGTGGAGACCGCGACCATGATCAGCGCGCCGTAGACGAAGATGTTCTGGTTGAACAGCATCGGCCCGAGCACCGGAATGTCGCCCAGCACCGGGATCTTGTAGGCGCGGAACACCGGTGCGTTGTTCAGATGCCGCACCTCGGCGAACACTTGGCTTGAAACGTACGATGTCAGCCCCAGAACAAACAGGTTGATGACGACGCCGGCGATGATCTGGTCCATGCGGTAGCTGACGACCAGCGCGGCGAGGATGAGCCCGAACAGTCCGCCGACGGCGATCGCCGCCAACAGGCCGCCGACACCGCCCAGGACCGATCCCATCAGAGCGCCGGTAAACGCGCCGGCCAGCAACATGCCCTCGATGGCGATGTTGAACACGCCGACACGTTCGCACAACATGCCGGCGATGGCGCCGAGCACGAGCGGCACCGCGCGCACCATTGTCGCCTGCAACATGCCCGACAGGGAAAAGGCCTTGCCGGCCGTCGCCCAGATCATGAAGGCGACGACGACCAGCCCGAGACCGATGCCGATCGACAGCGTGGTCCATCGGCCACCGCCGCGCAGGAACTGGCGCGCGCCCAGAAAACCGAGCAGCGCGGCGATGACGTAGTTGATCGGCGCGGCTGGCACGACCAGATTGGGCAGCGCCCAGGGGTCGTTGGGGCGCGACAGGCGGAAGGTCGCATCGCCCGTCACGCCAAGCGAGAAGACGAAAGTGACCAGCAGGGCCAGGCCAAGCAGCGCGATGCCGGCATAGCGGGCCTGGCGGTCCTGATGGGTCTGAACCTCGCGTTCGGTCGGGGCGGATCCGGCGGTGATGTCGGCCACTGCGCTTACTCCTTGCCGCCGGCTGCGGGCTTGCGGAAGCCCCAGGGGAAGATCGCGCGCACCAGGAGCGGCGCGGCGATGAAGACGATGATCAGGGCCTGGATGATGCCGATCAGATCGATCGACACGCCGGCATCGACCTGCATCTGTCGGCCGCCCGCCTCGAGTGCGCCGAACAGAAGGCCGGCAAACAGGACGCCGATCGGATGCGACCGGCCGAGCAGCGCCACCGCGATGGCGTCAAAGCCGATCCCGGCGGAAAAACCGGGCGTGGCGCGGTCGAGCACGCCCAGCACCTGATTGGCGCCGGCGAGACCCGCCATGGCGCCTGCGGTGCCCATGGCGAGCACGATGGTCGCCGAGGCGCGCATGCCGGCGTAGCGCGCGGCGTCCGGGTTCTTGCCGCTCGCGCGAAACTCGAAACCCATCTTGGTGTGAAACAGGAACCATTGCGCTGCGATCACGGCGATGATCACCAAAATGATGCCTGCATGGACGCGCAGGTTCGGGTCGAGCCATGTCAGAAGGCGCGGCAGATCCGCGGTTTCGAGCACGGTGCGCGAGATCGGATCGTCACGGCCTTCGCGCTGGACCCAGTCGACCTTGAGCATGTAGTCGAGAAGGCGCAGCGCGATCAGGTTGAGCATGATCGTCGAGATCACCTCATGGGCGCCGGTGGCCGCGCGCAGCCAGCCGGCGATCGAGGCGTAGAGCCCGCCGACCAGCGCGCCCACGAGCAGCGCAAGCGGCAGATGGATGATCCAGGGCAGGCCCGTGACCGAAAAGCCGACGATGGCGGCTGCCAGCCCGCCCAGGATGATCTGGCCCTCCGCACCGATGTTGAACAGGCCCGCGCGGAACCCGATCGCCAGCCCGAGACCGGCCAGAATGAGGGGCGCGGCCGAGGTCAGCGTCTCCGACAGCGCACTGATGGAGCCGACCGAGCCGCGCACCAGCGCGATGTAGGATTGGCCGATTGTCGGCAGATCGACTGCCGTTGCCAACATGACCAGCGCGCCGACGACGAGCGCGACGATGACCGCGAAGATCGGCACGATGACCAGATCCTCGAACTCGCTGCGATCGGGCGCTGCCTTCTGCAAGAGCTTCTGGGCCAGAGCGTCCTGTGAAGCCTGATCGGTCATGCGGCGATCTCTTCTGAAACGGCATCGGTCGAGCCGGCCATCGCCAAGCCGATGGCATTGCGGTCCGGTGTGGTCCTGGTCGCATCGAACTCGGCAACGATGCGGCCTTCGAACATGACCACGATGCGGTCGGACAGGGCGAGGATCTCGTCGAGTTCGGACGACATGATCAGAACGCCGTCGCCCTCATCGCGCGCGGCGATCAGGCGGCCGTGGATGTATTCGATCGATCCGACGTCGAGGCCGCGCGTCGGCTGCGCGGCGATCAGTAGCGTCGTCTGGCGGGACAGTTCGCGCGCAACCACCAGTTTTTGCTGGTTGCCCCCCGACAGCTGGCCCGCCCTGGCGTGAACCGAGGGCGTGCGCACATCGAAGGCGCTCGCATAATCGGCCGCCTTGCGGATCGCCTCGGACCAGCGGACGGCCGGACCGGAGGCGTAACGGGGCTCGTAATAGGTGTTCAGCACCATGTTCTCGGCGACGGTGAAATCGGTGATGATGCCGCTGCGCTGACGGTCCTCGGGTACATGGGCCATGCCCATGCGGTGGCGCTCGCGCACCGAGGCGTGGGTGACGTCGGTGCCGTTGTAGACGATTGTTCCGGCTGCCGGATGCATCAGACCGGTGATCGCCTCGATCAACTCGGACTGGCCGTTGCCCTGCACGCCGGCGATGCCGACCACCTCGCCGCTGCGCACCGTCAGTGATACATTGTCGACGGCGACTTCGTCATTGTCGCGCAGCACGGTCAGGTTGTTGACCTCAAGGCGCGCTTCGCCGGGGTTGTAGTCTGCCTTGTCGACGTCGAAGCTGACCGGCCGGCCAACCATCATCTCTGCCAGTTGCGCGCGGCTGAGCTCCTTGGGGTTGCCGTGGCCGGTGATCCTGCCGCCGCGCAACACGCTGACGCGGTCGGCGATCTCGCGGATTTCGTCGAGCTTGTGGGTGATGAAGACGATCGCCTTGCCCGCTTCGCGCAGCGAGTTGACGATCTCGAAGAACTCCTCGACCTCCTGCGGCGTCAGCACCGCGGTCGGCTCGTCCAGGATCAGCACGTTGGCCGACCGGAACAGCACCTTGATGATTTCCACGCGCTGCTGGATGCCGACCGGCAGGTCCTCAATCAGCGCGTCGGGATCGACTTTCAGGCCGTAGCGCCGGCCGACCTCGCGCAGTTGTTCGCGCGCCTGATCGATCCGCAGATAGCCCAGTTGCCCGGTCGGCTCGATGCCCAGTACGACGTTCTCGGCAACGGTGAACACCGGCACCAGCATGAAGTGCTGGTGGACCATGCCGATACCGGCCTCGATCGCATCGCCGGGCCCATCGAACTCGACCGGCTTGCCATTGATGAAGATCTGACCCTCGGTGGGACTGTAGAGCCCGCACAGAACGTTCATCAAAGTCGATTTGCCGGCGCCGTTCTCGCCCAAAAGGCCAAGCACCTCGCCGGCGCGAATGTCCAGATCGACACCCGCATTGGCAACGACAGAGCCGAAGCGCTTGGTGATGCCGCGCAGTTCGACGTCCATGCCCGCTATCCCGATCTGTTAAAGTATTGTTTTTTGTGCAAGACCCGCCGGCCCCGGGGGCCGGCGGGCAATGGTGTGCGTCCGGGCCGATCAGCCGCCGACGGTGATCTCGCCGGCGATGATGGCCGCCTGCAGCGCTTCCACTTCGGCTTTCAGGTCGGCCGGAATCGCGTCCTCGAAGTCATGGTAGGGCGCAAGGCCAACGCCATCGTTTTCGAGTGTGCCGACCAGCACGCCGCCCTCGAACATGTCGTTTTCGACCATCTCGACAGCCTGGAACACCGTGGCGTCCATCCGCTTGAGGATCGATGTCAGATAGACCTGCCGATTGTCGGGATCGGTCGATACCCAGTCGGCATCAACACCGATGATCTTCAACTCGTCCGGGCCGAGTTCGGCGGCCAGCGCGGCCGAGCCAAGACCGACCGGTCCGGCGACGGGCAGGACGATGTCGGCGCCTTCATCGTAAAGGTTCTGAGCGAAGATGCGGCCGTTGTCGGTCGATTCAAAGTCGTTGGTGAACAGACCTTCGGCGGCATCGGGATCCCAGCCCAGCACCTGAACTTCGGTGCCCTTGACTTCGTTGTAGTGGGCAACGCCCCATGCGAAGCCATCCATGAACACGGTCACCGGCGGAATCTTCAGCCCGCCGAACGTGCCGACAATGCCGGTTTCGGTCGTGCCTGCAGCCAGATAGCCGGCGAGGAACGCTGCCTGGTCGGTCGCGTAGACCTGGCCAAGCACGTTGGGCAGTGCCGGATCGTAGGCGAAGTCGACGATGGTGAACTTCTGGTCGGGATTGGCTTCGGCCGCTTCGCGCGTGGCGTCGCCAAGCAGGAAGCCGACGGTCACGATGATGTCGCAGTCGCCTTCGACGAACGCGTTGATGTTGGGCGCATAGTCGGTCTCGGCCTGCGATTCCAGGAAGCGCACGTCGCTGCCAAGTTCGGACTCGGCCATCTGTACGCCGGCCCATGCGGTCTGGTTGAAGCTGTTGTCGTCAATGCCGCCGACATCGGTCACCTGGCAGGCATTGGCCGCCGCTGCCGCCGATGCCATGCCGAGCACAAGTGCGCCGGCCAGCGCTGTCTGTGCCATGAGATGCCTTGCTTGTCGCATTCGTTTTCCCTCCGAAATCAAAACCGGGCGCCACACTCACCTGGACCTTGCCAGACGCGTTCCCGCCGGCGCCGCAGCGGCGGGATGTTCATAAGCATGGACGCGCACAATCCGCACCCAGTCCAGTGGGCAGATTGGCCCACAAGCGCCCCGCGCGCAAGCACCTCAAATCCGGCGCGTCGGGCTTTTTTCAGCCCCGGCGCTATTCTGCCAAAATCGCCGTGAAGCCTTCGAACTGCGGGTGCCCCTCATACATGGCGCGGTTGTCGCCGGCATTGCGGTGGGCGGCGCGGAAATGCTCCGAGCGCGTCCAGTCGATGAAGTGCTGTTCGCTTTGCCAGACCGTGTGTGAAGCATAGAGTGTGATGCCCGCCTCTTCGTCATGGGCACCCTTGAGCAAGTGGAAGCGCTCGAAGCCGGGCACGTCGGCCAGTCGAGAATCACGCTCGCGCCATACCTTCTCGAAATCGGCCTCGTGTCCCTTGTTGATGCGAAAGCGGTTCATGGCGATGTACATGCTTGGCTCCTCGGGCTGGCTGCGATCGTCTTTGCGTTTGTTTGATGCCTGCTTGGTTTATCGGTGATGCGTCGACGCCCGGCAATCGGCAAGCGAATGCGCCGTTCGGGCATGGTGTCGCGGCGCCGACCCCGGTTGACGGCCGTCGGCGAAGCCGGAATAAGCGCCGTCAACGAGAGGCCGCTCCGAACGCGGCGCCAAGGGGAGGAAAGCCGATGCTGCGCGGTCTTGATCCGTTGCTGTCACCCGATCTGCTGCATGCATTGGCCTCGATGGGCCATGGCGACGAGATCGTCATCGCCGACGCCAATTTTCCGGGCGCAAGCGCCGGTCTGCCGGTCATCCGGCTCGACGGCATTGCCGGGACCGATGTGGCGCGCGCGGTTCTTTCGGTGATGCCGCTCGACAGTTTCGTGCCGGATCCGGCGATCACCATGCAGGTTGTCGGCAACCCCGAGGAGGTGCCGCCTGTGGTCGCCGCGTACCAGACCATCATCGACACCGTGGCTGACAATCGCGCGCCGATCGCATCGCTGGAGCGTTTTGCCTTCTACGAGCGCGCCGCAAAGGCGTTTGCGGTGGTGATGACCGGCGAACGGCGGCTTTACGGCAACATCATCTTGAAGAAAGGCGTGGTTGCGCCCTGAACGGCGTTTGCCGCCGAAACCCGCACCGATCACGGCCTGATGCCGCGATCGGCGCGATCCAGCAAAGCAAGAGGTAGACATGACCGGGTTTCCGAGCGAGGGCACATTTGTGGGCCGTGTATGGTCCGACGATGCCGACGGGCCGATCCTTGTGACCGTGCGCGATGGCGCGCTCATCGACATCACCAGCAAGACGGCGCCCACCATGCGTGATCTTCTTGAGGTGGACGATCCGGCCGGGTTCGTGCGTGCGGCGTCGGGCAAGGCGGTTGGCGGGCTGGACGAAGCATTGGCCGGCAACGGCCCGCCCATGCTCGCGCCCAACGACCTGCAGGCGGTCAAGGCGTGCGGCGTGACGTTCGCCCGCTCGATGGTCGAACGGGTGATCGAGGAGCGTGCGGCGGGCGACCCGCAAAAGGCGCAAGCCATCCGCGAACGGATCGGCGCGGTGATCGGCGACAGCCTGCGCAACATCGAGCCGGGCTCTGACGAGGCTGCCCGGGTCAAGGCCGCGCTGATCGACGAGGGGCTTTGGAGCCAGTATCTGGAAGTGGGCATCGGGCCGGACGCGGAAGTCTTCACCAAGGCACAGCCGATGTCGGCCGTTGGCCACAACGCGGTTGTCGGCCTCCACCCGATCTCGCAATGGAACAATCCCGAGCCGGAGATCGTGCTGGCCGTTGACAGCCAGGCGCGTGTTAAGGGCGCGACACTCGGCAACGACGTCAACCTGCGTGATGTGGAGGGCCGGTCGGCGCTGCTTCTCGGCAAGGCCAAGGACAACAATGCCGCGTGCGCGATCGGACCGTTCATCCGCCTGCTGGATGCCACCTACACGATGGACGACGTGCGTGCCGCCGAACTGGACCTCAAGGTCGAGGGCGAGGACGGGTTCGTTTTGAACGGGCACAGTTCGATGTCGGAGATCAGCCGCGATCCGCTCGATCTGGTCGCGCAGACGAGCGGCGCCCATCATCAGTATCCGGACGGCTTCATGCTGTTTCTGGGCACCCTGTTCGCGCCGACCGAGGACCGTGACGTGCCCGGCGAAGGGTTCACCCACAAGCTCGGCGATCGCGTGACGATCACCACGCCGGCGCTGGGAACGCTCGCCAACACGGTACAGCTTTGCACGCAGTGCCAGCCGTGGACGTTCGGCGCGGCGGCACTGATGCGCAATCTGGCGGGCCGCCAGCTGATCTGACACATTTCGCTGCTCTGTTGACAGCAGCGCCTGACCTGTCTTACGCTTTTTACGTTTCTGTCAGACAGGTTGGGCGCGAATGGCCGACAATGCGGCGCAGCAGATCGACGAACCGTCCATCGAGACCGGTGGGCGCGTGCACGATGCGATCGTTGCGATCACGCGCCACATTCGCGAAAACCGGCTGATGCCCGGCGACAGTCTGCCCAGTGAAATGGCGCTTTCGCGCGATCTGGGCGTGTCGCGTTCGGTGGTGCGGGAGGCCGTCCAGTCGCTCGCCGCGATGCGGCTGATCACGCAGAATGCGGGCCGTCGGTCGACCGTCGCGCCGCTCGACACCGGCGCGATGGCGCCGCTGATCGAGCACGGCGTCAACACCGACCAGATTTCCATCACCCAGATCTACGATGTCCGCCGGACCATCGAGGTGCGCATTGCCGCGCTTGCCGCGCTGCGGCGCACCGACGACGAGGCGGCACGACTGGTCGCGCTGACCGAGGCCATGGCGCGCGATGTCGATGCGCCGCCCAAGGTCATGGAGCACGACATCGCCTTCCATCGCCTTTTGGCCGAAGCCTCGCGCAATCCGGTCTTTGCGATGATCGTCGGGGCGTTTTCCGGCGTCACCCGCCAAACCTGGCCGATCGGCTGGCGTTCGCGGATGACCGCGGCGGCACGCAACGGGATCGTCGGCATTCACATCGATCTGGCGCGCGCGATCCAGGCCGGAGAACCGGACACGGCAACGCGCCTGATGGGCACTCATTTCGACGAGAGCGTGCGAGCCCTGCTCGACGCTGGTTTGGCATAAGGCGACAGATGAAAATCACATCCATCGAAACCGTCCGGATCGAAGAGCGGCCGAACCTGATCTGGCTGCTGGTACACACCGACGAGGGCATCACCGGCCTTGGCGAGACGTTCATGGGCGCCCGCACCGTCGAGGCGCATGTGCATGAGTGGATCGCGCCGCGCGTGATCGGGCGAAATCCGCTTGAGATCGACAAGCTGTTCCGCGATCTGGACGGCTATCTGGGGTTCCGGTCGACGGGCGCGGAGATGCGCGGCAACTCGGCCTTCGACATCGCGCTGTGGGACATATGGGGCAAGGCGACCAACCAGCCGATCGCGCAGCTGCTCGGCGGGTTCACGCGCCCCTGGATCCGCACCTACAACACTTGCGCCGGCACCGACTACATGAAGCGGGACGAGGGGCAGGGCACCGACAACTTCGCGCTTGGCGCCGCCGATGACTACGACGATCTGAACGCCTTCCTTCACCGGGCGGACGAGTTGGCCCACTCGCTTGTCGAGGAAGGCATCACGGCGATGAAGATCTGGCCGTTCGATTTCGCCGCCGAGCACAACCATGGCCTTTACATCTCGCCGGCCGAACTCAGATCGGCGCTGGAGCCGTTCGACAAGATCCGCTCGGCCGTTGGCGACCGCATCGACATCATGGTCGAGTTCCATTCGATGTGGAAACTGCTGCCGGCGATGAAGATTGCCCAGGCGCTCGCGCCCTACGACACGTTCTGGCACGAGGACCCGATCCGCATGGACAGCCTTGCGGACCTCAAGCGTTATGCCGACGCATCGCCCGCCCCGATCTCGGCGTCGGAAACGCTGGGCTCCCGCTACGCCTTCCGCGATCTTCTGGAAACGGGCGCGGCCGGCGTGGTCATGCTGGACATCGCCTGGTGCGGCGGGCTGTCGGAGGCACGCAAGATCGCGTCCATGGCCGAGGCCTGGCATCTGCCGATCGCGCCGCATGATTGCACCGGCCCGGTGGTCTTGACCGCTTCCACGCACCTGTCGCTCAACGCCACCAATGCGGTGCTTCAGGAGAGCGTTCGCGCTTACTATCGCACATGGTACCGCGATCTCGTCACCGCGTTGCCGGAGGTCAAGGACGGCATGATCACCGTGCCGCCCGGACCGGGCCTTGGCCAGGAACTCAATCCCGAACTCGATCGCGCCTTCACCGTGACGCGCCAGCGCACGGATGCCGATTGACGTTTGGTTTCAACGCCGTCTTCGCAAAACCCAAGGGAGGGAATCATGAAGATACGTACCATGCTCGCCGCTGGCGTGGCGCTCGCCGTCATGCCGTTTGCCGCGCACGCGCAGGATGACGAACTGGACATCGTGTTCGCGCACCACTCGTCGGCCGCCAACCCGTTCTGGCAGGCGGTCAAGCTTGGGT
>CAZSFA010000083.1:0-12398 GCA_964606055.1 uncultured Oceaniradius sp. | reverse complement strand
GCCGGCTTCATCCTGATCGCGCAGATCGGCCGGCTCGATACCGGTTTCGGCGAAGGACGCGAGTTCGATGTGATTGCGGCCGCCGTGCTGGGCGGTGCCAGCCTGTTCGGCGGCATCGGCACCGCATTCAGCGCGGTCATCGGTGCAACGATGATCCAGGCGGTCAAGACCGGTCTCGTCTTCACCGGCATCAACTTGTACCTGCAGCCGATGCTGCAGGGGCTGATCATTTTTGCTGCGGTGTTTCTGGATTCGCTGCGCGCATCGCGGCTCGACATGCTCCGGCGACGGTTCATCCGACCGCGTTGAGCGCTTGCCACGCCGGGGTTTCACATCATCGTTGAACTGGTATAATGAGTAAGTCAAAATAGCAGTTGAAAGCCCTCCGGGAGGAGGGACAAGGGAGGAAATGATCGATATGAAACCTATCCGCCACATTGCGGCGGCAGGCGTGTTGGGCATGCATGCCCTCTGGCCGGCTGGCGTTGCGGCGCAAAGCGCTGCCGACACTGCCGTTGAAGCCGCCAAGCAGTATTCGGGCATCACGCTCAACGTCCTCTACGAGGCCGGTCTGCAACCGCTGGACCCCAAGAACTTCACCGGCCCGCTGTGGGAGGAGCTGACCGGAATCAAGATCAACGTGATCGAGTCACCGGTCGACCAGATCTTCACCAAGACGATGCAGGCGCATCTGGCCAACTCGGGCGCATATGACGTCCTCAACGTCATCCCCAACCAGATGCCGGACCTGGCGCTGGCCGGCGCACTCGAACCGCTGGATGATTTTGTCGACAAGTACGGCTACGGGCCCGAACTGGACATGATCGCGCCCGTCTATCGTGACAACCAGATGAAGGTGGAAGGCACGATCTACGGCCTGCCGGACGATGGCGATGTGCTGATCCTCTACTATCGCCGGGACATCTTCGACGACCCTGAGAACAAGGCCGCGTTCATGGATCAGCACGGCTATGAACTGGCGCCGCCGACGACCTGGGAGCAGTTCTCCGAGATCGGCCAGTTCATCACCGACACCTATGCGCCCGAAATCTATGGAGCGGGGATGCTGCGCCAGCCCGGCAATGCGCAGTACCTCTTCCAGGAGCGGTTCCGCGTCGAGGGCGGCAAGTTCTTCGACGAGGAGACGATGAAGGCGACCATCAACTCCGAGGTCGGGGTTGCGGTCTTCGAGGCGATGCTGGCCGAGAACGACTTCATGCCGCCGGGCGTCGAACAATGGGGCTTCATCGAGGCGTTCAACGCGTTTCTGGCCGGTGACATCGCCATGACGATCTCGTGGCCGCCGGTCGGGCGCTGGGCCGCCGGTTACGGGCGCGGAACCGAGGCGCTCAACTGGATCCCCGAGACCACCGTCGCCGACACGATCGGCTATGCGTTGCCGCCGGGCGGCCGGCCCGAACTGGCGGTCGGCTTCTCGCTGGCCGTCGCTTCTGGATCGCAGAACAAGGAAGCGGCCTATCTGTTCGCGCAGTGGATGAACTCCGAGGAGATCAGCCTGCAAAGGGTGCAGTTGCCCTATGCGCTGCGCGACCCGTTCCGGACCAGCCATTTCGAGAGCGAGGAGTACCGCAGCCGCTGGCCCAATGCGGGCGACTATCTGGACACGTTGAAGGCTGGCGCCGAGACTGGTCTGCTCGACCTGTCCCTGATCCAGACCGACCGCTATGAGGAAGGCATCCGCCAGGCAATCAGCCGCCTTTGGGGTGGCGAGGACCCGCAGGTCATCCTCGACGATCTGGCCAGCCAATGGGACGAGTTGACCGAGCGGATCGGCGTCGATCGGCAACAACGGGCCTATCTCGACTGGTCGAGCAAGCCCAACGCCTATCCGAACTGATGCGACATCCGGGCCGGCGCCGCGCCGGCCCGAACCTTCCAGGCCATCCATGACCGCACGCGCCAACGCGCTGACCGACAACACGACGGTGCTGAAGTACGCACTCGTCGCGCCGGCGGTCTTTGTCATCTTGCTGATCGGCCTTTACCCGTTCATCAAGCTGGCGCTGACCAGCGTTCAGAACGTGACGATGTTCGGCGCCGACACCAGCTTTCACGGCGCGGTTCACTATGAGCGGCTGTTGGGTGATGACCGCCTCTGGTCGGCATTGTGGAACACGGTCTGGTTCACGGCGATCGCGCTGCCGATCGAACTGGTGCTTGGCTACCTTCTGGCACTCTTGTTCCTGCACCCGTTGCCGTTTCGGCGCACGCTGATCGCGATCATCCTGCTGCCGACCGTGATCTCGCCGATCGTCGCCGGCGCCACCTGGCGCCTGATGCTCGATCAACGGTTCGGACCCGTCAATCAGATGATCGGCTGGATTGTCGGCGGCGAGGTCGAAATCCTATGGACGATCAATCCCACACTCGTCTGGCCCGCCGTTCTGGTCGCCGAGGTGTGGCAGTGGACGCCATTCATGTTCCTGATCCTCCTGGCGGCGCTGTCCAATGTCGACCGCGAGCAACTCGAAGCCGCCGAGGTCGATGGCGCGGGGGTGTGGACAGTGTTTCGCAAGATCGTGCTGCCGGCGATCATGCCGGTGGTCGTCATCGCCGTCCTGATCCGGGGGCTCGATCTCTTCCGCGTCTTTGACGTCATCTGGACCATGACCCAGGGCGGGCCGGGCACGCGCACGGAGACGATCTCGATATATGCCTACCAGATGGCGTTCCGCGAGTTCGAGATCAGCTATTCGGCCGCGATCGCGTTTCTGGTCATCGTCATGCTGACCGTGATCGTCGTTGCCGCCTTGCGGCGCGTGGAGGTGGCCCGATGAGGCGCTGGGAACACGGATGGCGGCTGGCCTTGCGCTTGGTCTTGGCTCTGGCGATCGCGCTGTTCTTCGTCTTTCCGATCTACTGGCTGGCCGCGATTTCGGTGAAATCGCCCGAAGAGGTGTTTGCCTATCCGCCGGTGTGGATTCCGTCGGGGCTGAACATGTCGGGCTACATCGCGCTCTTTCGGAACGGCGATGTATGGGCGGTCTTCAACAGTCTGGTGACGGCCGGGGTCAGCACGGTCATCGCCATGATCCTGGGCACACTCGCGGCCTATGCCATCGTGCGGTACCGAACCGGCGGCGAGCATTTGACGATCTGGATCATCTCGCAGCGCATGATCCCGCCGATCTGCGTGGCGTTCCCGATCTTTCTGCTGTTCGTCTCGCTGGGTCTGGTGGACACGTTCATCGGGCTGATCATGCTCTACACCGCTTTCAACCTGCCCTACGTGATCTGGATGATGCGCGGCTACATCCAGGACATCCCGATGGAGCTGGAGCAGAGCGCGCTGGTCGACGGTCTGTCGCGCTGGGCGGTGATCACCAAGGTCGTCATCCCGATGGCGCGGGGCGGCTTTTTCGCGACCGCCGTCTTCACGTTCATTTTCGCCTGGAACGATTTCCTGTTCGCGCTCATCCTCACCCGTTCGGAGGTGGTGACCTATCCCGTTCAGGTGACAGGCTACTTCGGATCGCAATCGACGTTCTGGTCGCAGATCGGCGCGATGAGCATGCTCGGCGTCCTGCCCATGATGCTGGTGGTCGCAACCATGCAGCGGTTCATCGTGCGCGGCATGTCGATGGGCGCAGTCAAAGGATAGGGGAGGCGCAGGTGGCCGATCTCGAACTTGCCAACATCGACAAGCATTATGGCGCGGTGCATGCGGTGCGCGATGTCTCGCTCACCGTGCAAAGCGGCGCGTTCGTCGTGCTGGTCGGTCCTTCGGGCTGCGGCAAGAGCACGCTTTTACGCGCCATCGCGGGGCTCGAGGACATCACGTCGGGCGACATCCGGATCGGCGGGCGCAATGTCACGCGCCTTGCGCCGCGCGCGCGCAACGTCGCCATGGTGTTCCAGAGCTACGCGCTCTACCCGTACCTGACGGTGTTCGAGAACATCGCCTTTGGCCTTCGGGCGCGCGGGGAGACGGACGCACGGATCAGCGAGCGCGTTCGCTGGGCCGCCGAAACGCTGTCGATCGCCGATTATCTGGACCGCCATCCGCGAGAACTCTCCGGCGGCCAGCGCCAGCGCGTGGCGATCGGGCGGGCGATCGTGCGCGAGGCGGATCTCTATTTGTTCGACGAGCCGCTCTCGAACCTTGATGCGAAGCTGCGCGACGGCATGCGCGAGGAACTCAAGCGGCTGCATGCGCGCCTGGGACGAACATTCGTCTATGTGACGCACGACCAGATCGAGGCGATGACCCTGGCAGATCGGATCGTGCTGCTGCGCGACGGCGTGATCGAGCAGGACGGTACGCCGCTCGAGTTGTTCGAGCAGCCGGCCAACCGGTTCGTTGCGGGCTTTCTCGGCTCACCACCGATGAACATGCTCGATGTGACCGTGACCGGGTCCGGCGCCACGGTCCAGGTGTCCGATGGTCAAACGCTGCCCAGCCCGAACGGCGCGGCCCCGCGCGCCGATGGCGTTTACCAATGGGGCATTCGCCCCGAACATTTGCGGCTGGCGAGCGCCGGAGAGCCCTCCCTGAACGCCAGGGTCGATGTGGTCCAGCCGACCGGAAGCCGGTTGCTGGCGACGGTTCTGGTCGATGATCAGAAACTGACGGCGGAACTGGATGCGCACAGCGGTGTCGATGCGGGGCAGACCATCGCTTTGTCCGTTGCCACCGGGCGCACCGTCTTCTTCGATGGCGATGGGCGCAGGGTGGGGGGCGTCCCGGCTCAATGACCATCGCGGCATCGCGGACCTTCAACGCCGCGTGAGGCGTGCTCCCGATGAAGCGGGCTCGGCCTGCATGGCTCTGGCATGTTGGCGGGCAATGGCCTAATCGGTCCTGTCGCCGGACTGTGCCGGCCCGCATCATTCCAAGAGCCGCAACCACCGATGAAGTTTCTCGACCAGGCCAAAGTGTACATCCGTTCCGGCGACGGTGGCGCCGGGTCGGTGTCGTTCCTGCGCCAGAAATATGTCGAGTTCGGCGGTCCAGATGGCGGCGACGGCGGCAAGGGCGGCGATGTGTGGGTCGAGGCCGTCGATGGCCTTAACACGCTGATCGACTATCGCTACCGCCAGCATTTCAAAGCCAGGACCGGCGGGCACGGCATGGGCAAGAACCGCACCGGTGCCAGTTCACCGGGCGTAACGCTGAAGGTTCCGGTTGGCACGCAGGTGTTCGAGGAGGACAATGAAACGCTGGTATGCGACCTGACCGAGGTCGGTCAGCGGTTTCGGCTGGCGACCGGCGGCAATGGCGGGTTCGGCAACACGCGCTTCAAATCGTCCACCAATCGCGCGCCGCGCCATGCCAATCCTGGCCAGGAGGGCGAGGAGCGCTGGTTGTGGCTGCGCCTCAAGCTGATTGCCGATGCCGGGCTGATCGGGCTTCCCAATGCCGGCAAGTCGACCTTTCTCGCCACAGTGACCGCCGCCAAGCCGAAGATCGCCGACTACCCGTTCACGACCTTGCATCCCAATCTCGGGGTCGTGCGGATCGACGGACGCGAGTTCGTGCTGGCCGACATTCCGGGCCTGATCGAAGGAGCGCATGCCGGAGCTGGCATCGGCGACCGCTTTCTTGGCCATGTCGAACGCACGCGCGTGCTGCTGCATCTGGTCTCGGCGCGTGAGGATGACGTCGCCGCCGCCTATGCGACCATACGCGACGAACTCGCCGCCTACGGCCACGGGCTGGCCGACAAGCCGCAGGTGCTGGCGCTGTCGCAGGTCGATGCCGTCGATGATGAGACCCGGGCGGCCAAGGCGGACGCTCTGACGGCCGTCGGCGGGCAGGCCCCCTTGATGCTGTCGTCGGCGACGCGGACCGGCATTGAGGCGGTGCTGCGCGCCGTCATCGGCCATATCGAGGCGGCACGGGAGGCGGAGGCCGAACGGGCTCATGCCGTGTCCGGTGATGGCTGGCAGCCGCTCGACGAGGGGCGTTCGTGATGAACCGCGATCTGGCCGCCCACAAACGCATCACCGTCAAGATCGGGTCGGCGCTGCTCGTCGACCGTAAAGCCGGCCTTCGCGCGGAATGGCTGGACAGCCTTGCCGAAGACATTGCGGCCCTGCGCGGCGATGGGCACGAGGTGCTGGTCGTCTCGTCGGGCGCGATCGCGCTCGGGCGCACGGTTCTGGGGCTGCCCGGCGGCCCGCTCAAGCTGGAGGAGACGCAGGCCGCGGCATCGGCGGGTCAGATCGCGCTCGCCCATGCATGGAAAGAGGCGCTCGGTCGCCACGACATCACCACCGGCCAGGTTCTCGTCACGCTGGACGATACCGAGACCCGGCGCCGCTACCTCAATGCCCGCGCGACCATCGGCGCCCTCGTCAAGTTCGGTGCCGTGCCGGTGATCAACGAGAACGACACCGTGGCAACGACTGAAATCCGCTACGGCGACAATGACCGTCTGGCAGCGCGCGTTGCGGTGATGACCGGCGCTGACCTGCTCGTCCTGTTGTCCGATGTCGACGGGCTCTATTCGGCGCCGCCGGCGACCGATCCTGGCGCCGAACACATCCCGTTCGTGCCCGCCGTCACGCCGGAGATCATCGCCATGGCCGGCGATTCCGCTTCCGAAATCGCCCGCGGGGGCATGCGCACCAAGATCGAGGCGGCGCGGATCGCAACAACGGCGGGCATCGCGCTGGCAATCACGCGCGGCACCGTTGCCCACCCCCTCGCCGCCTTGCGCGATGGTGCACGAGCGACGTGGTTCGCTCCGTCATCGATGCCCGTGTCGGCGTGGAAGGGATGGATCGCTGGCAATCTGGAACCGCGCGGGCGGCTGACCGTGGATGCGGGTGCGTTGAAAGCACTCGAGCAGGGCAAGTCGCTGCTTCCGGCCGGGGTACGTGCTGTTGTCGGCGATTTTGCCCGTGGTGACACGGTCGCCATCGTGCTGGAAGGCGCGGGCAATGAGGTGGCGCGCGGCCTTGCCGCCTATGACGCCGGCGAAGCGGCGGCGATCGCCGGCCGGCGCACCGGCGAGATCGAAGCGATCCTTGGTCATCCGCCGCGTGCGGCGATGGTCCATCGCGATGATCTGGTGATGAGCAAATCGGGATAGGGCGGCACCGGGGGCTCATTGCCCTGACCCAAAGCCCGATGTAGAAAGCGCCCAGAGAGGGAACCTGGAACCATGCTGACCCGCGCGGACAACGCCAACACCGACGTGCAATCCCTGATGGCTGATCTGGGCGACCGTGCACGTGCGGCCAGCCGTGTGTTGGCCACCGCGTCGACGGAGCAGAAGAACGTCGCGCTCACAGCGATGGCCGATGCGATCATCGCGGGTCAAAGCGGCATTCTGGACGCCAATGCGGTCGATATGGAAGATGGCCGCGCCAACGGCCTGTCCGGCTCGTTTCTCGATCGCCTCGAACTGACGCCCGAACGGATCGCCGCCATGGCCGACGGCGTGCGCGCCATTGCCGAACTGGACGATCCCGTCGGCGGCGTGATCGCGGCCTGGGATCGGCCGAACGGATTGCACATCGAGCGCGTGCGCACGCCGCTGGGTGTGATCGGTGTTGTCTATGAAAGCCGGCCGAATGTGACGGCCGATGCCGGGGCGCTGTGCCTGAAGGCGGGCAACGCCGTCATCTTGCGTGGCGGGTCGGATTCGGCGCGGTCGTCGCGCGCGATCCATGCCTGTCTGGTCGAGGGGCTGGAAACGGCTGGCCTGACCGCGGACGCCATCCAGATCGTTCCGGTGACGGATCGTGCTGCCGTGGGCGAGATGCTCACGGGTCTTGGCGGCGCGATCGACGTGATTGTGCCGCGCGGCGGGCGCAGCCTTGTCGAGCGCGTGCAGGCCGAGGCGCGCGTTCCGGTCTTTGCGCATCTGGAAGGCCTTTGCCACATCTATGTCGACGGGTCTGCCGACCTGCGCATGGCGACCGACATCGTCGTCAACTCCAAGATGCGCCGCACCGGCATTTGTGGTGCGGCCGAGACGCTTCTGGTCGACCGGGCGGCCGCCGACACGATGCTCGTTCCCATTCTCGATGCGCTCGATGCGGCCGGCTGCGCCATTCGAGGCGATGCTGAAACGATGGCACGGTGGACAAAGGCGACCGCGGCCACCGAAGACGATTGGACGACCGAGTATCTGGACGCGATCATCGCGGTGCGGGTGGTTGATGGCGTGTCAGGCGCGATCGCGCATATTGGCCGCTACTCTTCCAGCCATACCGAAGCGATCCTCGCCGAGGATGCCCAAGCGGTCGGCCGGTTCTTCAACGAGATCGATTCGGCGATCCTGCTGCACAATGCGTCGACCCAGTTCGCCGATGGCGGCGAGTTCGGCATGGGTGCCGAGATCGGCATTTCCACCGGCAAGATGCATGCGCGCGGGCCGGTCGGCGTCGAGCAGCTCACCTCGTTTCAATATCGCGTCACGGGCAACGGCCAGACCCGGCCCTGATCACCGTTTCCGCCGTTCGGCGCACAGGGACTGCCGCAGATGATGTTCGACGTTGAGGGCGTGGGCCGCCACCATCTGCGCATGCCCCATGTCGAGTCCGGCCTGACGGTCGGCCTGTTCGGCGGATCGTTCAATCCGCCCCATGACGGGCATCTTCTGGTGTCCGAACTGGCGCTCAAGCGGATCGCGCTCGATCAGGTCTGGTGGATGGTCACGCCCGGCAATCCGCTCAAGCAGAACGCCGGTCTTCCGCCGCTGGCAACGCGCATTGCGTGGTCTGAGGCGATCAACGAGGATCCGCGCGTCAAGATCACCGCCTTTGAGGCCCGTTACGGCACCCGCTATACGGCCCAGACGCTGGACCTTGTCATGGCGCGCCGGCCGCGCGTGCGCTTCGTCTGGATCATGGGTGCGGACAATCTGGCGACGTTCCACCACTGGCAGGATTGGCGCTGCATCGCGATGACCGTGCCGATCGCCGTGATCGACCGTCCCGGCTCGACGCTTTCGTTCCTTTCGTCGGTGATGGCCAAGGCATTCAGCCAGGCGCGTCTGGACGAACAGGACGCATCGTTGCTGGCACATGCAAAGGCGCCGGCCTGGACCTTCATCCACGGACCACGCTCGCCGCTGTCTTCGACCGCCATACGCAACGCGCCCGATTACGCGCCCTGACGATCGGTGAACGGGCCTGTCTTGAAACTGTCAGACACCCGTGACTATCTTGTGGGTGCTGATGGAGAATCAGCCTAGCGTTTGTGGCTCATTGAAAGGACGCACTTGCGGACACAAGCACTGAAGAAGGACGTGAACACGCCTTCTGCTTCTGATCCTCGCGGCACTGCCGTCGCGGATGAGATTCTCGCTACGGTGAAGGAGAGCCTTGCGAACTCCAAAGCCGAAGACATCGTCTCCATCGACATCGCCGGCAAATCAGCGCTCGCCGACTACATGGTCATCGCATCGGGCCGTTCACATCGTCACGTGAACTCGGTTGCCGATCATCTTCTGCGCGCGCTCAAGCAGGCCGGTTTCGGCCCCTCCAAGGTCGAAGGCCTTTCGGGTGCCGACTGGGTGCTGATCGATACCGGTGATGTCATCGTGCACATTTTCCGACCCGAAGTGCGCGAGTTCTACGCGCTTGAGAAGATGTGGGCGCAAGACAACACCGCCGACACGCTGCACTGAGGCGGGTTCAGCGGCCGGATGCGTTGGGAGTACGCCGCCAAGAGGCGCGTGGTGGTTCACGCACGCACACGGACGGCGCGGCACTGCCCATGAACCGGGGTGCCAAGCAATGCGGCTGACCATCTTCGCCGTCGGCCGCATGAAGGACGGCCCGGAGCGCGCCCTGATCGAGCGCTACGCGGACCGGCTGCGCAAGGCCGGCCCTTCGATCGGCTTGCACTTTGACGCAATCATCGAGATCGGCGAAAGCCGGGCCGGCACCGCCGATGGGCGCAAGGCCGAAGAAGGCGCGCAGTGTCTGGCGCTCGTCGAGCAGCGCCGCGCCATGCTGGTCGCGCTTGATGAAAAGGGAAAAGCACTGACCTCCGATGACCTTGCCGGTTTCGTCGCCGGACAACGCGACACCGGCGTCAAACACATGGTCTTCGCGATCGGCGGCCCCGACGGGCAGGCGCCCGCGCTGATCCAGCGTGCCGACCGAACCGTGTGTCTGGGCGCGATGACCTGGCCGCACCAGATCGCGCGCGTGCTGCTGGCCGAGCAGCTCTACCGCGCCGCTTCCATTCTGGCCGGACATCCCTATCATCGCCGGTGATTTGCGGCCCCGCCACGAAACGGCCACCGTCGCGCGATTGTCGATGGGGCGGATGAAGCACGGAGACGGGCTTTGGCACAGGACTTTCCCACGCCGGACATGGCGTTGACCCATATCCTGGTGGTTTCCGACATCGATCGGGCGCGCGCGTTCTATACCGACGTCGTTGGTGCCGTTCTGCATCGCGAGTACGGCGGGACGTCGGCCGTCCTCCAGTTCGCCGGCGCGTGGCTGTTGCTCGTGACGGGCGGTGCGCCGACCGAGGACAAGCCGGACGTGACCTTTGCCGCCCCCGCCGCGCCCGATCGCGTGTCACACGCCATGACCATTCGCGTGCCCGACTGCAGGGCCGCCTATGAAACGCTCAAATCGCGCGGCGCCCGGTTCCTGACGCCGCCGAAGGACTGGGGCATGGAGGTGCGCTGCTTCTTTCGCGATCCCGACGGCCATCTGCTGGAGATCAGCGAGGCGGTCGAAGGCGGGTGATGAACAAGGGGCGTCTTCGCACGATCGGGCTGGTGCCGTTGCTGGCCCTTTCCATTGCCGGTCTCGGCATGGCGCTCGCCGGTCCGGCCGTGGCCCAGGCGAATGGCGATGACGCATCATCGGCGATGGAAGACCGGCTCAGCCGGTCGGTCGAGGCGCTCGACCAGATCCTTCAGGAACGCGGTGTTGCCCAGGAAAGGGCGGCCGCGCTTGCCGCCGAGATCGAGTCGATCCGCCAGGACCGCGCCGCCATTACCGCCGCGCTGATCGCCGCCGCCAAGACCGAGCGAAAGCTGGGGACCGACATCATCGACCTCGAAGACCAATTGGTCGAGCTCGAGGCGCGGGCCGAACGGCTTCGCGACAGCCTCTGGCAGCGACGCGCATTGCTTGCCGAGGTTCTGGCGGCGCTGCAACGCATGGGTCTGAACCCGCCGCCGGCCATTCTCGTGCAACCGGAAGACGCGCTTGCCTCGGTGCGCAGTTCGATCGTGCTTGGCGCGGTGGTGCCGCAAATGCGGACCGAGACCGATGCGCTTCTGACCGATTTGCGGCAGTTGACCAATGTGACCACCACAATCGCCGAGGAGCGTGAACGGCTCGCGCAGGCGCGCGGCCAGCAGGTGGAGGAACAGGCGCGGCTGACCGTGCTTGTCGATGAGAAGCGTGCGCTGGAGGCGCGCGCCGGCGACCAACTGGCCGCGCAAAGGGAACGTTTTGCCCGGTTGGCCGCCGAAGCCGACAGCCTGCAGGACCTGATCATGGGCCTTGAGGCGGACCTGCAGGCAGCGCGCGACGCGGCCGAGGCCGCGCGCATCGCCGCCGAAGAGGCAGCACGGCAGGCCGAGGCGGCGCGAATCGCGGCCGCGCGCGAGGCGGAAGCGGCCCAGGCTGAAGCCGAAGCGGAAGCGCAGGCGCGCCTCGAACAGGCCGAAACCGTCGAACGGGAAGCGCGCGAGTTGCTGGCGGCAAGCCGCCGGCGTGCCGAGGAACTGGCCGCGCAGCAGCTGCGCATCGCGCCATCACAGCCTTTTGACGAGTTGCGCGGACAGTTGGCCCGCCCCGCCGCGGGCCGCACAATCACCGCATTTGGCGATGACGATGGGCTGGGCGGCACGGCGCGCGGCGACACGATGGAGACCAGCGCTAACGCAATCGTTACGGCGCCGTCCGATGGTTGGGTACTTTATGCGGGCGCGTTTCGAGCCTATGGTAACCTTCTGATCATCGACGCAGGTGCGGGTTACCACATGGTGCTTGCCGGCATGGACCGGATCGATGTCAGCCAGGGGCAATTTGTCGTCGGCGGCGAACCGGTCGGGATAATGGGACAGATAAGGCTGGCCGGCGTGACGGCGGCGGCCGCTGAAAACGACAATCCAACGCTCTATATCGAGTTCCGAAAGGACGGAGACCCCGTCGATCCGGACCCCTGGTGGGAACGGGTCAGTGCAGGAAGGACATGAAGCCGATGTTGCGAAAAGCCAGTTTGCTCGTTGCCGGAGCGCTGATGGGCGCAGCCGCGACCATGGTCGTGGCGGGCCAGCCGATGATGACCGCCAAGGCAGCGGGCACCGACACGTATCGGCAACTTGCGATCTTCGGTGACATCTTCGAGCGGGTGCGCGCGAACTATGTCGAAGCACCCAGCGAGAAGGAGCTGATCGAAAACGCGATCAACGGCATGTTGACCTCGCTCGATCCGCATTCGT
>CAZSFA010000082.1:0-12421 GCA_964606055.1 uncultured Oceaniradius sp. | reverse complement strand
AAGCAGGCCGCAAGCTGAACCGCACATCGAGCCATCGCAAGGCGATGTTCGCCAACATGGCCGCCTCGCTCATCGAACATGAGCAGATCGTGACCACGCTGCCCAAGGCCAAGGAACTGCGGCCGATCGTCGAGAAACTCGTCACGCTGGGCAAGCGCGGCGATCTGCACGCCCGCCGTCAGGTGATCTCGCAAATCCAGGACGAGACCCAGACCCGCAAACTGTTTGACGCCATCGCGCCACGCTATGCCGACCGCCAGGGTGGCTACACGCGGATCATGAAGGCTGGTTTCCGCCATGGGGATTCGGCGCCGATGGCCGTCATCGAGTTCGTCGACCGGGATGTCGATGCCAAGGGCGCGGCCGACCGTGCGCGCGTGGAGGCCGAAGAGGCCGCCGAGGAAGAAGCCGCATAACAACATATAACGATGGCGACGCCGGAATCACGGGCGCGCCACATCAGTCGACTGGGCTCAGGGGCTTGCCGAACGCGGCAGGCCCCTTTCTTTTGGCGGCCGCCTTTCAGGCTGTCCGGGATCGACCACGCTGATGTAGGTGCCGTCCCAGCGCATCGCCGTCTCGGTACCATTGGCGTCTGTCAGCGTGATAACCGGCAGTTCGTCATCCGAGATCGTGTAGGAGGCAGCCTGGCGCTCGATATGGAACGCAAATCCGGCCCAACTTCGCACGAACACGCGGAGCGCGCAGCCGCTGTTGTCGCAGGTCCGCTGACCGATGCCAATGCTGCGCACGCAGGTGATTGCATTGTGGTCGATGATCAGGTCGTCGTCGCCATCGCCGTTGAGGTCGCGAAAGGTGATCCCGGCGGGTTCGATGACGCCGGAGTGCATCCCGCTGGCACGTCCGTACTCGCCGCATGCAAGTTGTATTTCATACATGGTCTTGAAGCTGACCTCGATCGCCTCCTCGGCGACCGCCGATGCTGGAGAGGCAAGCGCGGCGCCAAGCACCGCTGCGACGCGCATGGCAAGAGGTTTGTGCGTGGTCATCGCATTGTCTCCCAAATTGATGTGCCAGTGTGCTAGCTGACGACGTGAAGGGACCCGACCGTTTCAAGGACAGGAGGATGCGCACAATGCTGGCATCAATCAGGCGACGGGTCGCGATCGCCCTATGCGGCCTTGCAATCGCCGCGACACCGGCGGCCGCACAGGAGCCGGCCGATCTCTTGCGCGATTTCCTGCGTGGGCTGGGTGACGCGATCATCGACGATGCCAGGCCGCCGCAGCAACCACAGCCGGCACCGCCGGTGCCGCGCGCGCGCCCGGAGTTTCGGTCGGCGTCCGAGACGATGCGGCGCGTCCCGCTCGGAAATGCAGAGATCCAGCTCTCCTTTGCGCCGCTGGTGGAACGCACCGCCCCTTCGGTCGTCAACATCCACGCCGCGCGCGTGGTGCAACAGCGTTCGCCCTTCGCGGGCGATCCGTTCTTCGAGCAGTTCTTCGGCGACCAGTTTCGCGGCCCGCCGCGCCTGCAAGCCTCGCTCGGGTCGGGTGTCATCGTCGACGAGAGCGGCCTGATCGTCACCAACAACCACGTCATCGAAGGCGCGCGCGACATTCGCGTGGCGCTTGCCGACGGACGCGAGTTCGACAGTGAGGTGATCCTGCGCGACCAGCGGTCCGATCTGGCGGTCCTGCGTCTGGATACCGACGAACGCTTCACCGCACTGCGCTTTGGCGATTCGGACGCCATCCAGACCGGCGACCTCGTCCTTGCGATCGGCAATCCGTTCGGGGTCGGTCAGACGATCACGTCGGGAATCGTCTCTGCGCAGGCGCGCAACCGGGTCGGCGTGTCCGATTTCGGCTTCTTCATCCAGACCGATGCGGCAATCAATCCGGGCAATTCGGGCGGCGCACTGATCGACATGAGCGGTGCGGTGATCGGCATCAACACGGCGATCTTCTCGCGCTCGGGCGGCTCGAACGGCATCGGCTTTGCCATTCCCTCGGCCATGGTCGAGGCGGTGGTCGATCAGGCGCGGGGCGGAGCCGACGCGTTCGAGCGGCCCTATCTGGGCGCCGAGTTTCAGGAGGTGACGCCGCAGATCGCCGAAAGCCTGGGTCTGTTGCGGCCGGCCGGCGCCCTGATTGCCGAGGTCGCTCCGCGCGGACCGGCGGCGCGTGCCGGCCTGCGGGCGGGCGATGTGGTGCTGGCGATCGACGGTCGCTACATCGAACACCCAGATGCACTGGGCTTCCGGCTGGCGACGATCGGGCCGGGCGGTGTCGCCGTCCTGCGTGTCTTGTCGCGCGGTCGCGAACGCGACGTGGAGGTGGCGCTGACCCGCCCGCCGCAGGGCCGGCCGGCATCGCGCACCATGGTCGAGGGTCGCTCGCCGTTTGCCGGCGCGACGGTTGCCAACCTGTCACCGCGCCTTGCCCAGCGGCTGAACCTGCGCGACGGCACCGATGGCGTGGTCATCACAGACATCGAACAGGGCGCCCCGGCGATGCGCGCCGGCATGCGGCGCGGCGACATCATCGTTGCCATCAACGGCGACCGGATCGGCAGTGTCAGGGATGTCGTGCGGCTGACTGGCGAGAACCGCCGGTCATGGCGCTACACGCTCAACCGTTACGGGCGCGTCATCAACCAGTTCCTGCGCTATTGAGCGATGGCGGGACTGTTTGACGCCATTGCCAAGGAACAGGCACCGCGTCCGCTGGCCGACAGGCTGCGTCCCGAAACGCTTGCCGACATTGTCGGCCAGGATCATCTGACCGGGCCCGATGGCGCGGTCACGCGCATGCTTGCATCGGGTTCGATCGGCAGCCTGGTCCTGTGGGGACCGCCCGGCACCGGCAAGACCACGCTGGCACGGCTGATCGCGGCCGAAGCCGGGCAGACCTTCGAGCAGTTGTCGGCCATCTTCTCGGGCGTCGCCGATCTCAAGAAGGTGTTTGAGGCAGCCCGCGCGCGCCGCCAGGATGGCGTGTCGACGATCCTGTTCGTCGACGAGATCCATCGTTTCAACCGCGCCCAGCAAGACAGCTTCCTGCCGGTCATGGAGGACGGCACGATCACGCTGATCGGTGCGACGACGGAAAACCCGTCTTTCGAACTCAACGCCGCGTTGCTGTCGCGCGCGCGCGTGCTCACCCTTCAGCGGCTCGGCGAGCAAGCGCTCGCGGATCTGCTGTCCCGTGCCGAGACGGCCACGGGCGAGGGGTTGCCCGTCGACGAGCCGTCGCGCGACCTACTGGTCGCCATGGCCGACGGCGATGGCCGCGCCGTTCTGACGCTGGCCGAAGAGGTCTGGCGGGTGGCACGCCCGGGTGACATGTTCGATGAGGAGCGGCTCCGCGCCGTGCTGCAACGGCGTGCGCCGATCTACGACAAAGGGCAGGACGGGCACTACAACCTGATCTCCGCGCTGCACAAATCGGTGCGTGGCTCCGATCCCGATGCCGCGCTCTACTATCTGGCGCGCATGCTCGATGCCGGCGAGGATCCGCTCTATCTGGGCCGCCGGCTGGTGCGCATGGCCTCCGAGGACATCGGATTGGCCGACCCGCAGGCGCTGGCGATCACGCTCGCCGCCAAGGACGCCTACGACTACCTGGGCTCGCCCGAGGGCGAACTGGCGCTTGCGCAGGCATGCGTTTATCTGGCGACGGCGCCGAAATCGAACGCCGTCTACATGGCCATGAAAGCGGCCGGCAAGGCGGCGCGCGAACACGGATCGTTGCTGCCGCCCAAGCACATCCTCAACGCACCGACCAAGTTGATGGACCAGGAAGGCTATGGCGCCGGCTACCACTACGATCATGATGCCCCGGACGCCTTTTCCGGCCAGAACTACTTTCCGCCGGAGATGGGGCGCACGCGCTTTTACGTGCCCGTCCAGCGGGGCTTTGAGCGGGACATCGCCAAGCGGCTTGAGTATTGGGCCAAACTGCGCGCCGAACGGAAGCCGTGATGGCGGCCGGGCAGTTGACGAAGGTCAAGGCCGGCCGACCGTTGCGGTCCTATGGTGCGGCCATCAGGATTTGAAGTGCCGCGTTGATCGGCGATCGGGGTGACTTGGTCGTCTCAACGCGCCAGACCGAAAGACGACAACCATGCGCATTGCCTTGATCTACGCCACCGTCGAGGGACAAACCCGGACCATCGCCGAGCACATCAAGACCTACCTGACCAAGGCGGGCCACGATGTCCAGGTGATCGATGCGGCGCACCCCCCACAGTCGCTGTCGGTCGATGAGATCGACGGCGTGATCTGCTCCGGGCCGGTGCATGTGGGCACGTTTCCGGCGCCGTTGCGTCGTTACGTCAAGGCCCATGCGCGTGAACTGATGGCGCGGCCTGGCGCGTTCGTGTCGGTGTCGCTGACGGCGGCCGGCAATGATGCCAACGAACTCGATGAACTGGGCGAGATCGTCAGCGGGTTCAGCGACGAAACGGCTTGGTGGCCGGTCTCGGTGCACCATGCGGCGGGCGCGCTGAAGTACACCGAGTACGACTATTTCCGCAAATGGATGCTGCGGCGCATTGCCGACAAGCAGTCCGCGCCCACCGACACCAAGCACGACTACGAGTTCACCGACTGGGGCGCGCTTGATCTGTTCCTTGACGGTTTCCTGCGCGACATGCCGGTGGTCGCCGGCAAGGTCTGAGCGCATCTGACCGCTGACCCGTGGGCGCCTCGTTGCGGCGTGCATTTGCCGCTTTCGAGGTCACCATTGATGGCGTAAGCAGGCGCCATGTTGATCAACCTTGTCTACGTCGCCCTGGGCGGAGCCATCGGCGCGTGCCTGCGCTATCTGGCGACGATCGCGATGAGCCGGCTTGTCGGCGGCGGCTTTCCCTGGGGCACCTTCACCGCCAACGTCGTCGGCTCGGTGGCGATGGGCATGCTGGTGGGTTGGCTGATGCGTCGCGGCGGCGACGGCGAAGCGCTGCGGCTGTTCATCGGGGTGGGTCTTCTGGGCGGCTTTACGACCTTTTCCACGTTTTCGCTTGAGGTCATGCTCCTTTGGCAACGCGGCGATGCCGGCACGGCCATTACCTATGCGGCAGCCAGTGTGATGCTGTCGGTGTTGGGCCTGATCGCGGGGCTGGTCTTGATGCGCGGGGCGGCGTGACCGATGGCCGGTGTCGAACAAATCGCTGTTGCGCCCGATGAGACCGGTATGCGGCTCGACCGCTGGTTCAAGGCGCATTATCCGGGGCTTGGGTTTGGCGCCTTGCAGAAGCTCCTACGCACCGGCCAGGTGCGCGTCGATGGCAAGCGTGCCAAAGCTGACAGCCGGCTGGCCCCCGGGCAGATGGTGCGCGTGCCGCCGCAGGCGACCGGGGCGGCCGGACCCGTGACGTCCAACACCATCAAGCACGCGGGTGATGCCGAAGCGCTGCGCGCCATGATCCTGTTTGAAGACGACAAGGTGTTCGTCTTCAACAAGCCGGCCGGTCTGGCGGTGCAGGGCGGGTCGGGTGTTGCCCGTCATGTCGACGGCATGCTTGAGGCGCTGCGCAACCGCAAGGGCGAGAAACCGCGGCTGGTTCATCGGCTCGACCGCGACACATCAGGCGTTCTCGTCGTCGCCCGCACGCGCGGCGCGGCGCAGCGGCTGACGGCTGCGTTCCGCGCGCGCGACACCGAGAAGATCTACTGGGCGCTGGTCAAGGGAGCGCCGCGCAAGGCCGAGGGGCGCGTCTCGACCTGGTTGGCCAAGGAGCAGACTGCCGATGGCGACCGGATGCGGGTCGTGCCGCACGGCGTCAATGGCGCGGACCATGCGATCTCGCGCTATCGGGTGATCGAAAACGCCGGCCAGCGGCTGTCATGGCTGGAGATGCAGCCCGAGACCGGGCGCACCCATCAGTTGCGCGTGCACGCCCAGCATTTGGGATGCCCGATCCTGGGCGATCCCAAATACTTCGATGACGATCCGAACTGGGACTTTCCCGGCGGGATCCAGAAGAAGCTGCATCTGCACGCCCGGCGGCTGCGCATTCCGCACCCTGAACGCGGAATGATCAACGTTACCGCGCCGTTGCCGCCGCACATGGTTCAGACGTGGAACCTCTTGGGCCTGGACGAAAGCACCGCCGACACCGAGTAGTCCGGCGTCAGAGCGCGGCCAGCGCCGCGCGCAGTTTTTCGGCATGCCCGGCCAAAAGGTCATTGTCCGCCATGGTGCCGCTGTGCGGCCTGAGTGGCTGGCCGGCATGGCGCGGAATGACGTGAAAATGCAGGTGGAAGACCGACTGGCCGCCGGCCGCCTCATTGCACTGTTGGATGAAGATGCCATCGGCGTCGAACGCATCCTTTGCGGCCCTTGCGATGCGCTGCACCACCGCGATCGTCGCCCCAAGTGTCATCGGCTGCGCGTCGAGCAAGTTGCGGGTCGGCGCCCTCGGGATCACCAGCGCATGGCCATCGGCCTGCGGCATCGCGTCCATGATGACGATGGTGTCCTCGTCCTCATAGACTGTGTGGCTGGGGATTTCGCCGCGCAGAATCTTGGCGAAGATGTTGTCGGGATCGTAGTCGGCCATGGTCGTATCTCCTCGCCGGCACTGTGTATCGGCGCGGCCGGCGTGCTTCAAACGGTTTTCTTGAACGGGCCGGCCTGATTGAGGATGTCGCCGATGCGGGCGACGTCGCGGCGCTCGTGTTTGAGGTAGTCGGCGATCGCCTCGCGGAAGCCGGCATGGGGGATGAAATGTGCCGAATGTGTCGTCACCGGCATGTAGCCGCGCGCCAGCTTGTGTTCGCCTTGCGCGCCGGCTTCGACCACCTTCAATCCGCGATCGATCGCAAAGTCGATCGCCTGGTGATAGCACACCTCGAAATGCAGCATGGGGTGATGCTCGACGCAGCCCCAGTGACGGCCGAAGACCGTCTCCGAACCGATGAAGTTGATGGCGCCGGCAATGTAGCGTCCGTTGCGGCGCGCCATGACCAGGAGAATGTCGTCGGCCATCGTCTCGGCGACCAGCGAGAAGAACGCTCGGTTCAGATAGGGCCGGCCCCACTTGCGATTGCCGGTGTCGACGTAGAACGCATAGAACGCATCGAGCACGCCCTCGGTGATGTCGGTCCCGGTCAGCCATTCGATGTCGATGTCGTTTTCGAGCGCGGTCGCGCGTTCCTTCTTCAGGTTCTTGCGCTTGCGCGACGACAGCGTCTGAAGAAACTCGCCGTAGGAGCCGTAGCCCTCGTTTTGGAAGTGGAACTGCTGATCGGTGCGATGCAAAAAGCCGGCATCGACCAGTGCGTCCTTGTCGACGTCGGTGGCAAACGTCACATGCGCCGATGACAGACCGAGGCGCTCCGTCAGTTGCGCAATGGCGCGGGCGAGGGCGGCGCGGCCGGCGTTGGCGTTGACATGGGGTCCGACCAGAAGGCGCGGGCCGGTGGCGGGCGTGAACGGCACCGAGATCTGGAGCTTGGGATAATAGCGGCCGCCGGCGCGTTCCCAGGCATCGGCCCAACCATGGTCGAACACATATTCGCCCTGGCTGTGCGCCTTGACGAACACCGGCACCGCGCCCAATGCGCGCCCGTCATCGTCTTCAAGCACCAGATGCTGACCGTGCCAGCCGGTTTCGGCGACGGCCGACCCCGATTGCTCCACCGCGCTGAGAAAAGCATGGCTGATGAAAGGGTTGTAGGGCACGGCCTGGCCGCGCGCAGCGCCCGAAAAACCGGACCAGCTTTCGGCGGGTACGTCGGCGACGCGCTCATGAACGCGCACGACGAACTGCGCAGCCGTCGCATCGGCATCGGACGGAGGTCGGGAGGTGACTGCCATGCCCCAAGATGTATCGCGCGGTGGCCGCACCGCAAGGCGCGTTGCGGCATTGCGGCGTTCAAGCCGCGTCCGGATCAAATCCCTCGAAGGTCATCTGGTCGGCGTAGAGCTGTGTGAGCTTGACCTGACGCTGGGTTCGCACGGTCCAGGTGATGATGGGCAGACCGCGCGCGCGCGCATCGGTGACAAAGGCGTTGGGCAGCGCATCGACATGGTAGGAGACGAACCCGATCCCCAGGTCGAACGCCGACTGATGCGCACCAAGCGCGGCAGCGCCGACGCCTTCGGCGGTCAGCCCGAACGGGATCAGGCTCCGCGTCCGTTTGAAATGGGCCAGAAGGTCCTGCGAGAAGCTCATCACCGCAGCTGCGCCATCATATGCGTCGAGATCGGCGGCGACGGCGGCAGCCAACAGGGCATTGCGCGCGTCGTTGTCCTTGAGCTCGATGACGACCGGTACCCTGCCGGCGATTCGGTCGAGCGCGCCGGTCAGCGTCGGAATGCGGTCGGTGGTGCCGCCGACGCGCAGGTCGCCAAGATGGGCCGCGCTGCACGCCGCGACCGGTCCGGTCTCGTCCGTCAGACGGTCCAGATCATCATCGTGGAACACCATGGCCGTGCCATCGGCCGACAGTTGAACGTCCAGTTCGATCGCGAAATTGCCGGCGATGGCGGCGTCGAACGCCGACAGCGTGTTCTCCCAGCGCGAGTCGTTGCCGTCATGAAGGCCGCGATGGGCGATCGGCCGCGCTGTCAGGAAGGGCAGGGCAGTGGCCACCTCAGACCTCGATGATCGCTTCGATCTCAACGGCCGCGTTGAGCGGCAGGCTGGCCACGCCGACGGCCGAGCGCGCGTGCCGTCCGCGATCGCCGAGCACATCGGCCAGAAGGTCCGACGCGCCATTGGCCACCAGATGCTGCTCGGTGAAGTCCGGTGTCGATGCCACGAACACGGTGATCTTGACGATCGTCTTGATCTTGTCGAGATCGCCGAGCGCGGCCTTGGCCTGCGCGAGTATGTTGACCGCGCACCATTTGGCGGCCTCCTGGCCACGCGCCAGATCGACCTCGGCGCCCAACCGCCCGGTGGCCACCAGTTGCCCGTCGCGCAGCGGCAACTGGCCCGATGTGATGACCTGGCTGCCGACATGCATGAACGGCCGGTAATTGGCGGCCGGTGCCGCCGCCTGGGGCAGGGTGATGCCCATTTCCCGAAGCCGGTTTTCGATCGCGTTGGTCATGCGCCGTTCTATCTCCCGTCCTTGCGCCAGGCGGTCATGCGCCTCGCTTCTGCCATGAGTTGTTTTATAGTCGCGCAAAACGGAAAGTGAGTCCTGATGTCAGTCAAATTCGATCGCCGGCATGCCGCGCCTTTTGCCGTGTGCGCGCTTTTTGCCTCCACCGTGTCCGCCGCTGCGATCGATCTGGCGCCACACCGGGCGGTTTATGATGTGTCGCTGGCCGAGGCGAGTGACCGCAGCGGAATCAACGCCATGCGCGGGCGCATCGCCTATGAGTTCCGCGGCTCGGCCTGCGAGGGCTATACGACCAACTTCCGATTCGTGACCGAGTTGAGCGCGCGCGGCAATGCGCGCGTCACCGACCAGCAGACCTCGACTTTCGAGGCCGGTGACGGCTCTTTGTTCCGCTTCGTGACGCGCGTTTTCGTCGACGAGCGAGAGGACACCCATGTCGAGGGGATGGCCGAACGCCGCGACGGCGGACTTCTTGTCATGCGGGACGAGCCCGTCGATGACGAACTGGAACTGGCGTCCGCCGTCTTCCCGACAGCGCATCTGATCGATCTGCTGACGCGGGCCGAAGCGGGCGAACGCTTCTACGAGCAGCCGATCTACGATGCGTCCGACGAAGGCGATCGGATCATGACGACCACGGTGATCGTTGGCGATCCGCGCGCGCCCGAGACCAACGCCGAGGACGATGACGCCATCGGTGCGCTCGAGGGCGATACGTTCCGAAACGTGTCGATCGCCTATTTCGACCTTCAGGAAACCGGCGACGGGCTGCCCGAGTACCGCATCTCCTTCAAGCTTCACGACAGCGGCATCACGCGGTCGCTGGAGATGGACTATGGCGACTTTGTCCTTGAAGGCACGATGGAGGAACTCGAACTGTTCGAGGCCGACGACTGCGGCTGATGGGCCGCATCGGCTCGTGCTTGCAATGCGCACCGCATTGGGCTAAGCGCCCAGCCATTCCACACACGGCGTGACGGTTCGTTCGGGAGACATCCGGGCGGACCACCGGTTGCGGGAAACCGCTCATTGCGCCGTGGAGGCCAAACCGGAAAGGACCCCACGCATGGCCATGCCAGAATTCTCCATGCGTCAGCTTCTGGAAGCTGGCGTGCACTTCGGCCACCAGACCCACCGCTGGAACCCGAAAATGGCGCCGTACATCTTCGGCGACCGCAACAACGTCCACATCATCGACCTGTCGCAGACCGTGCCGCTCATGGAGCAGGCGCTCAAGAAAGTGTCCGACACGGTTGCTTCGGGCGGCCGCGTGCTGTTCGTCGGCACCAAGCGCCAGGCGTCCGAAATCGTTGCCGATGCCGCGCAGCGTTCGGCGCAGTATTACGTCAATGCGCGTTGGCTTGGCGGCATGCTGACCAACTGGAAGACGATCTCCAACTCGATTTCGCGTCTGCGCAATCTTGAGGAACTGCTTGGCGGCGAGGCACAGGGCTTCACCAAGAAGGAGCGGCTGAACCTTGAGCGTGAGCGCGAAAAACTCGATCGTGCGCTCGGCGGTATCAAGGACATGGGCGGTATTCCGGACCTGATGTTCGTGATCGACACCAACAAGGAAGCGATTGCCATTCAGGAAGCCCACCGCCTGGGCATTCCGGTTGTCGCGGTCATCGATTCCAACTGCGATCCGGACGTCGTGCATTTCCCCATTCCTGGCAATGACGATGCCGCGCGCGCCATTTCGCTCTATTGCGACCTGGTCGCCCGTGCGGCCATCGACGGCATCGAGCGCCAGCAGGGCGCGGCCGGTTTCGACATCGGAGAAAGCGCCGAGACGCCCGTGGAAGCTGCAGTCGCCGATACGCCGGCAGAACCTGTCGCTGAAGCCGCCGCGGACGCCACGCCGGACACGGCCGTCGCTGCCGACACCGCCGCCGAGACCAAGCCGGCCGACGAACAGCCCGCACAGGCCTGACCGGCCAAACTGACGGCCATGGCGCGCGGTCCTTCATCCGCGCGTCACAAGCGCCGGGCAAGTGCCCGGCCCGATGCGACAATTCCATGATAGGCCGGCCGACGCCATCAGGCGCGCAGCCGGCAAGACGAGAGGCACGACAATGACGATTACCGCCGCATTGGTGAAACAGCTGCGCGACATGACCGGCGCCGGCATGATGGATTGCAAAAAGGCGCTGCAGGAGACCAATGGCGATCTGGAAGCGGCTGTCGACTGGCTGCGCACCAAGGGCATCGCCAAGGCCGAGAAGAAGTCGGGCCGCACGGCCGCCGAGGGCCTGATCGGCGTTGCCGGCGCCGGCACGCATGCCGTGGCGGTCGAGGTCAACTCCGAAACCGACTTCGTGGCGCGCAACGACGCCTTTCAGGACCTGGTTGGCAACGTGGCCAAGGTGGCGCTGGACACCGATGGCACAGTTGAGGCCGTCTCCGCGACGTCCTATCCGGGCACCGACAAGTCGGTCGAGGATGCCATCAAGGACGCGGTTGCGACCATTGGCGAGAACATGAACCTGCGCCGTTCCAAGAAGCTCTCGGTCGGTGCGGGCGCGGTCGCCAGCTACGTGCACAACTCGGTCAGGGCCGATCTTGGCAAGCTGGGCGTACTGGTTGCCGTGGAGACCGGTGGAGACGCCGATGCCGCCGCGCAAATCGGCCGCCAGATCGCGATGCATGTTGCAGCCACCAACCCGCTGGCGATCGACGTCGATGATCTCGATCCCGCCGACATCGAACGCGAGCGCGCCATCTTCTCCGAACAGGCACGCGCATCGGGCAAGCCCGACAACATCATCGAGAAGATGGTGGAAGGTCGCCTGCGCAAGTTCTACGAGGAAGTCTGCCTTCTCAAGCAGAGCTTCGTCATCAACCCCGATCTTTCGGTCGAGCAGGCGCTCAAGGAAGCCGAAAAGGACATCGGGGCCGAGGCCAAGGTAACCGGTTTCGTCCGGTTTGCGCTTGGCGAAGGCGTCGAGAAGGAAGACAGCGACTTTGCCGCCGAAGTCGCAGCGGCCGCAAAAGGTTAGCACGATTGTGGGCAAGGGCCGGCGTATTGATGCCCGGCCCTTGCGGGCGTTGCGTCGCTCGGCAATAGACTTATGGTGTCTGTCGCCTCCTGATTCTCACCCCGCTGGGCCGATCCATGTCTGAAGACATCGCCTACAAGCGCGTTTTGCTCAAGGTGTCGGGCGAAGCGCTGATGGGTCAGCAAGGGTTCGGGATCGATGTCGCGGTCACCGACCGCATTGCCGGCGACATCAAGCAGGCAGTCGATCTGGGCGTGCAGGTTGCCGTCGTCATCGGTGGCGGCAACATATTCCGCGGGGTCGCCGTTGCCTCGCGCGGTGGCGACCGGGTGACCGGCGACCACATGGGTATGCTGGCGACGGTGATCAACTCGCTGGC
>CAZSFA010000081.1:0-12858 GCA_964606055.1 uncultured Oceaniradius sp. | reverse complement strand
TGAAAGTATGTCCGACACAAATCCCCCAAACCCACTGTTTTCCCACGCCAATCCTGTCGGACGGAACCATTCCGCAACGCCAATGGACCGGCCTTGCCGGTCAAGCGATTGCAGTGGGCGGTTCCGGACGTTTGCAACCCGGTTTCAATGCGCATCGCGTTCTGAGCGTTTGGCCCGACCCCAACACCATCGGTCTTGACGACAATTCGTGCTGGCATGGGGCAGGGGCATCGGTTTAGGGTCGCCGCGTTACGAACAGAGCCAATTGCGGCTCTCGCATGATGCCATTGGTCCAAACTCATTGCTTTGCCTGCAACTCGGCTTGAAAGCACGGATCGGTGGTTCCGTGCGCGGTGCAACGGTGCAGCCGTTGTGTCCGTCTGGCGGGCATCGATGCGCGTGGCACACAGGGAGCCTTGCCGTGTGGCGGGCGGCAAGAGGGGATTGCTGAATGGGTCGCATTGCTGGGCTGGTTGGCGCGTTGTGTATGGTCGCGCTGCATGTGAGTGCCGTCAACGCTCAGGACGACAACGCCCGGGACGAGATTGTCCGTCCCGTTCATCTGTTGGCCGTGGGTGCCGACGATGTCGGCCCGACGCGGCAGTTTTTCGGTCATGTCGTCGCCCGCCAGACTGTCGACCTGGCCTTTCAGGTCTCGGGTCAGATCGTCCGGCTGCCCGCGGCCGAAGGCGAGGTGTTCATCGAAGGGTCGTTGATTGCGCAACTGGACCTTGAGCCCTTCGAGTTGCAGCACCAGCAGGCCGAACTGCAGTTCGATCGGGCCGAACGCCAGCTTGACCGGATGAACCAGCTGGGAGATTCCATCTCGGACGTCTCGCGCGAGGATGCCGAGACGGAGTTGAACCTGGCCCGCGTCTCCCTGCGCAACGCGGCCTTGTCGCTGGAAAATGCGACCTTGTCGGCGCCGTTCGACGGGCTCGTCGCCTCCCGCAATGTCGCCAACTTCACCACGGTCAGTCAGGGCACGCCGGTCGTGCGCTTGCACGACATGTCGGAGCTGCGCATCGAGATCGACGTGCCCGAAGTGGTGTTCCAGCGCGCCGGCGAGAATGCCGACGTCACCTTCACCGCCCGATTCCCGTCGGGCGCGGCGCTCTATCCGCTCGAAGTGCGCGAGTTCAACGCCGAGGCCTCATCGATCGGTCAGACGTTCCGGCTCACGCTTGCCCTGTCGCAGCCCGAGGGCCTGACGGTGCTGCCAGGCAGTTCGGCGACCGTCATTGCCACCCTGAACACCGACGCGACCGTGCTGACCGTGCCGTCGACGGCGGTGCGGGTGGCCAATGACGGCGCGACCAGCGTCATGCGCTTCGTGCCCGGCGATGGCGACACCGGTCGCGTCGAGGAGATTCCCGTCACCGTCGAGCCCGATCACAACGGAGACATCGTGGTCGTCGCCGGTCTGGCGCCCGGCGATGTCATCGTCCGGACCGGCGCGCATGCCTTGCGCGACGGCGACGATGTGCGCCGCTTCAACGGCTATCCGAACTAGGTGCCGCACCGATGGCGGCGACCGATCGGCCATGTGCTTCGGACGGCGCCATGGCGCCGCATCGCCGCGCCCGTAACCTGAATGCCCGCTCAGCCTGAGGCGCCTGCCATGACCATTGCCCGTGTTTCGATCGACAGACCCATCCTGACCTGGATCGTGATGCTGATCTGCCTGTTCGGCGGCATCTGGGGCTTTCTGACGCTGGGCCGCCTGGAAGACCCTGCCTTCACGATCAAGCAGGCCGTCGTCATCACCCAATATGCCGGCGCCTCGGCGCAACAGGTAGCGACCGAGGTGTCCGAACCGCTCGAAGCGGCCATTCAGCGGATGGGCGAGGTCAACAAGATCACATCGACCAACCGTCCCGGCGTTTCGCGGATCGATGTGGAGGTGGTCGACACGATCCCGGGGGCGGACCTGCCGGCAATCTGGACCAAGCTTCGCCAGGAACTGCAGAACGTCACCGCCGCGCTGCCCGACGGAGCGAGCGCTCCGTTCGTCGATGACGGGTTCGGCGATGTCTATGGCATCTTCTTCGCCGTCACCACGCCGGGATACACCGATGCCGAACGCCACGACCTGGCGACCTATCTCCGGCGCGAACTCTTGACCGTCGATGGCGTGGCCGACGTTGACGTCGCGGGTCTGCCCGATGAGGCGATCTTCGTCGAGCCGAACCTGACCATCACCGCCAATCTGGGGATCGACCCGCAGGTGCTGGTTCAGGCGCTGGCGACGTCCAACTCCATCGTCGATTCGGGCACGCTCGACGCGCCCGGGGCGCGGCTCCTCATCCAGTCGCCCGAGGGCACGGACAGCGTCACCGAGATCGCCTCGCTCACGGTGGGCGTTCGCGGCGAGTTGCTGAACCTGATCGACATCGCCGACGTGCGTCGTGGTCGTCAGGACAATCCCGACAAGATCATACGGTACAACGGCGTTGAAGCCTTCACGATCGGCGTGTCCGGCCTCGAAAACGAAAACATCGTCGAGGTTGGCGCGCGGGTCGACGCCCATCTGGCAATGCTGGAAAGGCACATACCCGTCGGCGCCCAGTTGCACCCCATCTACCAGCAGCACGTGGTGGTCGATGAGGCATCGACCGGATTTCTGGTGAACCTGGCGATGTCGGTCGGCATCGTCGTTCTCGTGCTGGGCCTGTTCATGGGACCGCGCGCCGCGCTGGTGGTCGGCACGACGCTGCTTTTGACCGTCGTCGGCACGCTCCTGTTCATGGCGTTGTTTTCCATCGAGATGGAGCGGATTTCGCTGGGCGCGCTGATCATCGCGATGGGTATGCTCGTCGACAATGCGATCGTCGTCGCCGAGGGCATGCAGATTGCGATGGGGCGCGGCAAATCCTCGCGCGAGGCGGCCGACGAGGCGACGAGAAAAACCCAGATACCGCTGCTCGGCGCGACCGTGATCGGCATCATGGCCTTTGCCGGTATCGGGTTGAGCCCGGATTCGACCGGCGAGTTCATGTTCTCGCTGTTCGCCGTGATCGGCATCTCGCTCATGCTGTCATGGATCCTGGCGGTCACCGCCACGCCGCTGCTCGGGCACTACTTCTTCAGGCGCGGCGACGAGAACGCCGACGATGCCTATTCGGGCGTCCTGTATCGCGCCTATGCCAGTACGCTGCGCGGCGCGCTGAAGCTGCGCTGGCCGGTCGTCTTCGGGCTGATCGGCGTGACCGCTGCGTGCTATGTCGGATTCGCTCAGGTCAAGCAGCAGTTCTTTCCTGACTCCAACACGCCGCTGTTCTTCGTCCATTTCACGATGCGCCAGGGCACGCCCATCGAAACGACTGCCGCGCGCATGGAGCTTGTCGAGGCCTATCTGGCCGAGCGCGACGATGTCGTGTCGGTTTCCACTTACGTGGGCGAGGGGGCGACGCGTTTCCTTCTCACCTATGGCTCCGAGCCGCCCAATGCCGCCTATGGCCATTTGATCATCCGCACCGAGACACTCGACGAAATTCCGCACCTGCAAGCGGATCTGGAAGCCTTCGCGGCGGCCAATCTGCCCGAAGGCGAGTTCCGCACCGAGCGGCTGGTGTTCGGTCCCGGCGGCGGCAGCCCCATCGAGGTCCGGTTTGCGGGCAGCGACGGCCGGGTGCTGCGCGATCTGGCCGATCAGGCCATCGCAACGATGACGCAGGCATCGCCGAACATCCTCGCGCCCCGGATCGATTGGCGCGAACAGGAGCTCGTGCTGCGCCCGAACTATGCCACCGATCGCGCCCAGGCAGCCGGGATCACCCGCGACGACGTCTCCCAATTGCTGCGCTTTGCGGCCGACGGGCTCGTTTCCGGCACCTATCGGGAGGGCGATCGCGCAATTCCGATCATCGTGCGGCCTCCGCCCGGATCGGAAATGAGCCTGCTTGACCATGTGATCGGCTCGCAGGACGGCGAGAGCCTTCTGCCGCTCGAACAGGTGGTCGACGGGTTCTCGTTCGAGGTTCAGGACACCGTGATCAAACGCATCGACCGGCTGCCGACGATCACCGTCGGCGCCAGCATTCCGCCCGATCTGACGGCAGCCTCGGTCCACGCCGAGGTCCGCGCCGCCGTTGAAGCGATCCCGCTGCCCATCGGATACACGATGGAGTGGGGCGGCGAGTTCGAATCCTCCTCGCAGGCCAATGCGAGCTTGGGCGCGCAATTGCCCATAACCGTGCTGATCATGGTGCTGATCTCGGTGCTGCTGTTCAATGCGCTCCGCCAGCCGCTGATCATCTGGCTCCTTGTGCCGATGTCGGTCAACGGGGCCGCGCTGGCCTTGCTGGGCACGGGGCTGCCCTTCACCTTCACCGCGCTGCTCGGGCTGTTGAGCCTTTCGGGCATGTTGATCAAGAACGGGATCGTGCTCGTTGAGGAGATCGACATTGTGCGCCGCGACGAGCCCGACCTGCGCACCGCCATCGTCGACGCCTCAACGGCCCGCCTGCGGCCGGTCCTGCTGGCGGCGGGTACGACGATCCTGGGCATGGTGCCGCTTCTGGGCGATGCGTTCTTCGTGTCGATGGCGGTGACCATCATGGGCGGTCTGGCGTTTGCGTCGATCCTGACGCTGGTCGCCGCGCCGGTGTTCTACGACATCCTGTTTTCGCGCTCGGCGCGGTCAGCGAAACCGGCAGCCGCGCCTGCCTGAGCGGCCGACCATCTCCCGCCGGCCTGGTACTGGTGTCCGCGATCGATTGGAGGGAGGCGGAAGACAACACCGATTGCCAAGGTGCCTCCAACGTGTGCGCCGTCAGAAAGGTCAAACGCCTGCCGCGCTGCAACTGCCGACCCGTGGGCGGCAATGTCGTGTGGCGCGATCATCCGCCCGCTGGGTCGCCTTGCGCACGTCAACCGCCCGTTGGCCGGCGACTGATACGGGCAGGGCGCGATCGGTCAGGGCTTCCTGGCAACATCCGTCATGTCTTGCGCGGAAATCTGGGCCGTTTGCGGCTCGCGAGAACCAACCCAACAGGATCGACGGTGCCTCAGATCGCATGCCTGTGCCGACCGGCAATGTGTCCGGTCAGAAAGCGCATCCGCGTAAGATCGGCGCAGCCAAGCGCGACTGCGTCCTCGGGCGCTTGCGGCAGCACGATGTCGGGGACCGGCGTGCCGTGCATCAAAAGGCCGGTGTACTCCGCAACGAGATCGCCGTGAACATGCCGGACAACGCCGGCCAGCGGGCCGCCCAGCACGATCGTGCCCGGGTTGAGCAGGCTGGTGAGATTGGCCAGCGCCGGCGCCAGCGCCGATACGCAGGTACCCATTGTCGCCATGGCAGCGCTGGTTCGGCGCTCGGCGGCCGCTTCCAGAGCGGCAAGCGTCGCCGTCCCGCCGGTCGCTGCCGCATACGCCGCCAGAACCGCATCAAGGCCGGCGACATCCTCAAGGCGCACCGGCGGCTTCTCGGAGCCGGCATGGGGCGAGGGCACATACATATGGCCGATCTCGCCCGCCAGCCCGGTCTGGCCGGTCAGAAACGTGCCGCGATCGACCACCGCGCCACCGATGCCGGAGTCAAGATGAACAAAGACGGTCAGGTCGCGCTCGGCCAGACCGAGACGGATCATCTGGCCGGTGGCGTAGGCGTTGGCGTCGTTTTCAAGAAAGAGCGGGCCGAACTGCTGAACCCGCGGCCTGATCCGCTTGCCGAAGTCGACGTCGCGCCAGCCGATCCTGGGCAGGCGAATGACAAACCCGTCCGGCCGCACGATGCCCGGCAGTGCGATTGCCAAGCCGCCAAGGCCCGGTGAGCCCTGCGCGCATTGCGCGATCATCCGGGCACATGCCTCGACCGTGGCGTCGGGCATCTGCTCGGCAATGTCGATCCTTTCGACCGCCGAGGCGCGCACCACGCCGCGCAGGTCCGTTCGCAGCGCGCGGACATAGCCGACGCCCACTTCCGCTCCGAGGAAGTGCACATGATCGGCGGCCAGTGCGATTCTCTCGCCGGGCCGCCCGACCGACCGCGATCCGCCGGCGACCATATCATCGACCGCATCGATGATGCCCTCATCAAGCAGGCGCCGGACGATCTTGCTGGTCGTCGACCGCATGACGCCCAGATCGCGCGACAGTTCGGCCCGGCTCAGCGCCCGGCGCCGGGCAAGCCGGCGCAGAAGATCGACCTCGACCTCGCTGCGACCGCCGGTCTGCCTTGAAGAGCCTGCAAGCATGGCGCCGTCCTTACACGATCGGCCTAGGCCGAACCGGCCTTGGCATACAAACGGTGCCAGTCTTCGGCCGGCCGATAGATGTCCTGCGCGGCCGGCCGCTCATGCCAGGGCGTCGCGCTTGCCTCGGTCACGGCCTGCAACGCGGCAATGCGTGGGGCGGCGACGCGATTGAGGAATTCATCACGCTCGGCCGAACCGGCCAGGGCCATGGCCTCCTTCCAGATCGCGCGTCCGCCCAGGAACCCGGAGGCACCGCCCGCACAGGCCGCCCGGACCTGCGCGAGGAAATCGTCAAAGGCAACGCCGCCAGAGAGCACCACCCAAGGCAGGCGCGTGGCATCTGTGACCGCCTGGCAGGCCTTGACCATGGCGTCTTCGCTCGCAGGCTCAAGCAGCGGATACTCCAGCTTGAGCACATCGGCACCCGAACCGTCGAATGTCCGTGCCGTTTCCACCACCAGATCGGGCATCCCCGCGATGTAGCCCCGATCGGTCTTGTCGCCGGCCGGGTTGTAGCCGACAGGCTCCAGAATGAGGACAAGGTCATGCGCGCGGCATTGATCGGCAACCTGCTCGACGAACGTCACTTGCGCCTGCGCCGTTGTCGCGTCGGGATGATACTGCACGAGCAGTTTGACGCCCGCCGCACCCATCCGCTTGATCGCCTCGACCGTCCACCCATCTTCGGTGACATTGGTCCGGGCCGTGTCCGTGCCGTCAAAGCCGGAGCGTTCGAGCGCCACGAAGAACCCCATCGTGCCTGGCACCACGCCGCGCGCGACAAGCGGACCCGAAGCAAAAAGCGGGTCCATCAGCACCGCGCTTGAGTACGGCAGCAGCGCCCGGGCCAACCGTTCCTTTTCAGCAACCACCTGCTCCCAGCTGGCGTTTCCGCCAAACATCTGCGCCGTCATGCGCTTGAAGGTGCCGCGGTGGTCCAGTGCCAGCATCGAGAACGTGCCGTTCGCCGAGCCGACGGTCGCCAATCCACGGAGTTTGCCGAGCGTGTACATTGTGTGTCCTTTCAAAGACGATGCAGCAGATGATGGGCGCCCGGCACAATCGCCTTGCTGCCGAGCATTGCGGGTTTGATCACGAGGTTTTCGCGCAGGTTGGGCGCGCGCAAATGGTCCTTCGCACAGGCGATGATGCGGTCCATCGGGAACGCTGCGCGCGAAACAAGGCCGCCGCCGATCACGAGACAGTCGGGGTCGAGCGTGTTGGCGACGGCCGCCAGCGCGTAGCCGATCGCCTGAACGTAGCGCGTGACCACCGGCTCCAGTTGTTGATCAATGAACACGCGCTCGATCGGCAGTCCGGCGGCGTGCGCCGCATCCTTGAGAACGTGCCCGGACGCATAGGCTTCCAGGCAATCGGTATTGCCGCACACGCAAGGCGCTCGATCAAAGCCCACCGGCACGTGGCCGATCTCGACCGCTGCGCCCGAGGCGCCGCGATAGGGCACGCCATCGAACAGCATCGCGCCGCCAACGCCGGTGCCGATGAATACGGCCAGGACCGCCCGATGGCCGCGCGCGGCACCGGCCAGCCATTCGCCGGTCGCCATCAGGACCGTCTCGCGGTCCGCTTGCACCGGAACACCCAGCCTTTCTCTCAGCGCTGCGCCGACATCGAGCCCTTCAAGCTGACGGATGTTGGGCGAACTGCGCACGATGCGGGTTTGCGCGTCGAACATGGTCGGCAGGCCGACAACCGCCGCCGCAAGCCGCTTGCCCGGCGGCACCACCGTGGTGATGCGCAGGGCCAGCTTCTCGATCGGATCCTCGTGCAGTTCATCGCTCGGGCACCGGTGCAGTTCCGGCAGCGGCGATCCGGGCATATAGCCGGCGCCGACAGCCGCCATCCGCATGGTCGTGCCTCCGACATCGGCGGCAACCGCGACTTCGTTGTCGGCCAGGTTCACAGAAGGCCCCGCCAACGGGAGAGATCGGGCACGCAGGTTTGGCCAAGCCGGCCGAAATCGGCGAGTTCGGGCGTGCCGCCGCGCAGAACCGTCAATCCCGACCGCCCGTTCGACACCGCATCGAGCGCGACACCGGCAAAGGCTGCCGCCAATGCCCGATCGCGCGGTGTCGGCGCACCGCCGCGCTGTGCGTGGCCAAGGCTTGTCAGCCGCAGCCGCATACCGACCGTGTCGCAAACCCGCATCAGGAACGGGTGCAGATCCGGGTAGCCTTCGCTGGCGACGATCAGTGTCGGCCGCTCCACCTCGACATCGTGCCGGACCGCCGTCACCACCGTGTCGACCGATACCGGCGCCTCCGGAATGAGGATGGCCTGCGCGCCCGCCAATCGGCCGATCGTCGCAGCCAGATGCCCGGTCGGACCACCGAGCGTTTCAAGGCAGAACAATCTCGCCAGCGCCTCGGCGCTGTCGCGCTGACGGTCCGCCGCATCCAGCCCGAACGCCAATGCGGTATCGTGGCCGATCGACAAGTCGGTTGCCGCGATGTCGTTGTCGATGGTCGCGGGCAGGCCGATCACCGGCCGCTCCCAATGGGCGCCGATCGCCTGCGCGCCGGCCAATGACCCGTCGCCGCCGATGACGGCAAGCGCGTCGCAATCGCTCAGCGCGGCGACCGCCTCATCGATCCGATCGGGCAGATCGGGCACGCGGGCGACCCCCAGCCAGGCTCCGCCGTAGCGGGCATGGCGCGCCGTGGCATCGGCGGTGAGCGCCGTGGCCTCGCCGGAGATCAGGCCCGCATAGCCTTTCGCGAATCCGGCGACATCCCAGCCGCGCGCCTGAGCGCCGGCGGTGAGCCGCCACACGGCGGCGTTCATGCCCGGCGCGTCGCCCCCTGAGCAAACGACGGCCAGCTTCATTGCAGGTTTGGTCCGATCATGCTGTCGCTCCCAGCATCAGACGAACGATCTCTTCCTCGTTGGTCTCTTCGGGACGCCGAACGCCGGCCACGGAACCACGTGTCAAGACGACGATCCGGTCGCCGGCGGTGAAGATGTCGGGCAGGTTGTGGGAGATCAAAATGAGCGCCACACCCTCCGATTTCAGCCGCTTGATCAGCGCCATCACCTCGCGCTGTTCGGGGACGCCGAGCGCCGCTGTCGGCTCGTCCAGAATGACCAGCTTGGCCTTCCAGTGGATCGCGCGCGCCAGCGCGATCGCCTGACGTTGCCCACCGGACAGGTCGCGCACGGCCGATTCCGGTTCCGGGATCGTTATTCCCAGCCGCTTGAGCACGTCAACCGCATCGGCGCGCATCGACCGCCGGTCAACGAACGGAATGCCCAGGATGCGGCGCGTGCGCTCCCGACCCAGAAAGAGGTTCAGGCCGGCATCGAGATTGTCGGCGAGCGCAAGATCCTGATAGATCGTCTCGATGCCAGCGCCGCGCACCGCGTTGGGATTGTTGGCAATCAGGCGCTTGCCCTGGAACCGGACTTCCCCCGCGGTCGGCTCATAGACGCCGGAGATCATCTTGATGACGGTCGACTTGCCCGCGCCATTGTCGCCGGCCAGCACCACGCACTCGCCGGCATGGACCTCGAAAGAGACATCCCGAACGGCGTGAACGCCACCGAAACGCTTGTCGAGCCGGTCGACTTCAAGAACCGCGGTCATGGCGAGCCTCCCGTCAGCCGGTTCTTCGACTGATCGACCAGCACGGCGACGATGATGACAAGGCCGACGGCGACGAACTGCCAGTAGGGCGGCAGGCCGGAGAACACGAGGCCAAACTGGATGACGGCAATGATGAAGGCGCCGATGACGGTGCCGATCACCGTTCCCTGTCCACCGGTCAGCGACGCGCCGCCGATGAACACGGCCGCGACCGCATAAAGCAGGATCGGCTCGCCGGCATTGGCCGCGCCGGCCGAAAAACGCCCCGTGTAGACAAGGCCGCCAAAGCCCGCCGTGACTGCGGACAGGACGAACAGCATCACGATCAGGCGCTTGACGTTGACGCCCGAGCGCTCGACCGATGCCGGATTTGCGCCCAGCGCATAGGTGTGAACGCCGAAGCGGGTGTGCGCCAGAAGATAGTGGCAAAAGAGCGCCAGCAGCCCGGCCACCACGACCGGCACCGGAATGCCCAGGATGTCGCCATTTCCGAATGCGCGCGCCTCCGGGCTGCGGATCGACACCGTGGCGCCGCCGGCAACGATCAGCGCCGCGCCGCGCGCGATCCCGTATGTGCCCAGCGTGCCGATGAAACTGGGCACGTTGAGAACGGCGACCAGCCAGCCATTGACAAGGCCGACGATGACGGCCGCCCCCAGCCCGACAAACATGGCCAGCATGACGCCGAACCACCCGGCGTCGGGACCAACGGCGCGGATCACCAGCGCCATGACAACCGCCGCAAGGCCGGTGGTGAAGCCGATCGACAGATCGATATGGCCTGCCACAACAACCAGCGTCAGCCCCAGCGCGAGCAGCAGGATTTGCGAGGCGGCAATGCTGATCGACTGGATGTTGTTGATTCTGAAAAGGAACGTGTTGCCCGTCTCGATCTGGGCATAGGCCTCAAAGAACACCAAGATGGCGATCAGGAAGAGCCACGACCACGCATTGAGAAGGGGCTTCACAAAGGAAGCCCCAACTGGATTGCTCATGCCGGATGTCCGCTCATTCCGAGTAGATGAACTTGGCGATTTCCGGGTCATCGACATTGTCGGCGTTGATGACCGTGAAGCCGGTGCCGATGGTGACCGGCACGGACTGGCCGGTCAGCGCGGCGTAGGCGGCCATGACGCCGAAGTAGCCGATCTCGGCCGGATGCTGCGCGATGGCCGCATCGACCAGACCCGACGAGATGTTGTCGACGATGCTCTGCGGCGCATCGAACGCGATGACCGTCACGTCGCCGGACTTGTCGGCCCCCTCAACGCCATTGCCCGCGCCCAGAGCGGAGAACAGATTGGCGCCGAACACCCCCGCGACATCGGGATTGCGGGCCAAAACGGCCTGGAACTGCGATGCCGCAAGCGACGCGTCGTTCTCGTTGTACTGGGTGTCCAGAACCTCAACGTCCGGGAAGTTTTCGGCCATCTCCGCCTTGAAGCCTTCCTCGCGCTGGTCGGTCGTCGAGATGCCCGGACGGACGTTGGAGACGTAGACCTTGCCCGATCCGCCGATCGCTTCGGCCATGAAGCGGGCCGCCATGCGACCGCCGGCAATGTTGTCCGAAGCGATGTAGGCGAGCGGGAAGTCTCCGTCGCCGGCACCGTCCTGGTAACGGCCGTCATCGATGAACGTATCGACGGTCATCACCGCGATGCCGGCCTCATTGGCGCGGCGCAGCGGCTCGATCATCTGCGTGGTATCGGTCGGCGCGATCAGGATCGCGTCGGGGCCACGCGCGATCACAGCGTCCAGCACGGGCGTCTGGAGCACCGGGTCGAACTCCTCAGCGCCCTGGAAATCAACTGTGATTCCAAGGGCTTCGGCGGCTGCTTGGGCACCCTTGTTCATGGTGATGTAGAACGCATCCGTGGTCAGGCCGGGCACAAGCGTGATGTTGAGATCGTCCTGCGCGGACGCCGCGGTGCTCATCGCGGCAACGAACGCAGCCGCTTTCAGTAGTTGACGAAACATGCATCTCCTCCCTTTTGGGGCGGCTCTCGCTTTGGATGTTGCCGCCTGAAAGAGATTGTATCCACTGGAAACAATTTGTCCAGACGGGTCGCCGCGGCTACATCCGGGGCACAGAAACGGTGTGGGAGGAGGCAATGGGACGGTTGGTCACATTGGGCGAGTTGCTGGTCGAGTTCGTCAGCATCGGCCAGGACGGGCGGCCGGCGCCGCTTGCCCGCGCGCCCGGCCGGTTCGCCGGCCCGTTTCCAAGCGGGGCGCCGGCCATCTTCATCGACCAGGCCGCCAGGATGGGTGCCAGAACCGCCATTGCCGGTGCCGTCGGCGCGGACGTGTTCGGCGACATGATGATCGCGCGGCTGGCCGCCTCGGGCGTCGATACCGGCTCCATCCGCCGTGCCACCGATCTTTCGACCGGGACGGCTCATGTCGGCTACAATCGCGATGGCAGCCGCAACTTCGTCTTCCATCTGGCCGGCACCGCGGCCGACGCGCTGGCCGATGGCGCCGCGACGGCGCTGCTCGATGGCGCCGACGTGCTGCATATCTCCGGTGCCACGTTCGGTTCGCCCAGCCTTCGTGCCGCCGCACTGTCGGCGATGCACACCGCTGGCAAGGCCGGCATCGCCCTGTCGTTCGACCCCAACATCCGTCCCGAACTGTTCCACGACGAGGCGGTCAGCGGCGCGATTGATCGCGCGATCGATCAGGCGCAATGGCTCTTTCCCAGCGAGGACGACTTGCACACGCTCAGGCCCGATGCCGATCCTGTCGACACCGCGCGCGGCTTGGCCACAGCCACGCGGACGGTGGTTCTGACGCGCGGCGACCGGGGAGCAGCGTTGTTCGACGGCACATCGGAAGCGATGCAGCCGGCCCCGACAGTTGACACGGTGGACCCGACCGGTGCGGGCGACGCCTTCGCGGCAACCTTCCTGGCCGCGATGATGTCCGGCGCGGCGCCGGAGGTTTCGCTCGAACTCGCCACCGCCGCCGGCGCCCACGCCGTCACCGCGCTGGGGCCGATGGAGGGCAATGCCGACCGCGACACGATCGAAGCCATGGCCAAGGCGGCGCCCA
>CAZSFA010000080.1:0-13037 GCA_964606055.1 uncultured Oceaniradius sp. | reverse complement strand
GGGCACCATCTATCCTCCCCAATTGCATACCCAACCGCTGGTTGCCATGTCGTGAGCTGCGGTTGCTGCGGCATCGTGCCCGACGCTTGTCCTCGCAAATCCGGACGACAGCAACCGCGATCGGCATCTGCAAAGGGCGCAACAAGGGACTTCGGCGTCTCCTCCTGCATCCCGGCTCCCGCACTGTCGGTTGTGCGGCGCATATGAGGATGCATCCGGCCCAACCGGGCAGGCTCTAGCCGCGCAACGTTTCCCCGGTGTCGCCATCGAACAGGTGCAGCCGCTCAAGGTCGAACCCGACCTCGACGTGATCGCCCACGGCAACAGATGTCTTGGCAGAGAAGCGTGCGACGCACCGCCCGATGGCGCCCTCCTCTTCCAGTTCATCGATGCTGTCCGAACTGCGAATGTCGGCCGGCTCGGCATCCACGCCGATATGGACCATCACATCGGACCCGAGCGCCTCGACCAGTTCGACACGACCGCCAAGCGTCGTGCATCCTGCGGCGTTGGCTGACGTCTCCGGCTGAAAGACATCCTCGGGGCGGATGCCCGCGATGACACGTTTGCCCGCGTGGTCGGCCAACCGGGGAAAGAGCGCGGCGACCTCGCGATCGAGCGTGATGGCGTGCGAACCGAGTTGCAGGACCGGCGTGTCTTCGTTCGACCCCAGTTCGGCGCGGTAGAGGTTCATGGTTGGCGAGCCGATGAAAGCGGCAACGAACGTGTTGCGCGGCCGGTTGTAGATTTCAGTCGGCGCGTCGACCTGCTGAAGGATGCCATCCTTGAGCAGCGCAACCCGATCACCCATCGTCATCGCCTCAACCTGATCATGCGTGACGTAGATGGTGGTCACACCCAGCCGGTGCTGCAGACGCGCGATCTCGGCGCGCATCTGCACGCGCAGCTTCGCATCGAGGTTGGAGAGCGGTTCGTCCATCAGGAACACGGCGGGCTGGCGCACGATCGCCCGTCCCATGGCAACCCGCTGACGCTGACCGCCCGACAACTGTCCCGGACGGCGTTTGAGGAGGTTCTCGAGTTCGAGAATGCGCGCGGTCTCGTGGACCCGGCGCTTGACCTCGGCCTTCGGCAAGCGGGCGATCTGGAGCGCAAACGCGATGTTGTCGAACACCGTCATGTGCGGATAGAGCGCATAGTTCTGAAACACCATGGCGATGTCGCGGTCCTTGGGATGCACATCGTTGACGAACTCATCGCCGATCCAGACGGCGCCATCGGTGATGTCCTCCAGCCCGGCGATCATGCGCAGGGCGGTGGACTTGCCGCAGCCGGAGGGTCCGACAAGAACCAGAAACTTGCCGTCTTCGATCTCAAGGTTGAGATCGCTGACCGCCGCGATGGCGCCGGCGCCGTAGGACTTGGTCAGGTTCTGCAGGGTAACGCTTGCCATGGCCGGATCGTGCTTTTCTACTTGAAGCCCTGGGTGGCGATGCCGCGCACCAGGAACCGTTGTGATGCAAGGAAGAAGCCCAAAAGCGGGCCGATGGAGACCAGAACCATCGCGAACAGGCCGCCAAACGAGGACGTGCCGCCCGACGGATCCAGAAACAGCCTGAGCGCCACGGGCACCGTCATCTTGTCGATCTCGGTCAGATAGATGAGCTGGGAGAAGAAGTCGTTGTAGGTGTTGATGAAGGTGAAAACGGCCGTGGTGACGAGCGCCGGCATCGTCAGCGGCAGGATGATGCGCCAGTAGCGTTGCCAGTACGAAGCGCCGTCGATCGTGGCGGCCTGCTCCAGTTCAGGTGGAAGCGACCGCATGAACTGCACCATCAGGAAGATGAAGAAGGCATCGGTCGCCAGGAACTTGGGAACCACGAGCGGCAGGATGGTGTTCACCCAGCCGATCTCCAGGAAGAAGATGTATTGCGGGATGAGTTGGGCATGGATCGGCAACATGATCGTGCCCAGCATCATCGCAAACCAGAACCATTTGAACCGAAAGTGCAGCCTTGCGAAGGCATAGCCGGCCATCGAACAGGCGATGAGATTGCCGATGATCGCCAGCGCGCAGATGACGAATGAGTTGATCAGGAAGAGCCCGAACGTCTTGTCGCCAAACAGGGTCCAGCCGGTGACGTAGTTCCGCAACGTCCACGTATCGGGGATCAACCCCAGCCCGCCGAAGATTTCCTCTTCGGGCCGCAGCGACGACATCACCATCCAGATCACGGGATAGAGCATCACCACCAGAACCGCGATCAGGATGATGTGCAATGCGAGCTTTTGCAGGCGGATGATGTTGGCCCGCCGCCGCCGCTGGGCGGCCAGGCCGACCGCGTCGTAGGTCTTATCGATCGCCATAGAACACCCAAAAACGGGCCGACCAGAAGATCAGTGCCGTCATGACCGCGATCGCGATCAGCAACAGCCATGCCATCGCGGAAGCGTAACCCATGTCCAGTTGCTGGAATGCGCGCTGATAGAGATACACCGTATAAAGAAGCGTCGAATCGACGGGGCCGCCGGTGCCGCGCGAAATCACGAAGGCCTGGGTGAAGGCCTGAAAGGACTGGATCGTCAGCAGCACCATGTTGAAGAAGATGACCGGTGTCAGCAGCGGCAAGGTGATGCGGCGGAAACGCTGCCAGGCGTTGGCGCCATCGATCGAGGCGGCCTCGTAATAGCTTTCCGGGATCTGCCGCAGCGCGGCCAGAAAAATCACCATCGAGGCGCCGAACGTCCAGACGTTCAGTCCGATGACGGTGGATAGCGCATAGCGCGGATGGGTCACCCAGCCGCGCCCCTGAATGCCGAACAGTTCGAGGAACTCGTTGAACACGCCCCTCTCTCCGAAGACCTGATACCAGAGCAGGCCAATGCCAACGGAGGCGCCGATCAGCGATGGGATGTAGAACAGCGAGCGGTAGATCGCCAGGCCGCGCAAGCCCCGGTTCAGCATGACCGCGACCAAGAGCGAGAACACCAGAATCAGCGGTACGGAGAACCCGACGAACCGCAGCGTGACATTGACCGCATTGTCGAAACGGCGATCGGCCGACAACAGGCGTTCGTAGTTTTCGAGCCCGACCCAATCGGGCGGCGTCAGAATGTCGTAGTCGGTGAAGGAGAAATAGAGCGACGCCAGAACCGGGATCAAGGTGATGCCGAAAAACCCCAGGAACCATGGCAGCAGAAAGACATAGGCTGCGCGGTTTTCCAGCCGGCCAACGGCCGAGGAACGCCGCCGGCCGGCCGGGATGGCCCGTCGCGTGATCGCTGAACCGGAAACAGGCGCTCGGTGCGCTGTTGCCGGCGGGCTCATGACAGACCCTGTTTCAGACATGGTCGACGCCTGTGTTGATCAATGCCGGGACACCGTTTGGGACCGCCAGTGCTTGCCGGCGGCCCCGATTGCCACGTCCGAACCCGCCGTTCAGTTCTCAACCAGATCGGTGAGCTCTTCGAGCATCTGTTCGGCTGCTTCCTGCGGCTCCATCAACTCGAATGCGACCGCGTCGTAGGCACGGTTGAGCGTTTCGGTCAGCGAGCCATAACCGCCCTCGGGCCACGAGACGGGCACAGCGGTCTCTGCAACTTCCTGAAACAGCAGGACGTTTCGGCGCTGTCCGGCACTGGTTTCGCCCCCATCGGCCTGTTGGGTCTGGAAGCGATCGACCGAGACGACACCGTTGTCTGACTCGTAGATCGCGGCGGCACGCTCATCCTGGGTGAAGAAGTTGACCCACGCGGTGGCAATGGGCAGCGTGTCCTGCGAACAGGTGGCGCCGATCGACATGCCGTTCGCCCCCAGATCCATGCCCGACGTGCCGTCCGAGCCGCCCGGATAGCGGATGATCTCCAGTTGGTCGCCGGGCCGCACCGCGTCCATGACGACCTGGTGGCTGTCGAGGCGATTGGGCGGCCGGTTGGTGATGAAGGTCCGCCCGTTGGCGATGTTGGAGTCCTCGATCAGTGAGCCGTTGTCGGCAACCATGCCTTCGGGCGAATCGGTCAGCCCCTCCTTGCGCAGCGTCTCCCAGAACTCGAACCAGGAGACGACCGCTTCCAGCGGGATGACCACTTCGCCGTCCTCGAACAGTTTGTGGCCGTGGCTTTGCACCCATGTCACGAAGGAATCGGTCTCGCGCCCCATGTTGTGGGTGGGGTTCACGCCTTCTGGAAGTGTTGGCGCGACCGCACGGACGAGGTCTGCGAAATCGTCCCAAGACCAGTGCCCCGCGGGCGGCTCGATCCCCGCGTCACTGAGCATCGTCGCATTGTACATCAGCGCGAAATAGAAGACGCCGGTGGGGATCATGTAGAGCTGTCCGTCGTCGCCGCGCGAGGCGTCGATGACCGACTGCGCGATGCCCGAGACGTCCAGCGTTCCATCGGCGACCAGATCGTCGAGCGGCATCAGGATGTTCGGGTCGGCATAGGTCGCAAGCCAGCGTGTCTGCATCTGGATCGTGCAGGGCTGGTTGCCGGCGGCAGACTGGATGGTCAGCTTGTCCCAATGGGGCATCCAGTCGGAGTTCTCGCGCAAGACACTGACGCCGGGGTTTTCCTTCTCGAAGAGCTGAAGGATCTGGTCGGTTTTCTCGTTTCGCGCCTGCCCGCCCCACCACGAGAACCGAATCTCACCTTCCGGCACCTTTTCCGCTTTTGCAGCGGGGACCGCGCTCAATGCGCCCAGCAGCACGCCTGCCGCGATCGCCAGCCCGCCCGTGGTCCTTGTCCATAACCGGTTTCGCACCATTGCTTCCTCCCTTGATGATGGATGGCCTGGCGTCCCGCTGTTCCAGGAATTGGTTCCGCCATCCCGCTGCCTTGCCGATCGGTCGGCTCATGTTCGGCACCGCAACACGCCAGTCACGCTCACTCCGAGATTGATTTTTGTATGCAAGATTGACTTTGTCAACCACCAAGCTGAACGAGACGCCCATCAGTGAACGGCTGAGATCACACCATTTGATGGCATTCAATCCAGCAACCGTAGTGTTTTTCGTTGACTGGGCAGCATTCTGCGATGCCGCTGCGAGGCCCGGCACGAAAGTGCGCCATCAACTGATAGGCAGGTTTTGTATGCAAATCTGTCGCTGACATGCGGCGCAACGGCGCATCCCGGGTCAACGACCGGCACGCGCGCCACGCCGCCCGTCAAACGCAATCGGGTCAGCGTCCGCCGCTACTCGTAGCGTGTGCAGACCGCAGCGCTGTCGACATCGTCATGCCCAGCGATCGCCCAGGCGTGGTACAGCGAGATGCACTCGCGCATCACCGGCAGGTCCAGGGCGAGTTGGTCGATCAGCGCGCCGACCGCCTGCAGGTCCTTGTCCAGCTGCCTGGCCGTTCCACGTGGCGGCACGAAATCCCCGGCGGCCATCTGGGGCAGGATGCGCTGCAGCGTGGTACTGTCCGCCATCCCACCCTTCAAACACTCCGGCAGGCGCCGGGGATCGATGTCGGCCGCCCGCGACAGTGCGAGCAGTTCGGCCATCAGCATGTACTGGACGCCGACGGCAGCCTGATTGAGCATCTTGGTCTTCTGCCCCGCTCCGAGCGCGCCCATGCGCGTGACGTTGCCGGCAATGGTCGAAAGAAGCGGTGTGACGGCGTGACAATCGTCCGTCGAGCCGCCAGTCATCAGCGTGAGCGTGCCCTCGCGCGCCGCCTGCGGCCCGCCTGACATGGGTGCGTCGACCCAGCCTGCGCCCGTCTTGCCAGCCAGCACCCCGGCGACGCGCAGCGTCGTTTCGACCGATGTCGTGGAGAGGTCGATCAGGATGCTGGCATGCCGCGCGGCCGCTGCAAACCCTTGCTCTCCCAGGACACAGTCGTCGACCGCATCGTCGCCCAGAACGCAAAGGAACACGACGTCGGAGGCGGCCCAAACCTCCGCTGGCGAAGACTGCCAGTCCGCTCCCGATCGCGAGACCGCGTCGAAACGCTCGGGCTCGCGGTTCCACACCGACAGACGATGGCCCGCTTCCGCCAGCCGCTCGACAATCGGCGCGCCCATGATGCCCAAGCCGACAAATCCGAGCCGTGTCTGGTGGTCAATCTGCATGCTACCGCTCCAGGCCCATCCGGTAGATGCGGTTTGCGTTGCCATAGAGCATGGCGTCTTGGTCAGTCACATCGAACCCGGCAATGATGTCCAGCAAGCCACGATAGATCGTTTGGAAACTGCCCGTCAGCCCATCGACCGGAAAGTTGCTGGCCATCATGCAGCGATCCGTGCCGAACAGGTCGATCGTGTCGAGCACGACGCGGCGGTTGTCATCCTTGTTCCAAGGCTTGCCGGCAATCCCGATGCCCGAAATCTTCACTGCGACGTTGGGCGCGTCGGCAAGCTGCGCCATGGCCGATCTCCAGCCGGCCAATCCCTGTTCGCTGCGATCGGCGGGCAGCCCGGCGTGGTTGAGGATGATCTGCGTGTCCGGAAACTGCGCGGCCAGTTCAAAGGCTTCAGGCAGATGCCACCACGGCGTTTGCAGGTCGAACGACAGACCATTGGGCGCCAAATGCGCAAACCCGTTTCGCCAGCGTGCGTCGCCCATCGAACCGGGCGCCCCATGGTCGATCGTGTCGGGTCCTGCGCCGGCGCGTGGCTTGTGGCGCACGCCGCGCACCAGCGACGATCGCCCGTGCGCGGACAGCACGTATTCCGCGTCCTCGCGGTCCAGCCAAGCCTGGGCCACCATCACCGTCGGCAATCCGCAAGCTTTGTTCAGGCGCTCGACCCAGGCAACCTCACCGAGCGGGTCGTCGGGATCCCATTCCGCCTCGATGTAGACGGTGCCAGCGACGTCGAAGTCGCCGGCATCCTTGCGATAGTCGGACGGACGATAGTTGCGCTTGAGCGGCGTGTAGTCGCCGTAGCGGAACGCGACCGGCCGGTCGGCGAGCCAAGGCAGATAGTTGGCGTCCAGATCCCAGAAATGCTGATGGGCGTCGATGATTCGCATCGGGCGCGACGCTAGGCGCCCAGCCCGGCATAGTAGGCGACCACCGCTTCGGGATCGACGGACGCGTCACGCGCCATGCCGAGCTTTTCGTAGTGCTTGCCGCGCGCGCGCATGTCGGCCAGCAGAATCTCCTTGGCATGCAGCGCAACCTCATGCGCGACTTCGATGGGGACGACCACGAGCCCGTCATCGTCGCAACCCACGATGTCGCCGGGGCGCACCTGCGCGCCGCCGACGCCAATGGTCGTGTTCATCTCAACCGCCTCGATGCGGCCGGGGATAATCGTCCGGCCGCGGCTCTTGCATGCCACCGGCGTCTTCTGCAGCGTGACCTCGCCGGTGTCGCGGCACTGCCCGTTGGTGACAACGCCAACGCCACCACGTTGCACGACGCCGAGCGTGTTCTCCGAACCCCAGTACCCGACGTTGTCGGCGCTGCCCACGTCGGTCACCACGACATGTCCGGGCTTGATGTGATCATTGAGGCCCTTGCCGGCGTGGCCATGCCTGCCGAACCAAAGGCCGTGGGCGTTGACGATGTCTTCGGTCGTATCGAGCTTCCACATCGGCTTGTTGGCCGGAACGCAGCGCAATGTGAGGGCGACACCCCAGAACTTCATGCCCAGCCAAAGCGGGCGAATGTCGTTCGAGATGTTGCCGATGTCGAAGTAGCCGATGCCGTCCATCGCGTCGCAGACATCGACAACCCGCAGGGGCTCATAGAGCTTGCGGACCTCGAACGGGTCGATGCCGCCGTCAGCGGTTTCCGTCTGTGTCGCCTGTGACATCACAAGTCCCTCCCAATGGCTTGATGGTCCGCAGAACCCGCCGCGCGCGGCAGATCATCACGGCAAAGATCGGCCAATCTTGTATGCAAGAATGAAACAAGTCAACTGCGAGTTGATGTCAACCGGCCAACACCGTTCGAACGGCGTGGCCGGGCGGCCCCTCCGGGAGGCGCGACGATCGCGAAAGGATCAGAAGGCCGGGTGCCCCGGCTCGAAACAGGCTAATCGTCCACGAGGTCGCCGGCGTGACGCTTCATTGCGGGCAGTCCGTTGAGGAAATGGTCGCGGGTCAGTTGGGCGAGCCGCGCACCGTCCCGCGCGGCCAACGCGGTGAACATCTTTGAATGCTCGAACAACGCCTCCGTCCAACGTTCGCGGTCAAGATTGGGCATCATCCGGGCGCGCTCCACGCGCGGCACCAGCGATTGCCAGACCGACAGCAGGACCGGATTGTCCGCGATCTCCACGATCCGCCTGTGGATGTACTGGTTGGCCTTCAAGTATGCCGCCCTGTCCCGACGGGCGTGGTGATCGACCATCTCATTGAGCACCTTGCCGATGTCGTTGACCTCGTCATCGGCGATCTTCGCGCAGGCCAGTTCACCGGCAAGCGCCTCGATGGACGCGAAGACGACAAACAGGTGTTCCAGATCAGAGGCTTGAAGCCTGGAAACGGCAACGCTGCGATTTGGCAGCAAGTCGACAAGGCCTTCGGCCGCCAGCGTACGCAACGCCTCGCGCACCGGTGTCCGCGACACGCCCAATCGCTCGCACAATTGCACCTCGCGAAGCCGGGTGCCCGGCGGCAGCTCGCCCGTGACAATGTCGGTCCGAATGCGGTTCGCCGTTTCCTTGTGAAGGCGGCCCTTGCGCCTGTCGGAAATGCTCTGCCCGGTTGGCTGGGTGTCTGCTGCAATCGGATTGTCGGCCATTGCGGCAAGTATGCAAGGTGTCGACCCAAATGACAATCGCACGTCGGCAGCACTTGCAATTGCGAATCATGTCGTCTTGTATGCAAGATTGACGATATTGGTTTGGACTCGGCGAGCGCATCGGCCCTTTGCGGCTTGGCGTCGCGGGTCTGCGACAATGAGGAACTGGGTCATGCAGACGCAATCGGCGGCATCCCGTCAGGCGCAGGAGGGCGCGTTGGAGCAACCGTTGAGCGGCTTGCGCGTCATCGACCTCAGCCAGGTGATGGCCGGACCGTTCTGCTGCATGCTGCTGGGCGACATGGGCGCCGATGTCATCAAGGTCGAACCGCCCGGAACAGGCGACCAGACCCGTGCGGCGATGGGTTTTCGGATGAAGGGTGATGACAGTCCCGGATTTCTGGCTCTGAACAGAAACAAGCGGTCGATCGTCCTCGACCTGAAGACCGATGAAGACCGCCAGAGCTTCCACCGACTGGTCGCGACGGCCGATGTTCTGGTCGAGAACAGCCGCCCGGGCGTCTCGGCGAAGCTGGCGGCGGACTATCCGACCCTCAGTGCGATCAACCCGGCGCTGATCTATGCCAGCATTTCCGGCTTCGGCCAGACCGGACCGTGGTCGGAACGGCCCGGATTTGACCTGATCGCGCAAGCCATGTCCGGCATCGTCAGCGCGACCGGTCTGCCCGGCGGCGCGCCGGTCAAGAGCGACGTTCCCATCGGCGATCTCGGGGCCGGCCTGTTCGCGACCTACGCCATTTTGTCTGCCGTTCTCGGCCGGCAGAAGACCGGCGCGGGTCAATACATCGACACGTCCCTGTTCGATGCGGCCATGGCGCTGTCGATTTGGGAGACCACCGAGTTCTGGGCCACCGGCCGCTCCCCCAAACCGCTGGGCACGGCCAATCGCATGAGCGCGCCCTACCAGGCCTTTTCCGCCTCCGATGCCGACTTCGTCGTCGGGGCCGCAAATCAACGGCTGTGGCTGAGACTGTGCGATGTCATCGACCGCACCGACCTCGTCGACGACCCGCGCTTTGGAGACAACAAGGCCCGTCTGCAGCATCGCACCGATCTGGCGAACGAGCTTTCGGCGGTGTTTGCGACACGCGACGTGGACCACTGGGTCGAAACGCTCCTCGAAGCCGGCGTCCCGGCCGCGCCGATCCACGACTACCGGCAGGCGCTGGAGAGCGACCATGCCGCTGCCCGGCAGACCGTCATCGACATCGGGCATCCGGTCGAGGGTGTCTTCCCGGCGCTTGGCTTTGCCGCCAAACTCTCGCGCACGCCGGCGCGGGTCCGCAGGCCACCGCCGCTTCTCGGCGAACACACGGCCGAGGTTCTGGCCGAACTGGGCATTGCGCCCGGACAGCCGGCGGATCGAGCCGCGCAGTCCGAGGGTGTCCGGCCATGAGCGACAACCCATCGTCCGGCCTCCCGCGTTTGGCGGATTTGACGCCTGATGATGGAAGGGTTCGCCTTCGCCGCGCCGGCCCCATCGCACATGTCACGTTCGACAGGCCGAACGCGCGCAACGCGATGACCTTCAAGATGTATGACGAACTCGATGCGATCGTCTCCGAACTCGACGGCGACCCCACCATACGCGCGGCGATCTTTCGCGGCGCGGGGGACGCAGCGTTCGTCGCCGGCACCGACATCTCCGAGTTCACAGGCTTTCGGAACGGCGAAGACGGCATCGCCTATGAGGCGCGCATGGACGGACACCTTGATCGCCTGTCGCGATTGCGCCTGCCCACGCTCGCGGTCGTCGAAGGCTTTTGTGTTGGTGGCGGTTTGGCCATCGCCGCCTGTTGCGACCTGCGCATTGCGTCGGTCGACGCTCGCTTCGGCGTTCCCATCGCGCGCACCATCGGCAACTGCGTTTCGATGAACACGACGGCGCGCCTCCTGCATTGCTTCGGCGAAAGCCGGACCAAGCGGATGCTTCTGCTTGGCGATCTGCTGAATGCAGAGGAAGCGTTGGATGCCGGATTTGTCGGCACCGTCGTGTCGCCCGATGAACTCGATCGAGCAGCCGAGACGGTCGCGCAGCGCCTGACGCGCAATGCGCCGCTCTCCATGCGGGCCGGCAAGGAAGCCATTCACCGGCTTCGAACGGGCGAAACGCCAGATGGGGCCGATCTGATCCGCAGTTGCTACGGCAGTTCGGACTTCCGCACGGGCGTTTCGGCCTTTCTGGCCAAGACCAGGCCGCAATGGACCGGGACATGACGAACCGCGCAAGCGTGGCGCCGCTGGCGATCATACCTGGTGACCGCAGCGGGATCGGGCCCGAGATCGTGGCCAAATGCCTGTCAGATGTCGAGCATCTGCCGGACCATTCGATCGTCGTCATCGGTGATCGCGCCGTGGTTCAGGAAGGCGCGCGGATCGCCGGCGTTCGGTTCGGTTTCGATGATGTCGACACGGTGGATGCAGCCGTCGGCGGCAGGGTTTCGCTTTTGCACAGGCCGGTTGACATGGAGCCGCGCCCAAGGGCGCAGGTCCATCCCGCCGCCGGCCGCGAAGTGCTGGATCAGATCGAGCTTTTGTGCGCGCTGACGCTCAAGGGGAAGATCGGCGGGATCTGCTACGGTCCGCTGAACAAGCAGGCGATGCGGCTTGCCGGGCACGCCGCCGGCGACGAACTGGAATTCTTCGCCACGCAGATGCAACGCGCGCAAGGTTTTGGCGAAATCAACGTTCTGGGATCGCTTTTCACATCGCGGGTGACATCGCATGTGCCGCTGGCCGAGGTTGCCAAGTCCATCACACCAGATCGCGTGCTTGGTGCGGCCCGGCTTCTCGATAACGCCTTGCGCGCATCGGGACGTGCAAGACCACGATTGGCATTGGCGGCCCTCAATCCGCATGCGGGCGAAGGCGGCGCCTATGGCACCGAAGAGATCACTGTGCTGAAACCCGCAGTGTCATCAGCCCAAGGTGAGGGCATTGATCTGCATGGGCCCTACCCGTCGGACACGGTCTTTCCGACCGCCATGTCCCAGGGTTTCGACGGTGTGGTGACCCTGTTCCACGACCAGGGACAAATCGCGATCAAGATGATTGGCCTTGGCAAGAGCGTTACGCTCCTGGCCGGGCTGCCGGTGCCGATCGCATCACCCGGCCACGGCACGGCCTTCGACATCGCGGGCGAGGGCGTTGCCAGCGCCGACGGAATGGCGTCCGCCATTCGACTTGTGGCCAGCATGATGGGACGAGCGAAGACAGAGGGCCGACCCGCGCAGTGAAAACCATTGCACGGGCGAGGCAGGATCGGCGCCGAGATTGATGGCGTTGCGCACCGCGTGATCCTCATACCTTACGATGCCCGGCGCATGCTCTCCTTGACGATGTCGGCCAGCACCATGCGCCCGATGGGCGAGGCACGTTCGCGCGGCACCATCAGGGCCACCAGCGCCGGTTCGGCAATTCCGGCCGCCAACGGCACCCAGGCCAGATCGCTGCCGGGTTCGTTCTGCTCGGACCCAAGGCGGGTCAGAAACGCGATGCCCAGCCCGGCGCGCACGAGGCCCTTGAGTATGCCCGGCCGTTCGGCGCGCGCGACGACGTGTGGTGGCGCGTTGCGACCTTCGAGAAGCTTGCGGACGCTGGAGTGCCGCAACCATTCATCGCCGGGCAGGACAAACGGATGGGGCGCGTAGTCGGCAAACCCGGCAACCGCGCACGAAGCGATCGGATGGTCCTTGCGGGCAACGATGCCGAGCGGCGTCGAGATCATCTGCACGACATCGGCGCGTTCATGTTCGACCATGTCGAAAGCGACGACGATGTCTGCGTTCTGCGTGAGCAGTTCGGAGGTGAGGCGCGCATTGTCGCCGGAGACGATGCGGAAATCGATCAGAGGGTAGCGCCGGCTGAGCGCGATCAGAGCCTCGGGCAGGATGGTCTCGCAGATGCTTTCGGCGGCTGCGATGCGCAGCGTGCCGCGCACGCCCTGTTTGAGGCTCTCGATCTCGTTGACCAGCGCCCGCTCCTCGCTGCCCCAGCGGCGGATGTAGCCGAGCAGCACTTCGCCGGCGGCGGTCGGCCGGATGCCGCGCGGCAACCGTTCGAACAGCGGCACGCCCATGTCCCGTTCGAGCATGAGAATCTGCCGGTTGACCGCCGAAGAGGCGACGTTCATCGCGTCGGCCGCCTTTCGGATCGAGCCGTGCCGGGCGGCGCTGTCGAAATAGACGAGACGTCTTCGGAGCATGGCAAGACCCTCAAGCGCTGCCTGAATTCGAGCAGTCCGCGCGAAATTTAGTTCTTTTGCGGGTCGCAAGCCAAGGCCTAACCTGTAAATGCGGTCAGGCTGACGCTGTCGGCAAGGCCGCGTGGTCGATCCGAGGCGGAACCGCTCGCATTCC
>CAZSFA010000079.1:0-13105 GCA_964606055.1 uncultured Oceaniradius sp. | reverse complement strand
GCGCGATTGGGATCCGGTGCGCGTGCGCGAGGCGATCAATGCCTATCTCGTGCTCGATGAGGAGCGCATTGCCATCGTCGCCGTCGAGGAGGTTGGCGACGACTTCCATGCGCGCTTTTCGGCCACCGCGCGCCACTACCTCTACCGCATCCACAACCGGCCGGCACCATTGACGCTCGACGTCAAACGCGCCTGGTGGTGCAAGCGGCCTCTCGACGTCGACGCGATGAACGAGGCGGCGGCCGAGCTGCTAGGCACGCATGATTTCACCACCTTTCGCGCCGCCCAGTGCCAGTCCAAATCACCGGTCAAGACGCTCGACCGGTTCCATTTCGCGCGGTCGGGCGAGTGGGTCGAGGCGCGCCTGTCGGCACGCTCATTTCTGCACAACCAGGTGCGGTCGATGGTCGGCACGCTGAAGATGGTCGGCGAAGGCCGCTGGACCAGGGCGCGGGTGGCCGACGTGCGCGACGCGCGCGATCACCAGAAATGCGGGGCGCTGGCGCCGCCGCACGGCCTCTATCTGGCGAGCGTCGACTATGGCGGCGATGCGCAGTCGGGCTAGCGCTGCTGCGCGGCGAACCAGTCGGTGATGAACCGCATGTAGATCTCGGTCAGCGTTTCCAGATCGGCCAGCGCAACGTTCTCGTCGACCATGTGCATGGTCTGACCGACCAGTCCGAACTCGACCACGGGACAATGGTCCTTGATGAACCGGGCGTCCGACGTGCCGCCCGAGGTTGACAGGATCGGCGTCCGCCCGGTCACCCGGGCAATGCAGTCCGACAGCGTTTGCGCGAGCGCGTCATCGCGTGTCACGAAGGCATCGCTGGGCGGTTCGGCCCATGTCAGCTCAAAGCGCACACGGCCGCCGCCGGCCTGCTCGATCCGCCGGATGATCTCCGCTTTCAGACTGTGCGCCGACCACGTGTCGTTGAAGCGGACGTTGAAGGCGGCCTCCGCCCGCGCCGGGATGACGTTGGTTGCCGGATTGCCGGTGTCGATCGTCGTCAGTTCCAGATTGGATGGCTGGAAGGTGTCCGTGCCCGCGTCAAGCGGGGGATCGAGCAGTGCGGTCGTCAGAGCGAGAAGGTGCGGCAGCGGATTGTCGGCGCGGTCGGGATAGGCGACGTGGCCTTGCGTGCCCATAACCGTCAGCCGGCCCGACAGCGAGCCGCGGCGTCCGATCTTGATCATGTCGCCCATCGCGTCCGGGTTTGTCGGCTCGCCAAGCACGCAGCCGTCCCAGCGCTCGCCGCGCTCCGCCGCCCATTTGAGCAGCTTGACCGTGCCGTTGATCGCCGGACCTTCCTCATCGCCGGTGATCAGCAGGGAAACGGCGCCCACCGGCAAGGCGTTTGCGGCATGAAGGCGCGCGACGGCCGCCACGAAACAGGCAATGCCGCCCTTCATGTCGACCGCGCCGCGACCGTAGAGCCGCCCATCGGCGATCCGGGCGCTGAACGGTGGATGCGTCCACGCCCCATCATCGCCGGGCGGCACGACATCGGTGTGTCCGGCAAACATCAGATGCGGCCCGTCTTCGCCGCGCCGCGCGTAGAGGTTTTCAATATCGGGGGTACCGGTCTCGGTGAAGACCGGGCGGTCGACCACAAAGCCAAGCGGCGCGAGCATGGTTTCAAGTGTCGCCAGCGCACCCGCATCGGCGGGCGTAACCGAGGCACAGTGGATGAGCGCGGCGAGGTTTTCGGCCGGATTGGTGGGTGTTTTTGCCATGTACCGCCCTTAGCCAAACCCGGCCCGGCTGTCACCGCCCTGCATTGTTTTCATGAGCAAGCACAACCGGTTGCCCATCGACTTTCGGCGTATTGTTGACCTGGATCAGCGTGCCGCTCGCCGAACGAAAATATGACGGTTGCGTACATAAAACGGAGGAGTTCATGGAATCCACTATGCGCGCGGCGGTTGTCACCGAATTGGGCAAGCCGCTCGACATTCGCGAGATTGCGCGGCCCGAACCGGGGCCGGGTGAAATTCTCGTACGCGTTCAGGCGTCGGGCGTCTGCCATACCGACCTGCATGCCGCCGAGGGCGATTGGCCGGTCAAGCCGACACCGCCCTTCATTCCCGGTCACGAAGGCGTCGGATTTGTGGCGTCGGTCGGCGAGGGCGTGACGGCGGTCAAGGAGGGCGACCGCGTCGGGGTTCCTTGGCTCTACTCGGCCTGCGGCCATTGCGAGCATTGCGTGGGCGGCTGGGAAACGCTGTGCGAAAGCCAGCGCAATACCGGCTATTCGGTCAATGGCGGCTATGCCGACTACGTTCTCGCCGATCCTGAGTATGTCGGCCACATCCCCGACAACGTCGATTTCGGCGCGGCGGCGCCCGTGCTGTGCGCCGGCGTCACCGTCTACAAGGGCCTTAAGGAGACCGAGGTGAAGCCCGGCGACTGGGTCGCCATCTCCGGCATTGGCGGGCTCGGTCACATGGCGGTGCAATACGCCAAGGCGATGGGAATGCAGGTGGTCGCGATCGACGTTGCCGCCGACAAACTCGAACTCGCCAAGGAGTTGGGCGCCGACGCGGTGATCAATGCCAGCACAGAGGATCCGGTTGCGCGCATCGAAAAGGAACTCGGCGGCGTACACGGCGCGCTGGTGACGGCGGTGTCGACCACCGCGTTCCAACAGGCCGTCGGCATGCTGCGCCGGCACGGCACGATGTCGCTGGTCGGTCTGCCGCCGGGCAACTTCCCGACACCGATCTTCGAGGTGGTGCTCAAGCGGTTGACGATTCGCGGTTCGATCGTGGGAACCCGCAACGATCTGACCGAGTCGCTGGCCTTCGCCGACACCGGCCAGGTCACCTCGCACTACTCCTGGGACAAGCTCGACAACATCAACGCCATCTTCGACAAGATGCGCGCCGGCGAGATCGACGGCCGGATCGTGATGGATCTGAGCTGACCCAGCGTTCCAGGACAACCCCGATGGCGGGCCGGCCATGGTGCCGGCCCTCCATTTGCGATCACTACGATCCTCTTCCAAGTCGTGCGTGACAGGTGGGTCGACGGCGTTTCGATGTCGTTGACCGCCTCTCGCACGCCCCCGACATCGTCTGGAGCGCGGTCGGCCCGCCGGTGAGCGACGACCGCTGCGGGCGATGGCCCATGACGCCGACCTGTCGCAAGTCGCGTAATGCGCGATTGCCCGCCCGACTCGTCCCCCTCGCAGCCCTGGCGCGGCGGCTCTATGCCGGCCCGAGAGCACCCGAACCCGGTCACGAATCTCACGAAATGCGTGAGAATCAGATGCGTCAAATGCCTGCTTGCGTGGCGCACGATACGGGGCGTTGCGTCCCGCACCCACAAATCGACGCGACTTCGTTCACCCATGTCTGAACGCTGCGGACACGATGGGTGAACACTGGCAGGACCTCGCAGGAATGTGAGAGGCGTTCACTTTTCTAAGATACTGATTTCAATAAGGTAAAGGGGGCTGTGGTATCCATGCCCCACACATTCAAGGGCACAAATCCGTGATCGTGATTACGGTTTCGTAATTCGACTGCGACCGGGTCCGCACCCCATCTTCCGGTCAGCCAAACGGCGCACAGCAAACGCCGGGCGGCACCAGACGATCCCCAGGGGGAACAGCCCGACCGGATCAAAACCAAACCGACCCGAACGGGTCACAGACGACCAACACCGTATCCGTAGAAAGGGACACGACAATGAAAACGATCATCCTCACAGCAGCCGCTCTGGCCATGACTGCCACGACGGCTTTCGCCGGCCCGATCCCGCTCAACAGCGACGGCGAGCGCAAGTTCGACCTGGCATCGCGTCTTCAGGCGAAGAACGGTTCGGCCGACGTCGACTTCTCCAGCCGCAACAAAGCTGGTGGCCTCGATTTCACAGCCACGCAGTCGATCGGCGAAGCGCCTGCGGCTACCGGTCGGATTTCGGTCCGCACCCGTGACGATGGCAATGACGGCTCGATCGTCGAGTTCTCGCGCATCAACGCCCAGGGCGAACGCGAAGTTTTCCGCACCATCCACCAGCGGAGCTGATTGGTGACGGCAATCGGAATGCGCGCTCGGACCATATGAGCGCGCATTCAGGAGCCGCCCGATGAACCCGACGGTTCGCTTTCCAACGAACCGGCATCGCAAACACCAACCCAACCAAACCTGAAACACCAAAGGAAAAGACCATGAAAACGATCATCCTGACCGCGGCCGCTCTGGCCATGACTGCAACCACGGCTTTCGCCGGCCCGATCCCGCTCAACAGCGACGGCGAGCGCAAGTTCGACCTGGCATCGCGCCTTCAGGCGAAAAACGGCTCGGCCGACGTCGACTTCTCCAGCCGCAACAAGGCCGGTGGTCTCGACTTCACCGCCACGCAGTCGATCGGTTCCGCCGCCAAGGCAACCGGCCGGATCTCCGTCCGCACCCGCGACGATGGCAATGACGGCTCGGTCACCGAGTTCTCGCGCATCAACGCCCAGGGCGTACGCGAAGTCTTCCGCACCGTTCGCAACCCGAGCTGATCGGTGCCGGCAACCAGGATGCGCGCTCTCATCAGGCAGAGCGCGCATCGGAGCGCACAACCGCTCACTTCAATTCCGATTACATTTATGTGATTTGAGCGCCCGGCCTTTGTCGGGCAGCGTCGTAGTCCGTACTGACCGCTTGGGAGGGGGGCTCGATGCGCATCATGTTGGCGGCCGCGTTTGCGGCGACCATCACCGGAACAACCGCCGCAAATGCTGACGTTTGGCTGCGAAGCGGCGGTGTGACGAGCACCCCTTACGGTCATCACCACTATTGCCAGAACCGTCCGCGCGATTGCGGTGCCATGCGTGCCGCCGCGCCCGAGCGGCTGACGAGCGGCAAGCTCGCCATGCTCAAGCGCGTTAACAACTCCGTGAACCGCTCGATCGTTGCAAAGTCCGATCAGGATGCGTTCGGCAAGACCGAACACTGGGCTTACCCGGCGCGTGTCGGCGATTGCGAGGAGTTCGCGCTCGCCAAGCGCGCCAGGTTGATCGGTGCCGGCTTCAGGCCGGCCAATCTCAAGCTGACCATGTCGCGACTGCCATGGGGCGAAGCGCACGCTGTCTTGGTCGTGCGGACCGACGCGGGCGATTTCGTGCTCGACAATCTGACCAATCAGATCCTGCCGGTCTCCAAGGCACGGATGCGGTTCGTCAAGATGCAATCATCGCGCAATGCCGCCGACTGGGTGCGCATCTCGGGCAAGACACGCAACATGCCCGTTTAGCCGCTCCCGCGCGGAAACGGCGGCGGCCCGTGCTGGTTGGTCTCCTGGGTCGATGGCCACAACGCGATCACCGCAAAGGCGAAGAACGACACCGCCGGAACCAGAAGCAGGACCGCCAGGAAACCCGGCAGGCCGATGTCATGCAGGCGCTTGACCGACAGGGCCACCAGCGCCCACGTCGTCGCGATCCACGATGCTATGAGCAACAACGCCCAGATGCCTTCCTCCGGGCTGTCCTCGGGCATTCCGATCAACTGCGCAAAGATCGCCGCCTGGACGAGGATCATGCCAAGCGCCGCCAGCCAGAACGATTTGCGCCCGATCCGACCGCGAAAGCCGAACAGCACCCATTGGATGGTCAGCGGATGGTCCGGCGCGCCCGACATGGCATCAATCCCGCAGCAACTCGTTGATGCCGGTCTTGGAGCGGGTCCGCTCATCGACCGTCTTGACGATCACGGCGCAGTAGAGGCCCGGACCCGGCTCGCCGTTGGGAAACGGCTTGCCCGGCATGGTTCCCGCAACCACCACCGAATAGGGCGGCACCTCGCCATAGCTGATCTCGCCGGTGGCGCGATTGACGATCTTGGTCGACTTGCCGATGAACACGCCCATGCCCAGCACCGAGCCCTGTCGCACGATGCAGCCCTCGACAACCTCGGAGCGCGCACCGATGAAGCAGTCGTCCTCGATGATGGTCGGGCTGGCCTGCATCGGTTCGAGCACGCCGCCGATGCCGGCGCCGCCCGAAAGGTGGACGTTCTTGCCGATCTGGGCGCACGAGCCGACGGTCGCCCAGGTGTCGACCATGGTCCCGTCGTCGACATAGGCACCCAGATTGACGAAACTCGGCATCAGGATGACGTTCTTGCCGATATAGGCCGAGCGGCGCACCACCGCGTTGGGCACCGGGCGGAAGCTGGCGCGCTCGAAGTCCTCGGGCCCCCATCCATGGAATTTCGAAGGGACCTTGTCCCACCACGGCGCACCGCCCGGACCCCCGTCGATGATCTGCATCGGGTTGAGGCGGAACGACAAGAGCACGGCCTTCTTCAGCCACTCATGCACCACCCAGTTGCCGTCATCGCCGGGGCTTGCCACCCGCACGTCGCCGGCATCGAGCCGGTGCAGTGCCTCCTCGACTGCCTCGCGCACCTCGCCGCGCGTATCAGTGGTCACCGAGTCGCGGTTGTCGAAGGCCGTGTCGATTGTGTGTTGCAGGCTCGAATGGTCGGTGTTGGGCATGCATGCATCCTGCGATTGTGGGAGCGGCGGCGCGATGCTAACAGCCTGCGCCGGACGGGAGTTGTCCTAAGCAGGGCGGCCCGCAAGGTCAATCGGCGTCGGCGACCGGGTTTGTCGGGGTCCATCACCGGAGGCAGACAATGAGCGCCAGACGCCGCGACGACGTATGGGATCCGTTGGTCCCGTCCCATCAGGACATGGATCGGGCAAAACAGGTTCCCGACACCCCGCAGACGCGCGCGCCGGCCTACCGGCTGGCGTTCGACGACCCGGCGTTTCTGTGCCGGGAGGAGTTGCGCGCGGTGCGCCTGCAACTCGAACTGCTCAAGCCCGAGACGCTTCTGGCCGAACGCGGCATTCGCTCGACGGTCGTTCTGTTCGGCGGCGCGCGCATTCCCGAACCGGGCGGCGAAGCCTGGGCCGCCAAGAACGAGACGCAGAAGAAGAACCTTGAGGCGAACGCTGTCTACTACGAAGAGGCACGCGAGTTCGCCCGCATCTGTTCGCGCCATTCGGCGACGACCTTCCACAAGGAGTATGTCGTAGTCACCGGCGGTGGCCCCGGCGTAATGGAGGCGGGTAATCGCGGCGCAACCGATGTCGGCGCGCCCTCGATCGGCCTCAACATCGTGCTGCCACACGAACAGGCGCCCAACGCCTATGTGACCCCCGAACTGTGCTTCAACTTCCACTACTTCGCCATCCGCAAGATGCATTTCCTGCTGCGGGCCAAGGCGGTGGCCGTGTTTCCGGGCGGCTTCGGCACGATGGACGAACTGTTTGAGTCGCTGACGCTGATCCAGACCGGCCGCATGGAGCGCGTGCCGTTTCTGCTGTTCGGCAAGGCGTTCTGGGAAGGCGCGGTCAACCTCGACTTCCTCGCCGAACAGGGCACGATCTCGCCTGGCGATGTCGAACTGATCTCGTTTGTCGATACCGCCGCCGAAGCCTGGCAGGTGATCGCCCGGTTCTACGACATCGACTGACCGAGAACCGACCGCAGAAAGCTGGCAAGGTCGTCGGTGACGTAGTCCACCTGGTCGTCGACATCGTCGCGTTCGTAGATCTCGGCGAATGTCTCGCCAAGGTTTTGCGGCACGATCAGAACGGTCTTCATGCCCAGCGCGTTGGGCACCGTCAGGTTGCGCGGCAGGTCCTCGAACATCGCCGCGTTTTCGCAATCGACCCGGTGGATGGCGCGGAACTTGTCGTAGGTCTCGCCGGCGGGTTTTGGCACGAGGCCGGCGGCGACAATGTCGAAAATGTCGTCGAAATGGTCGAGAATACCAAGCTGCCGCGCAGTGCGTTCGGCGTGGCCGCGGTCTCCATTGGTGAAGATGAACTTGCGGCCGGGCAGCGCGCGGATCGCATCGCCCAGCGCGGGATCGGGATCGATCCACGAGTAGTCGATGTCGTGCACCCGCTCCAGAAAATGGTCGGGGTCCACATTGTGTCGCTCCATCAGCCCGGCCAGCGTCGTGCCATAGGCATGATAGTATTCCTTCTGAACCTTGCGCGCTTCATCGCGCGGCAGTTGCAGCAGTTCGGAGACATAGGCCGTCATCTGCACTTCGATCTGCCGAAACAGGTTCGAGTGGTGCGGGTAGAGCGTGTTGTCGAGGTCGAACACCCATTCGCTGACATGGGCGAACTGCGCGGCGATGTCGCCCGGCGACGTGTCGGGCGACGGGCTGGAAGTGGCCGGCGTGCGTGTGGTGGGCGCGTTCATTGCAAGGACCGCTCAAAGCTGAAACAAGCACCTGCCGAGCAGGCCTGGGGGAAGGAATATGGAACTGTGGATTGCGATGACAATCGCGGCCGCCTTTGTCCAGAACATTCGCTCCGGCCTGCAGAAGCATTTGCGCGGCCGCATGGGAACGACCGGCGCGACGTTCGCGCGGTTCGGCTTCGGGCTCCCGGTCGCGCTGGCGCTTCTGGCGCTTTGCCTCTGGGCGACCGAGGCGCGCCTGCCGCCGCTCAATGCGCCGTTTGCCGGCTGGGTGGTCGTCGGTGCCCTGGCGCAGATCGCCGCGCAGATGCTTCTGGTGGTCATGTTCACCCGGCGCAACTTCGTTGCCGGGTCGGCCTATGTGCGCACCGAGCCGGTGCAGGCGATGATCTTCGGTCTTGTGTTCCTGTCCGAAACCGCCGGGCCGCTGGTTCTGATGGCGATCGGCATTTCGGTGGCCGGCGTGATCGCATTGTCGGTGAGCGGACCCGCAAGCGGCCAACCATGGCGACCGCGCGCGATCCTCGCCGGACTGACATCGGCCACCGCCGGCATCGGCCTTGCGTCCGGATCGCTGTTCGGCTTGTCGGCCGTCTCCTTCCGCGCCGCCTCGCTCTCCCTTGGCGAGCCCAACTTCCTCGTACAGGCGGGCGTGACGCTGTGCTGCGCGATCACGCTTCAAACCGTCCTGCTGCTCAGCTGGATGCTGATCCGCGATCGCGCCGAACTGGCGCGGGTCGCGGACGCATGGCGGCCCGGCGCGTTGACGGGGCTTGCCGGGGCGACCGCATCCTATGGCTGGTTTGCCGCGATGACCCTGCAACAGGCCGGCATCGTCAAGGCTCTGGCGCAGATCGAAATGCTGTTTGCCTATGCGACGACGGTGCTGGTCTTCCGCGAGACAATCACGCGCCGCGAGGTCATCGGCTGCGCGCTGGTCGCCGCCGGCGTCGTCGTGTTGATGATCGGCGCCTAGCTGTCATCGTGCACGATCAGCGTGCCGGCGCCGTGCTCGGTGAACAGTTCGAGCAGCACCGCATGCGGCACCTTTCCGTTGAGGATGACGACACCTTTGACGCCGCGTGACAGGGCGCCGATGCAGGTTTCGACCTTGGGGATCATCCCGCCCGAAATCGTGCCGTCCTCGATGAGCGCGCGCGCCTCCGAGACGGTCAACTGCTTGATCAGCGCGCCGCTCTTGTCCAGTACGCCGGGCACATCGGTCAGGAACAGCAGACGTTGCGCGTTGACCGCACCGGCGATCGCGCCGGCGAAGGTGTCGGCGTTGATATTGTAGGTGTGCCCGTCATGGCCCGGCGCGACCGGGGCGATCACCGGGATCATGTCCGATGTCGCCAACTGGTCGAGCAGCGTGCGGTCGACTTCGGCGGGCTCGCCGACAAAGCCCAGATCGATGATCCGCTCGATGTTGCTGTCCGGGTCGACCGTCGTGCGCTTGGCTTTTTCGGCATAGACCAGATTGCCGTCCTTGCCGCACAGGCCGATCGCCCAGGCGCCCTCGGCGTTGATCATGGCGACGATCTGCTTGTTGATCGAGCCGGCCAGCACCATTTCGACGATCTCGACGGTCGCCGCGTCGGTCACGCGCAGGCCGCCTTCGAACTTTGATTCAATGCCCATGCGCGTCAGCATCGCGCCGATCTGCGGGCCGCCGCCATGGATGACCACGGGGTTTACGCCCGACTGCTTGAGCAGCGCGATGTCCTGCGCGAATGCCTTGCCAAGCGCCGGCTCGCCCATCGCATGCCCGCCATATTTGACGATGACGGTCTTGCCCGCATAGCGCTGCATGTAGGGCAGGGCATCGGCAAGGATGGCGGCCTCGAAGGCGGGCGTCGATCGGGAGGTGCTGGTCATGGTCGCGATGGGGCAGGTGGCTGGTGGGCGGCGTCTTAGCCGGGTGTCGCGTCGGTGAAAAGCCGTCCATTCGACACGATTGCGCCATCGCGCGCGCAACTGCCTCACGAAATTGTGGCCGGACAGCGAATGCGCGCCCGCGTATCAGCAGCTATATCGTTGTCAAACGAATGGAGGAGAGCATGCTTTCCAAACGCAATTTTCTGGCGATCGGCGTCGGTGGAGCCGCCACGGTGACCGCATGGCGCTGGTTCGGCGCGCCCGAGGCGACAGCCTCGACCGAAGGCGTGTTCGAGATCGTCAAGACCGAAGAGGAATGGCGCGCCCAACTGACGCCGGAGCAGTTCTACGTGCTGCGCGAGGAAGGCACGGAGCGCCCCTTCACCAGCCCGCTCAACGATGAAAAGCGCGCGGGCGTCTTCCACTGCGTCGGCTGTGATCAGGCCCTGTTCGCCTCCGAGACGAAGTATGACAGCCGCACCGGCTGGCCCAGTTTCTGGCAGGAGATCGACGGCGCGGTCGCCTACAAGCAGGATTTCAAGCTCTTCATCCCGCGCACCGAAGAGCATTGCAGCCGCTGCGGCGGCCACCTCGGCCACGTCTTCGACGATGGGCCTCAGCCGACCGGCAAGCGCCATTGCATCAACGGCGTGGCCCTGCGCTTCCGCCCGGCGGACGGGTCCGAGCCGGTCTACGGCTGAACCGGATCGACGGCCTCGGCGATCGCTGCGCGCAACTCCTCGAGGCCGGCACTCTTCTGCGACGATGTCGCAAGGACCTGAGGATAGGCCGCGGGGCGCTTGGCAATCCTGTCGGCGGTCTCCGCCAGAAGGCGCGCAACCGCCGGCGGCTTGATCTTGTCGGTCTTGGTCAGAACGATCTGGTAGGAGACGGCCGCCCGGTCGAGCAGGTCCAGCACCGCCGCGTCATTGGCCTTGATGCCGTGGCGCGCGTCGATCAGCACGAACACCCGCGTCAGCGTGGTGCGCCCGCGCAGATAGTCGAACACCAGATCCGTCCACCGATCGACCGTTTCCTTGGGCGCCTTGGCAAAGCCGTAGCCTGGCATGTCGACGATCGCCAGCGGCGGCAGGTCGTCGGCGCTGCCCGAAAACCCGTCCGGCACGAAGAAGTTGAGCTCCTGCGTGCGGCCAGGCGTGTTGGAGGTGCGCGCCAGACCGGATTTTCCGGTCAGCGCGTTGATGAGCGACGACTTGCCGACATTGGACCGCCCCGCGAATGCGACTTCCGGCGGCCCTTCCGGCGGCAGGTGTTCGAGCGCGGGGGCGCCGCGCACGAACGTCCAGGCACCACGCGCCTTGAGCGCTGCCCGCACAGGCGAGCGGCGAGCGTCAGCGGTGGTGGGTGCGCCGGTCATGCCCGCTTATCGGCAATCGCTTCCAGCGCTTCAAGGTCGGCGCCGCGAATGGCGTCAAGATGGGCGCTGATGTGCTCGACCGGCCAATCCCACCAGGCGATCGCCACAAGGCGGTCGATCGTGGCCTGGTCGAAGCGCATGCGGATGATCTTGGCCGGATTGCCGCCGACGATGGCGTAGTCCGGCACGTCGGACGTCACCACCGAACGGGCCGCGATGATGGCGCCGTGCCCGATGTTGACGCCCGGCATGACCAGCGTTTCGGTTCCGATCCACACATCACTGCCGACGACGGTATCGCCTCGGTGCTGGTCCGACCATGTCTTCGGGTCGAAGCCTTTCTCCCAACCGCCGCCGAAGATGTTGAACGGGTAGGTGGAAAAGCCGCCCATGGCGTGGTTGGCCCCGTTCATGAAGAAGGTGGTGCCGGCGGCCAGCGCGCAGAACCGCCCGATGACCAGCCTGTCGCCGTTGAAGTCGAAATGGTGCAGCACGTTGCGCTCTTCAAAGCGCTCGGCGCCGTCGGGGTCGTCGTAATAGGTGAAGTCGCCCACCTCGATGTTGGGGCGCGTGATGACGTTTTTGAGGAACACGGCCCGCGGAAAACCGGCGAGCGGGTATAGCGTGGAGGGTTGTGGCCCATGCATGGCTGAACTCCGAAAGGGTGGTTGGATTTGCGGTTTTTGATCCACCCGTCTTGTGCGGCGGATCGGAGCTTAGCTGTTCACTGGACCGGTCTCCTCGTGTTCAGGTGCAGGTTGGCGCGGCCCGCCTATTCGGCGGGCTGTTTGGGTTTCTTGCCGCCGAAAAGTCCGCGCAGATTGTCCCAGAGTTCGATCTTGGCACCGTGGCGTTTCATGATCACGCCCTGCTGGAGGATCGACAGGAAGTTGTTCCAGGCCCAGTAGATCACCAGCCCGGCCGGGAAGGTCGCCAGCATGAAGGTGAAGATCACCGGCATCCAGCGGAACACCATGGCTGTCGTCGGATCGGGCGGCGGCGGGTTCATCTGCATCTGCACGAACATCGTGATGCCCATCAGCAAGGGCCAGACGCCCAGCACCAGGAACGGGCCGATGAACGGCACGAGCCCCGGATCATAGGGCAGCAGACCGAACAGGTTGAAGATCGAGGTCGGATCCTGGGCCGACAGGTCCTGCACCCAGCCAAAGAACGGCGCGTGGCGCATTTCGATGGTGACGTAGAGCACCTTGTAGAGCGCAAAGAAGACCGGGATCTGGATCAGCACGGGCCAGCAGCCGGCGATCGGATTGATCTTCTCCTTCTTGTAGAGCTCCATCATCGCCTTTTGCATCTTCTCGCGGTCGTCGCCGTGGCGGTCCTTGATCTCCTGCATCTTCGGCTGGACGACCTTCATCCGGGCCATGGATGCGTAGGACTTGTTGGCGAGTGGGAAGAAGACGAGCTTGATCAGCACGGTGGCGAGCAGGATGGCGACGCCGAAATTGCCGAACACGCTGTTCAGCCAATAAAGCAGGTGGAACAGCGGCTTGGTGATGAAGTGGAACCAGCCCCAGTCGATCATCAGTTCGAACTGGCGGATGCCGCGGTCGACCTCATAGGCGTCGACGATGTTGGTCTTCTTGGCGCCGGCGAACAGCATGTT
>CAZSFA010000078.1:0-13294 GCA_964606055.1 uncultured Oceaniradius sp. | reverse complement strand
ATGAACGCTTCGGTGGCAGCTTTGCCCGCTGGCTTGACCTGATCTGGTCGCGTGGGTGCGAAGTGGCGCTCGACCGCTACGTCCATGGCATTGCCGTCGATCATCAACGCGCCGGCGTCGGTGGGACGGCCAGCCGATGACGGTGCTTGCGACCTCTGATGCTGCCTCGCCGCCGATGCAGTTGGTCGAGCGCGTTGCAAGCCTGCCTTTGCAAGCGCGGCGTCGCCTGATCGCCATTGCCGGCGCGCCGGCGAGCGGCAAGTCAACGCTTGCCGCAGCGCTGACCGAACGTCTGGCGATGGCGGGCCGCGCCGCCGCCAACGTACCGATGGACGGCTTCCATCTGGACAACCGCCTTCTTGACGCCGCCGGGCTGCTTTCGCGCAAGGGCGCGCCCGAAACCTTCGACGCCGACGGGTTCATCGCTCTGATGCGCCGGCTGAAGTCCGAGGAATCGGTTTGCTACCCCGTGTTCGACCGAACCCGTGATCTGGCCATCGCCGGGGCAGGGCGGGTCGGCCCAGACTGCGATCTGGTCATCGTCGAGGGCAACTATCTGCTCTTCGACGAGCCGCCCTGGAACGGGCTCGTGTCGCTGTGGGATTTGTCGATCTGGATCGATACGCCCGAGGCCGTCATCCGTGATCGATGCATCGCCAGGTGGCTTGCGCACGGGCACGCGCCCGGGGCCGCCCGCGCGCGCGCCGAAGGCAACGATCTCGTCAATGCGCGCCGGGTCATGGCCGCGCGATTGCCGCCGGACCTGACACTGGCACGGCCCGACGATTGATCGGCACTTGGGCCCATGCCCCGACCGTCAAGGCCCGCTTCTTCGCTCACAGCGCTGGCGCGCAACGCCCAAGGCATCGGCATGTTTTGGAGCGGCCATAACCAAAGCGCATAGATCGACGCTTTTTTCTTATTTGACATTATGGCTGGAGCGTTCATCGTGAAAACCGCCCCTACGGTGCATGTTGAGGCCGAGCGCGATGACGTGGATCCACAAGCACATCGCGGTATCGGATGAGACGAAGCTTGCCGTTGGCGTCGGCGGCTCCGGCCCGGCGGTTGTCTTTCTTCACGGCATTGGTGGCCGTTCGCGGCAGTGGCGCGGCGTGGCCGGCCAACTTTCGACTCAAGCCTGCACCATTGTCTGGGACGCGCGTGGCTACGGCGATAGCATCGGCCCGGGTGCTTTGACGTTCTCGGATTTTGCCGACGATCTTGTTTCTGTGCTCGATGCGCTGGACGTCGAGCGGGCACTCTGCGTTGGCCATTCCATGGGCGGTCGCATCCTGATCGAGGCCGCTGTCTCCCATCCTGACCGTTTCGCGGCGCTGTTCCTGTCAGGGGCGCCTGCTGCCTACCTTTCCCACATGTCTGCGCAGGAACGCGAAGACTACGTGGCCCGGCGGCTGGCGCTGTTCGACGATGGTGCGGTGGCTGAGGCCAAGGCGTTGGACGTTGCCCGCGAGGTTTTGCCGGACGACGCACCGGACGCGCTGGTGGCCGAGTTGGCGGCGGATTTCGTGGCGCTTCGACACGACGGATATGGCGCTGCCCTTTCGGTATCGGCGGGCTGGGACCGGTCGGATGATCTGGGCGCGCTCGACATGCCGTGCGACGTAGTGGGCGGCGCGCTCGACCGGATTTGCCCGCCGGCGAGCGTACGCGCCCTGGGCGAGGCGATCGGCGCTGAAAGGGTCACCGTGCTCGACGGCGTGGGGCACATGGCCCAGATAGAGGCGCCCGAAGACGTTGCGGCGCTGGTGTCGGACTTCATCGCCCGCAACGGCCACCTTGCGTCCCGTTCAAGCGCAGAGCGGATGCAAGCGGCATGACCGACTTGTCCACATTGCCGGCACCGGTCTGCCGCGCCGGGTTCGCGACCGGCCAGATCAGCCCTGTCGAGGTTCTGGAGGCGGTGCTCGACCGGCTCGATCGCGTCGAGCCGTCGGTCAACGCATTTGCCCATGTCGACCGTGAGGGCGCGCGCGATGCCGCCCGCGCTTCGGAAGCGCGCTGGCGCAGCGGCACCGCGCTGGGCCCGCTCGACGGCGTGCCCGTCTCGGTCAAGGACATGCTGCTGACAAAGGGCATGCCGACGCGAAAGGGCTCCCGCACGACCGATCCCGATGCGCCGCAGGATGTGGATGCGCCATCGGTGGCGAGGCTCCGCGATGGCGGCGCCGTGCTGTATGGCAAGACGACGACGACCGAGTTCGGCGGCTCGCCCTATTCGAGTTCTCCGCTCACCGGCATCACCCGCTCGCCCTGGCATCTGGGACACGGCGTCTCCGGCTCGTCGATGGGGACGGCCGCGCAACTGGCCGCCGGCGTCGGCACGCTGGGGCTCGCCAACGATGCGGCCGGATCGATCCGGATGCCGGCTTCGTTCGGCGGTTGCTTCGGGCTCAAGCCGACGTTCGGACTGGTGCCCACATGGCCTGCTTCGGCCGCCGGCATTTTGGGCCATACCGGGCCAATGGGGTGGGGCGTTGAGGAGACGGCCCAACTGCTGTCCGTTATTGCCGGCGCCGATCCGCGCGATCCCTACTCGTTGCCGGACGGCGCGGTGTCGCTTGCCGAGGCGCAGGAAAGCGTGCGCGGCTTGCGGATCGCCTATTCGCCCGGTCTTGGCATAAGGCCGCCCGATCCCGAGGTGCGCCAGGCGACCGATGCCGCGGCGCGGGCCTTTGCCGACCTGGGCGCAAACGTTGAAGAGGTCGATCCGGATCTGTCGGGCCTGTTTGACGCTTACGACTGCCTGCGCATCTGCAACCGCGCCGCTGCCTACAGGGCAGCCGGCGTTGCTGCTCGCCGCGCTGACATGGACGAGATCGTCGCCCGCGTCATCGAACAGGCAGCGGCCTACTCGGTCGACGACTATGTCGCAGCGCTTGCCGCGCGCGAGGCTCTGTCGGCGCGGATGCGCGCATTCCACCAGACCCATGATGTGCTGATCACGCCGACCATGGCGACGCTTCCGCTGCCGATCGGCAGTGGGCCCGGCCCTGACGACGCGCACTGGTACCAGATCGACGGCGACATCTGGTCGCCCTACACCTTCGTCTTCAACATGACGCAACAGCCCGCCGCTTCGATCCCCTGCGGCACGGCTGCGCGACCCGACATGCCCGAGGCCGTGCTGCCGATCGGGCTCCAGATCGTGGCTGCCCCCTACCGCGACGCGCTCGTGCTCAGGGCCGCGCGCGCCTTTGAGGCAGTGCGCGACTGGTCACGACCACGCTTTCCTTTCGCCGGAGGCGAGACCTCCTGATGCGCATCGCGGTCGCCGGCCTTCAGCACGAGACCAACACGTTCGTCGACGGCATAGCCGATGCCGCCGCCTTCGAAGCGCCCGGCGGCTGGCCCAAGCTCGCGCGCGGCCAAGCCATGTTCGAGGGCCTTGCCGGCACGTCGGTACCAATGGCCGGCGCGCTGACCGTGCTGTCCAAACATGACGTCGAGATCGTCCCGCTGCTTTGGGCGATGGCGCTGCCCTCCGGCCCGGTCGATCACGCGACGTTCGCGGCGTTCCGGGACGAGATCGTCGATGGCCTGAAAGCCGCCGCGCCGCTGGACGGCGTTCTGCTCGAATTGCATGGCGCCATGGTGACGACCGCCGAGCCCGATGCCGAGGGCGACCTTCTTGAAGCGGTGCGCGATGCCGTGGGGCCGCAGGTGCCCATCGTGGCAACGCTCGATCTGCACGGCAATGTGAGCGCGCGCATGGTGGCCGGCGCCGACTGGATCGAGCCGTATCTGACCTATCCGCACATCGACATGGCGGAAACGGGACAGCGGGCCGCTCTGCGGTTGCTCGGATTTGCAGGCGGCGCGCAAGCATCGCCGGCCAAGGCGTTTCGTCCGGTGCCGTTCCTGCTGCCGCTTGTCGCGCAGGCGACCGATGCGCCGGCCGTCGCGGCCCTTTACGCGGCAGCGCGCGAACGGGAATCGGCCGCCGATGTCTTCGCCGTCCATCAGACGATGGGGTTTCCGCTTGCCGACATCGCCGATGCCGGCCCGGCGATCATCGTCTATGCGGACAGCGACCGGCGCGCCGCTGACGTGGCAGAAGCGCATTTCAAGACGTGGATCGCAGCGGAAACCGCGCTCCACGCACCGCTGACCCGCCCGGCCGAAGCCGTTGCGACGGCCATCGCGGGCGCCGGTCCGGGTGGTCCTGTGATCCTCGCCGACGTGCAGGACAATCCGGGCGGCGGCGGGTCGCAGGACACGACCGAACTGCTGCAAGCGCTGGTGGCCGCACGGGCCGAGGGCGCCGTGATGACGCACATCTGTGATGCGCCTGCGGCGGCGGCGGCACATGCGGCCGGTCGGGGGGCGAGCCTGAACATCACCATTGGTGGCCGGACCGCTCCCGAACATGGCGCGCCCGTCGACGGGCCATTCGAGGTGGCGGCGCTCGGTTCGGGCGCCTTCACCGGCGAAGGGCCGATGTATCGCGGCAACGCGATCGATCTCGGCCCGGTTGCACTTCTGACGCGGAACGGTGTCGGCGTCATTGTCGCCGGAAAACGCATGCAGGCGTCCGAGCCCGGCCTGTTGCGCCATTTGGGGCTCGATCCCGAAGACCTGCCGATCCTCGCACTGAAAAGCTCGGTGCATTTTCGCGGCGCGTATCAGGCGATGGCGCGCGACATCATCCTCGTGGACGCGCCCGGCGCGGTCCCGATGAACCTGGACAAACTGGACTATCGCAATGCGGTGCGACCCGTCGCGCGGGCCGGGCCATGACACAAACCCACACCGACAGGAGACGTCACATGATCCACACTTCACGCCTGCTTGCCGCCACCGCGGCGCTCGCGCTGGGCGCCACCGCCGCGGTCGCCGGCCCCGAGGACAACACGCTGACCATCGGCATCGGCGAGGAACTGCCCAGCTTTGACGGCTACATCTCGACCTCGCGCGACGGCGTGGTGATGACGCGACATCTGTTCGACATGCTGGTCTACCGCAACCCGGAAACCTTCGATTATGAGCCCCTGCTCGCCACCGCGTGGCAGCGCGTCGACGACCTGACCTGGGAGTTCACGTTGCGCGAGGGCGTAACGTTCCACGACGGTTCGGCGTTCGATGCCGAAGACGTGGCGTTCACGCTGAACCACTACGCCGACCCTGAATCGGGCGCCCGCTCGCAGGCTTCGGTCAGCTGGATCGACACCGTCGAGGTCATCGATGCGCAAACCGTTCGCATCGTCTCCGAAGCGCCGTTCCCGGCCGCGCTTGAGTTCGTCGCCGGCAGCCTGCCGATCTATCCGTCCGATTACGTCGAAAGCGTCGGCTGGCAGGAGTTCGGCCAGTCGCCGGTCGGCACCGGCCCCTACGCCTACCAGCCCGGCGACAGCAACGCCTTCACGCTGACCGCCAACGCGGCGTACTTCGCCGACGGCGGCAAAGGCGCGCCGGCCATCGACGCGATCGAGGTCAGGATCATCCCGGACACCGCGACGCGCATCGCCGAACTGATCGGCGGCGGTGTCGACTGGATCTGGAACGTGCCGGCCGACCAGGTCGATCAGCTCGGTGCCGTGCCCGGCCTGACCGCGCAACTGGGCTCGACGATGCGGATCGCGATGGTGGCCATGGACGCGGCGGGCAGGGCCAACCCCGACAGCCCGCTGACCGATCCGCTGGTGCGCCAGGCGGTCAACCATGCCATCGACCGCGAGACGCTGGTTGCGGCGCTGGTGGGCGGCGACGGACAGGTCGTCAACGTGCCCTGCTACCCGATGCAGTTCGGCTGCGACACGGAAGCGGCGACCGTCTACGACTTCGATCCCGACAGGGCCCGCGCGCTGCTTGCCGAAGCCGGTCACGCCGATGGCTTCAGCGTCCGCATGGCGTCCTTCCGCGATCGCGCGCGCGCCGAGGCGGTGCAGCAGTACCTTGCCGATGTGGGTATCACGGTCGATCTGGAGATGCTTCAGGCACGGGCCAGCTTCTCGGCCTGGCGCGAGGGTGAGATCGACATGTGGTACGGCGACTGGGGCAGCTTCTCCATCGCTGACACTTCGGCCTCGACCGGCAACTTCTTCAACGGCGGCACCAATGACGGCGCGCAGGATGCCGACATCATCGCACTGATGGAGCGCGGCTCCTCAACCGTCGATGAGGCTGAGCGCAAGGCGATCTACTCTGAAGCCATTGCCCGCATCACCGAGCAGGCCTATTGGGTCCCCATGCACACCATCGTCATGGGATATGCCTACAAGGACGCGCTGGACTTCACGCCGACCGTGGACGAGCTGCCGCGGTTCTTCCTGGCGTCGTGGAACCAGTAGGCGCGATTTGAGCGCGCGGGGCCGGCGGCCCCGCCGCACCGCACGGGCACGCCAATGATCGACTTCCTTCTCCGGCGACTGGCATTGGCGCTGTTCGTGCTCGTCACGATTTCGGTCGTCACGTTCGTGCTCAGCCACGTCGCCGTCGATCCGGCGCTGGGCGTGGCCGGCGACAGCGCGACGGACGAGGATATCGCCGTCATCCGGGCGCAGTACGGGTTCGACCGCCCCTATCTGGTCCAGTACGCGACCTATGTCGGCAATGTGTTGTCCGGCGATTTCGGGCGATCCTATCTGTCCGGCGAACCCGTGATCGGCATGGTGGCCGAGCGGGTGCCGGCAACCGCGCTGCTTGCCCTTTTGTCGATCCTGTTTGCCCTCGCGCTGTCCGTGCCGCTGGGTGTGCTGGCGGCGCTGCACCCCAACTCCTTGATCGACCGGCTGGCGTTGTCGCTGGCCGTGGTCGGGCAGGCGATCCCGAACTTCTGGGCGGGGCTGCTGTTGATCCTGCTTTTCGGGGTGAACCTGGGCTGGTTGCCGATCTCCGGCAGTTCCACTCTTGCCCATTTCGTCCTGCCCGCGATCACGCTCGGGTCATTCGCGATGCCGGCGCTGATGCGGCTGGTGCGGGCCGGCATGATCGAGGTGCTCGACGCCGACTACATCCGCACCGCCCGCGCCATGGGTCTGAACGAGCGCGCCGTTCTTTGGAAATACGCGTTGCGCAATGCCGCCCTTCCGGTCGTGTCGCTGACGGCGGTTCAGTTCGGATTCATGCTCGGTGGCTCGATCGTGGTCGAATCGATCTTTGCCATTCAGGGCATCGGCTATCTGGCCTGGCAATCGATGAGCCGGGCGGACATGCCGGTCATCCAGGCCATCGTTCTGCTTGTCTCACTCGCCTACATCGCGCTGACACTTGTCGCCGACCTTTTGAACGCCGCGCTCGATCCGCGGCTGCGGCGCCCGTCATGACCGCCATACCCGGATCCGGCGCGGCGGAACGGCGCCATTGGGGCTTCCTGATCGGCGCCGGCCTGCTCGCGGTCGCGGCTTTCGTTGCTGTCTTCGCGCCACTGATCGCGCCGCATGACCCGTTCCAGCAGGATCTGGCTCTCAGGCTCAAGCCGCCATTCTGGCACGAGGGTTATGAGCCGGGATACCTTCTGGGAACCGACCAACTCGGGCGCGACTACCTTTCGCGCCTGATCTACGGCACACGCATCTCGCTGGCGCTCGGACTGGGCGCGGTGCTGATCTCGGGCTTCATCGGCATCACGCTGGGCATCGTTGCCGGCTATTTCGGCGGCTGGATCGACACCGCCATCTCGGCCGTCATCACAACGCGCCTTTCGCTTCCGGTGGTCCTGGTCGCGCTCGCCATCGTCGCCATCGTCGGCGGATCGCTGACCGTCGTGCTGCTGGTGATCGGGCTCTTGCTGTGGGACCAGTTCGCGGTGGTGGCGCGCACGGCGACGATGTCGCTGCGCAATGCGGAATATGTCGCGGCAGCCCGTGCCATGGGCACCTCGCGGCTGCACATTCTGGTTCGCGAACTGCTGCCCAACATCCGTGCGCCGCTGATCGTCGTTGCGACCGTTGAAATGGCCAACGCAATCCTGATCGAGGCGGCGCTGTCATTCCTCGGCCTTGGCGTGCAGGCGCCCCTGCCGTCCTGGGGGTTGATGCTGTCGGAGGGTAAGAACTTCATGTTCTTCTCGCCCTGGATCATCACGCTGCCGGGGCTCTGCCTGTTCACCCTCACGCTTGCGATCAACCTGATGGGCGATGGGCTCCGCGATGTTCAGGGGCGCGATCGATGAGCGCCATCCTGACCGTCGACAACCTGTCGGTGCGCATCGGCGCCGTCCATGCGGTGCGCGGCATATCGTTTGCCATCGAGCGTGGCGAGACGCTGGCCCTGGTCGGCGAAAGCGGGTCAGGCAAGTCGATGACAGCGCTGGCGCTGATGGGGCTTTTGCCGCCGTCGGCCCGGATGCAGGCCGACCGCATCGCCATGGCTTCGGGCGAGACACCCGACACGGTGCGCGGCAACCGGGCAGCAATGGTCTTCCAGGAGCCGATGACGGCGCTCAACCCGGTCTACACGATCGGCGACCAGCTCATGGCTGTCTGGCGTCGCCACAAGGGGCCGGCCGGTGCCCGCGAGCGGGCACTGCAACTGCTCGACCGCGTGGCCGTGCCCGATCCGGTGGGTCGGATGACCCAATACCCTCACCAATTGTCGGGCGGCCAGCGCCAGCGCGTCCTGATTGCCATGGCGCTGATGTGCGATCCCGACCTGTTGATCGCGGACGAGCCGACCACGGCGCTCGATGTGACCACCCAACTGCGTCTGCTCGATCTGCTCGCGGACCTGCAGGCCGATCTGGGGCTGGCCATGCTGTTCATCTCCCACGACCTTGGGGCCGTGGCGCGGCTGGGGCATCGCGTTGCGGTCATGAAAGACGGCGCCATCGTCGAACACGGCGAAACCCGCCGTGTCTTGTCGGCACCCTCCCATGCCTACACTCGCCGCCTGATCGACAGCCTGCCCAAACCGGGCGCCCCGCGCGCCATCACCGAACCGGCGCTTTTGGAGGCAGAGGCTCTGACACGGAGCTACCGATCGGGGGGTGTTTTCGGGCGGCGGGTGCTCGACGTCCTCAAAGGGGTCTCGCTGACCGTGCGACGCGGTGAAACGCTGGGCATCGTTGGCGAATCGGGCTGTGGCAAATCAACCCTGTCGCGCATCCTGATCGGCCTCGACAAGGCGGACACCGGACGGGTCACGTTTGATGGCGCCGGCGTTGACGCAATGGCGCCGCGTCAGCGGGCGCGCCGCATCCAGCCGGTGTTCCAGGATCCGGCGGGATCGCTCAATCCGTCATGGACGATCGCCGGCATCCTCGATCTGCCTCTTCGTCTGCACACATCGCTGTCCAGGGCGGAGCGCCATGACCGAATAGAGGCGCTGCTTGAGGACGTGGGCCTGCCGGCCCGCGTCGCTGCCGCGCGGCCCCGGGCATTGTCAGGCGGTCAGCGACAGCGCGTGGCGATTGCCCGGGCGCTCGCCGCCGAACCCGAACTGCTGGTCTGCGACGAACCGACCTCGGCGCTCGACGTGTCGATTCAGGCGCAGATCCTCGATCTGCTCAAGCGCCTTCGCGCCCGACGCGGACTGTCGATGGTGTTCGTCAGCCATGATCTGGCCGTCGTCGAGGCGCTGTGCGATCGGGTTATCGTGATGGACGCGGGCATGATCGTGGAGGAGGGGCCGGCCGATCGCGTTTTCGTCGCCCCGCAGCACCCGCGCACGCAGGCCTTGAAAGCCGCCATTCTCGGGATAGACGCAGCCGATGCGCCGGCGTCGACCGCAAAGCAATAGGGAGACACGCAATGGACCTGGGGATCGAAGGCAGGAAGGCGCTGCTGACGGGCGCGAGCAAGGGCATGGGCCGGGCTTGTGCCGAAGCGCTCGCCCGCGAAGGCGTCGCCATCACGATCGTTGCGCGCGGCAGCGAGGCGCTCGAAGCGACCGCCGCCGACATTCGCGCGCAGACCGGCGCCGATGTCACCGCCGTGGCTGCCGATGTGACGACGCCCGAAGGCCGGGCCGCCGCCCTTGATGCCTGCCCCGAACCCGACATCCTCCTCAACAATGCCGGCGGCATGAGGCCCGGCGACTTCCGCGATCATGATCGCGATGAATGGATCGAAGCGCTCGACCTGATGATGCTGGCGCCAATCGAGATGATCCGCGCGACGTTCGACGGCATGGTCGAGCGCGGCTTTGGCCGGATCGTCAACATCACCTCGCGCGGCGTGAAGATACCGCATGCCGAGTTGTCGCTGTCGAACGGTGCGCGTACGGGACTGGTCGGCTTTTGCGCAGGCATTGCCAGGCTCGGTGTGGCGCGGAACGTCACCATCAACAACATCCTGCCCGGCATCATCGACAGCGACGGCCAGCGCCAGCACGTGGAAACGCTTGCCGCCAAGGGCGACGACAGTTTCGATGCGATCTGGGCGGCACGCGCCGCCAAGAGCCCCGCCAAGCGGTTCGGACGGCCCGATGAGATCGGAGCCATGTTCGCCTTCCTCGCCTCGGCCCATTCGGGACTGATGACCGGCCAGTCGATCCTGATGGACGGCGGCGACTATCCGGGCACATTGTAGTGCGATGAACGAGCGCCAGATCAGCGCATTCCGCAATGTGTTGCGGCTCGGGTCGGTCACGGCCGCCGCGCGCGCGATGTCGATCTCACAGCCGGCGGTGTCGCGCCACATTGCTGATCTGGAAGCCGATCTCGGCTTCCCCCTGTTCGAGCGGAGGGCCGGCAAGCTGCTGCCTCTGGCCGAGGCAAAGGTGCTCGGCGACGAGGTCGAGCGCATGTTCTACGGTCTGGACCGGCTGCATACCTTTGTCCGCGAGATGCAGGGCCTGTCCCATTCGCGCATCTCCATTGCCAGCCTTGCGATGGCAAGCTTCCGCATCCTGCCATCGGCGGTCGGTGCGTTTTTGCGCGCCCATGACGGCGTCCGCGTCACGCACAATGTCCACACCTCGCAGCGCATCGCCGATCTGGTCGCGGCCGGGCAGGCCGACTTCGGGATCGCCCAATTGCCGATGGGGCGCGCCGACGTGCGCAGGATTGCCGCCTGGCGCTGTCCGTGTGTCGCCGTCGTGCCTGCCGGGCACGCTCTTGCCGGACGGGACCAACTGACGCCAAAGGATCTCGAAGACGTTCCGTTCGTCGCGCTCGCCCATCAGACGGTGACGGCCGCCTTTGTCACCGAACGGTTTTCGGAGGCCGGCATCACGCCCAACATCGTGGCCGAAAGCCAGCCTTCCTATGCCGCTTGCGGTCTGGTCGCCGAAGGGCTGGGCATTTCCATCGTCGATCCGTTCACGCCCAGCCTGTTTGGCGAGAGCACTCTGTCGGTCGTGCCGTTTGAGCCCGTGATTCCGTTCGATGTGTATCTGGTCGTCCATGCCGAGCGGCCGGTGACCCGCGCCATGCAAGCACTGATCGATCTTGTCGCGGCCGAGTTCGATCGGACCGAAGGCGCCGAACGCCTTGATGGATAAGGTTTCGTCATGACGGCATCGGACTTCTTGATTTGGAATTCAGCCCGCGAGAGCGGATAGTCTTGGTCACTGGGATTGGTCGCAAGAGGAGCACGACGACGATGGCGCATCACAAACCCGAAGGATCGTTTGTCGCCCTGATCACGCCGATGAACGAGGACGGATCGATCGACTATGAGGGCTTTCGTACGCTGATCGACTGGCATGCGGAGAACGGAACCTCGGCCCTCCTGATCATGGGTTCGACGGGCGAGGTTTCGATGCTGTCGCCCGATGAGCGACGTGAGATCGTCCGCCGGACGCTTGAAATGCGCAAGCCCGGCATGACCATGTGGTACGGCTGCACAGGCAACAACACCGATGCGACGATCGAGCAGGTGCGCTTTGCGGCAGGGGAAGGCGCCGATGGCGCAATCATCGCCGCGCCATCCTACATCTGCGCCGACAATGCCGCCATCACCGACTATGCGCTGGAGGTGCTCGACAGTGCCGACCTGGCGATGGGCTTCTACAACAACCCGCCACGCGTGAAGACCGACCTGCACTGGACCAATCTGCTGCGGCTCGCCGAGCACCCCAACATGGTGGTGCTCAAGGAGTCGACCACACGCGTCGGTCAGGTCGCTCAGGTCTGCGCCGCCGAACCGGACATGGCCATCATGTGCTGCTGCTCGCCCAACCTTGGCCTGGTCATCCCCACAATGGCGCTGGGCGGCCACGGCACCGCCAACATGACCGGCAACCTGATCCCGCGCGAGATGGCGGTGATCTCCAAGCCGTGGCAGAGCGGCGACGATGCGTTCGCCTGCCGCAAGGCGTGGCTCGACAACCTGCCGGTGCTGCACTTTGCCTATTCGGCGATCAACCCGGTGGCCGTCAAAACGCTGATGCGTGCGCTGGGCCTGCCGGCGGGCCCGTTGCGCAAGCCGCTGCAGCCATTGCCCGCACCGGCGCTGGCCGAGGCGCTTGAGATGGTGCAACGCCTTGGCCTCGATCAGCGCTATGGCTTCAGGACCGGACCGAAGGCGATGGTCGCCGCCGAGTAGCGTGCCGGGCGAGCGTCTTGCCGTGTCCTGGTTTTCCGCTGCGCGGGACGGCGAGATCTGATAGACTAAAGGGCATGGTGCGCGCCTTTGCCGTTTTGTTGCTGACGACCGCGCCGGCTCTGGCCTGGGAAGCGCGGTCGGGCCGCATTTGCGAACTCGTCCACCATGGTGACAGCGCGTCCGTGCGTGTGACCTACGATCCGGCGATCCCCGAATACGCCATTGCGATCACCCCCGATCCGCCATGGGCGCAGGGCCCGTTCTTCGCCATGCGCTTTGACGGCCCGCGCAGCAACACGATCGCCACCGACCGGCACGTGATCACTGGGGATGGTACGACGCTGACGGTCACCGACAGCGGCTTCGGCAATGTGCTGGACGGTCTCGAGTTCAACGACACGGCCACCGCGCTGCTCGGGGACCGGTCAGTTGCGGTCTCGCTCGACGGCGCGGGTCCGGCGGTGCGCGACTTTCGCGCGTGCGCTGCAAGTCCCAGCGTCTGATGGCCGAACAGGACCGCGCGGGCGTAGTTGTCCCGGTTTTGCGGCCGGCGGCCATGCCGAACGCCGCCATGTGTCAATGGGTATGCCGGTCACTGTGACCGCCCATTGATCGCGGCGGCAGACGGGACCGACGATCGCCCAAGGTCGTCCGGGACAATCGGTACCGAAGGGCGGTTGACGCCCCACCGCAAAACCCATATCCGATCGCATGCTTGCAAGGCGGGCAAAGGCCTCGTGGCGGAGTGGTTACGCAGAGGACTGCAAATCCTTGTACCCCGGTTCGATTCCGGGCGAGGCCTCCAAACCCCTTGCATCTGTGTGAATTGCCGTCGCCGGCGCCCG
>CAZSFA010000077.1:0-13538 GCA_964606055.1 uncultured Oceaniradius sp. | reverse complement strand
CGAGATCACGCTGCGGGGCAGGGTGCTGCCGATCGGCGGGCTCAAGGAGAAGCTCCTGGCAGCCGTGCGCGGCGGAATCACCAAGGTGTTGATCCCCGAGGACAACGCCAAGGACCTTGCCGAGATCCCCGACAACGTCAAAAGCGCGTTGGAGATCGTGCCCGTCGGCCACATCGATGCGGTGCTCGAGCACGCGCTCGTCGCAAAGCCCGAGGCCATCGAGTGGACCGAGGAGGACGAGCGCCTGGCCGCCTCGCTGGCCGGCAACGCCGACCCGCAGCCGCCGGTTGCCCATTGAGCGCGATCGAAGGCCCCGACCGCCCGACATGACCCGAAAGGCGCCGCTTCAGCGGCGCCTTTCGCACCTAAGGTCATCAATTGCCTGGCAATTCACCGCATTTGCGGTTGTTTGACGCCCAAGCGCCTAGGAATCGCCGCCAATGCGGGTAATGTCGCCGCATTGCAACGCCTGCGGGCCGATTCGTCAGAGCCCGCGGCGCACCGTTATCGAGAGGGGAGATGACCCATGAACAAGAACGAGCTTGCTGCTGCGGTGGCCGACAAATCGGGCCTGGGCAAGGGTGAAGCGACCGCTGCCGTCGAGGCGGTTTTTGCGACCATCACGGAAACACTGAAGTCGGGCGGCGATGTGCGCGTGCTCGGATTTGGCAACTTTGTGGTTCAGCAGCGCGCCGCAACGACCGGACGCAACCCGATGACCGGTCAGGCCGTCGACATCCCCGCCAAGCGTGTGCCGAAGTTCTCCGCCGGCAAGGCGCTCAAGGAAGCGGTCAACAGCTGAGGCGTATTCGCCACAGTGTGTCGCACGAAAAAACCCGCGCATTCGGCGCGGGTTTTGCATTTCAGCGATGGTCGATGTTTCGTGCCGGTGCCTGATCTAGGCGCTAACGGTCGAATGTATGGCCACCACTGGTCTGCTGGCCACCGCCTGACAGGGCGTCGGTGATCAAGGCCAGGCCCGTTGCGGGTTCCGCGCGTGCCAGAACGTCCGTCGCGCCGATCGCCACAAGGCCAGCGATCGTTGTCAGAACGCCATATTCGATCGCCGTTGCGCCGCGCTGGTCCGCCAAGAAGGCTCCAAGCGCCGTGCGCCACCGATCAGTCGGGGGTTTGTTGGTCACCACGCCCTCCCAGGCACGTTGGGATCACAGGCTAGTGCCGGCGGCTTGAGCGGGTGTTGACGGCAGATTCAGCGCAGGCGCGTGGCCGGTTGCAGCGACTGGCCGATCATCCTTTCCGGCGGGCTTGCAACGATCCCCGCCTGATCCCGGGGGCCGCGCGGCCTCGCGGTGGGAGTACGCCGACATGATGATCCTGACAGTCCAACACCCCCGTCAAGCCAAGGCAGACCGAAGCCGTGATCGACCTCCGTCGCCATGGGACCGAGGCGGGGCGCGCATGAGCCGGGTCGCTCTCTCCATGAGGTGGCAGGGTCGCACGATCATGCTTGCACGCTGCCGCTGGTCGAGCACTGTGCGGACGATCACGCGCGTTGAAGCGCACGAGCAAATCGAGGACTTTGAGCCCATCTTCGTCGACCAGGTGACGCCGCTTTTCGACAGTCGCACCCGCGCCGTGTTTGACTTGGATTTCTGACGCCATGGCGCTTTGGAGACAACCCGGCATGGCGCTGACAGACCGGCGCGCACCGACTTGCCGGGCTCGACACCCGATCGTAAAACGTTTTTCGGGACGGCGCGATCAGGCTTGATCTCTGGCGCGCCCGAGACGGATTGACCATTGACAACGACAGACTCCAGAGGATCAGCCGGCCGACGGAAAATGCCACCGGCGACGGCAAGTGATCGCGACGCGCTTCATGCGTTCGACGATCTGCGCCTTGTGAGCAACGACTTGACCGATGCCGACGGTTTCACGCTGACCGCCGTCGTTCGCAACGAGATGTTCTTCATGCCGGCGTTCCTTGCGCACTATCGTGCGCTGGGGGTCGAGAGGTTCGTCTTTCTGGATGACCATTCCAGCGATGGCACACGAGCGTTCCTCGCCGACCAGGCCGACTGCATGGTCGTTGAAAGCGGACGTCAGTTCGCCGACCGTGTCCCGATCGATCATCCCATGTGTCGGGGCGCGAACACCGTCCGTGTGCGCAACGTCTGGATCAACGTACTGTTGCAGCGGTTTGCGCTCGACCGCTGGTCGCTCCACGTCGACGCCGACGAGTTCCTCCGGATCCCGGAGGGCAGGGCATTGCAAGACATCGTCGCCGATCTCGACGCCGCCGGAGAGGCAGCGGTCTGCTGCGTGATGCTGGACATGTATCCCGCCCACATCGCCGATCTGGCGGCAATGAAGAACGACGAGCAGCTGCGTTTGGACGACACCTGGTACTATGACGGGCGCCAGCACTTCGCACTGCCATCACTGTTCAAGAAGCCGGGCTGGTCGCAGCCGTCGATCAAGTATCCCGGTGCGCGGGCGCGCTTGATGCGCACCTATCGGATACGTGTCTATCGCGGCATGCGTTGGGTGCGCAGTTGGTACGAACTTCCGCATTATCATCTCATACGAAAGCCGGTCCTGCTGCGCCTGTCGGCGTCGGAGTATTTCGTCGACTCACATCGGACCAGCGCTCGTTTGTCGGACAAGCATGTCCTGCCGCTGGAGCACTTCAAGTTCAGTGGTCAACTCTTTGCCCGTGCCGAGGCGGCGATCCAGCGTGGCTCTCATCACCGTGGCTCCGTCGAATACCACGAAATGACCCGCTTGCTCGACACCATGTCGGAGGCCAACGCATCGTTCCTTTGCGACTGGTCCAGTTCCGACCGGTCATTCGATGCCTATCTGCGAAACGGGGTGGCGCTTGGTTTTGGGGACGCGACTTAACGGCCGCGCGGGCCGATCCTTGATTGACCCGTCGCAAATCGAACCCTGTGGACATGCGCGCGCGCATAGGTGGGAACACGGTTGATCAGGCGCACGATCGAGCCCGCCATGGTCCTGGTTCGCTTCGCGCCGCGTCGATCGGTTTCAATCAGGCTGTCTTCTCCGCGGGGCCGCATCGGCGGCTTGGCGAAGCCATAGCTCCGACCGCGCGCCGCGCACCATGCCTGCAGCGCTTCGTCCACGGGCGCATCGATCGTCGTTGTCGCATCGACGAAGTCTTTGGCTCCGGCCCGAGACCACAGGATCGCGCCGGTGGTCATGGGCAAGTAGGGAGCGTAGCAGAACCCGGCGGCGTCGAGCGCCGACTGGCCCGTGGTAACGGGGCGATGGATCTTCCTCGCGCGCCGGCTCATGTGAATGAGGTCGACGTGGCCGGCGTGTTGTCGCGCTATCCAGGTGCCCGCTTCGCGCAGCACCTGCGCGGCGTTGCGGGCGATTTCGATGTCGTCTTCGACGATCAGGCAGGTGTCGTGGTCGGTCACGGTGAACCGACGCAGGCAGTCCAGATGGCTCAGGTAGCAGGCAATCTCGCCATGGGACAGATCGCGCCCGATGCGGCGCCTCGATTTGACCGTGCGATAAGCCGCGAGTTCCTGTGCGTCGAGGCGGTGCCCATCGGTTGCGCTCACGCGCTGGTAGTCCAATTCCAGTTTTTCGAGCTGTGTGTTCGCCGCCTCGAGTCGATCGACGCTTCGGTCGAGGTTGATCAGGAGAACCAGCACGACCCGCTCTTCTCTAGCCTGCTTGCCGGTCAACTATACTCTGGCAGTTGAACCGAATCTCATCAAGACCTGTGTCGAAAGTAACGCAGGTTTTGAATCAACTACAATAATTTGGTGGGCGATGAGAGACTCGAACTCCCGACATCTTCGGTGTAAACGAAGCGCTCTACCAGCTGAGCTAATCGCCCGATCAGCAATGGTGCTCCCCTAGCGTTCAATGGCGGCGGTGGCAAGCGCCCCATCGCGCCGGAAGGCGCGAACTGCGCGTTCGGGGCCGAGCCGAAAAACCCCGAAAATTGCCCGGCTGTCGGGCCGCAGGATCGCTTGACAGGGTTTGCGCGACGACTTAAGTCAGCGCATCCCAAGCCGCCCAGCGCGGCACGCAAATGCGGGTGTAGCTCAGTTGGTTAGAGTGCCGGCCTGTCACGCCGGAGGTCGCGGGTTCGAGCCCCGTCACTCGCGCCATTTGCGTCAGGGATTTCAGGCATCTTGGCGGGTTCGTTGGTCGTGCGTTCGGCGCGTGGGACCACCACGCCCACATGCGTGAGAGGCCGTCACCCACTGCCGCCTTGGCGCGCCACCGGTACCCTCCAGTCCCGCGCGGCCGGGCGGGTCTTCCGACGCCGTGCAAGCCCCCGGTCCCATCAGGCGAAAAAACCGCATGGGCGTAGGCTGTGCTGTTGCGTTTGGCCTCAATCTGGTATTACTTTGGCATTCTTCGATGCCTCGATCGTGGCGTCGAGCGGCATGGTAAGGCTCGGTGTTCATGGCAAGGCTTTCGCTTTCGGGCATCAAGAAAAGTTTCAAGCAGGTCCAGGTTCTGCACGGGGTCGATCTTGAGATCGACGACCGCGAGTTCATCGTGTTCGTGGGCCCGTCGGGCTGCGGAAAATCAACGCTTCTGCGACTGATTGCCGGGCTCGATCCGATCACGGACGGCACATTCCACATGGACGGCCAGTCGATGAACGATGTAGCGCCGCACAAGCGCGGCATCGCCATGGTGTTCCAGTCCTATGCGCTTTATCCGCACATGGACGTGCGCGAGAACATGGCCTTCGGCATCTCGTTGATGGGTTTGCCGCAGGCCGAGATCGAGGCGCGCATTCAAGAGGCAGCCGCGATGCTGCGGCTGACCGAATACCTGCATCGCAAGCCGCGTGAACTCTCGGGCGGGCAGCGCCAGCGCGTGGCGATCGCCCGCGCGATCGTGCGCAAGCCGCGCCTGTTCCTGCTCGATGAGCCGCTGTCGAACCTGGACGCGGCGCTGCGCTCGGAAGTGCGGCTGGAAATCGCGCGCCTTCACAAGGATCTGGGCGGCACGATGATCTACGTCACGCACGACCAGATCGAGGCGATGACGCTGGCCGACCGGATCGTGGTGATGAATGAGGGCCGGATCGAGCAGGTCGGCACGCCGCGCGAACTGTTCGAAACGCCAGCCAACACGTTCGTTGCCACCTTCATCGGCTCGCCGCGCATGGCGCTCCTGTCGGTGGTGCGCCGCGATGGCGGCATCACCGTCGACGGCGGCCCGTCGGTCGCGGTCGATGACATGCCGGCCAACGCGCCCGAAGCGATGACGATCGGCTTCCGGCCCGACGGCGTCGACATCGCGGTGGCCGACGAGGGCGCCGGGTTTGCGGCAAGCGCGGTCTACACCGAATATCTGGGCGATCATGCCTTCACCTTCGCCCGGCTTGGCGATGGCACGCTTGCCGCGCTGCGCACCGATCCCGACCAGCACATCGAGGACGGCGCGCCGTTGCGGCTGCGCCCCCGGGCCGGGCAGGTTCACTATTTCGATGCCGGCAATGGCCAGCGGCTGAACCGATGACGAAAACCGTCTGAAAACCAAGCATTTGTACGCACATCAACAGGAGGATTGACCATGCAACGCAAACTGATCGCATCCGTGCTCGCGGCCGCCGTGGCGGCGCCGGCGGTGCTTGTCGCGACTGCGCCGGCCTTCGCCCAGGAGATCACATTCTGGTCGTGGCGCCAGGAGGACCGCGACGAGTACGAGGCCATCATTGCCGACTTCGAGGCGCAGAACCCGGGCATTGATGTCGTGTTCGAGGCGATCGAGGCGACCACCTACAACACCATCCTGTCGACGGCGCTGGCCGCCGAAAACGCGCCAGACGCGATGATGGTGCGCGCCTATGGCAGCTTCGAGGCGGTCGCCAATGGCGGCTATCTGATGCCGTTGGGCGAGGACGTCATCCCGGCGCTGGCGGACCTGCCCGAATCGGCGGTCAACTCGGTGACGCTGCGCTCGGACGGCGTGACCTATGCGGTGCCGTTCGCCTCGCAGACCATGCTGGTCATGTACAACAAGGCGATCTTCGCCGACCTGGGCCTTGAAGAGCCGCGGACCTGGGATGAGCTGAACGCCGCCGCCGAGACGATCAAGGGCGCGGGCCTGTTCCCGTTCGCCAACGGCACGGCCACCGCCTGGCAGAATGAGACGCTGACCTTTTCGCTGGGCGCGTCGACCATCGGCCAGGATTTCGTCGCGGACGTGCGGGCGGGCGATGCCGACTTCACCGACGAGCGTTTCGTCGGCGCGCTGAACAGGCTGGTCGAGGTGCAGCAGCACATGCCGGACGGCTATCAGGGCCTTGATTATGCGTCCTCGCAGCAATTGTTCGTGTCCGGCCTTGCGGCGATGTTTGCCGGCGGTTCGTTCGAGATCGCCAACTTCCGCGCGCAGAACCCCGATCTCGACCTGGGCCTGTTTGCGGCACCCGCCGCCCAGGCCGGCGACACGCAGCTGGTGTCGAACTTCTTTGACGGCGGCTATGCGGGATGGGCCGACACCGAGCACCCCGAGGCGGTCAAGACGTGGCTGAACTTCCTCGCCTCGCGGGAGTTCGGGCAGGCGTTTGCCAATGCGCTGGGCAACATCACCCCGATCCCGGGCGTGACGTTCGAGGACCCGCTGCTTCAGGAAGTGGCGGAACTGAACGCCAATTCGATCCCCTATCTGCTGCTGACCGATTTCCGCTATCAGGAGCCCTCGGGCTCGGTGCTGCTTCAGGCCGAAGTGCAGCGGATGATGGCCGGCGAGGCAACGCCCGAAGCGGTCGGCCAGACCGTCACCGAGGGCGTTGCGACATGGTACGAGCCGTTCCAGAACTGATCGGCTCGGTCTGACCTTGACGGCGGGCGCCGGGCTACATCCGGCGCCGCCACGGGACCCGATGAATGCTCAATTTCCGGCTGACCGGGCGCGGCCTTTGGATCGCGTTTTTGATCATCCCGCCGTTGGTGGTGATGGCGACGTTCGTCGTCTATCCGATCCTGTCGGCGCTGGCCTATGCGTTCTACGACTGGAACGGGCTGCAGCGCGGCGAGTTCATCTGGTTCGAGAACTTTCGCGTGGTGCTGTTCCAGGAGCCGTTCGCGACATGGACGCGACGCGCCTTCATGCACAACGTCATCGTGTTCGTCACACTGATGATCGTGCAGAACGGGCTTGGCTTTCTGCTCGCCTACGCGCTCTGGCGCGAGCCGTTCGGCGCGGCCTTCCACCGGGTTGCGGTGTTCCTTCCGGTTGTCCTGTCGACCGTGATCATCGGCATTTTGTGGCGCCTGTTCTTCCACCCGATCTTCGGGGTGGTGAACCAGTCGCTGCGCGCGGTCGGGCTCGATGACTGGGCCCAGCCCTGGCTCGGCCAGTCCGAAACCGCGCTCGGTGCGCTGATCTTCGTCAACGCCTGGGCGTGGGTGGGCTTTCCCACGCTGGTCTTCCTCGCCGGCCTGCAGCGCATCCCGCCCGAACTGCTCGATGCGGCGCGCATGGAGACCGACAATGAGTGGGTGCTGATCCGCAAGATCATCTGGCCGCTGATCGCGCCGTCGGCGACGATCTGCTTCATCCTGCTGTTCATCGGCGCGTTCAACTGGTTCGAACTGCCCTACATCATGGTCGGGCTGGACGGCTCGCCGTTCGGGTCGACCGACGTGCTGGGGCTTTATTTCTACCGCACCGCGTTCGGCAACACGTCGGCGGGCGTGCAGAACTTCGGCCAGGGCTCGGCGCTTGCGGTGCTGATCTTCCTGTTCATCGCGGTGGTGGCCGCCTTCTGGACGGTGCGGCTGCGCCGCCGGGAGATCCAGATATGACGACCGCGCCCGCCATCACCGCGCCGATCGAGGGCAGGGGCCTTGTCTCCACGCTCGGCCGCGCCGGCCTGATCCAGATCTTCCTGATCGCGAACACGTTCCTGATGCTGTTTCCGGTCGTCATCATGGTGTTCTCGGGCTTCAAGTCGAATGTCGAGATCTTCCAGTCGCCGTTCGCCATTCCCGACTTCACCAATGTGACGAACTTCGTGCGGGTCGCGACCGAGACCAATTTCCCGCGCTACCTGTTCAACTCGCTGTTCGTGACTGGCACGTCGATCGGCCTGATCCTGGTGCTCGGCACGATGGCGGCCTATGCGATCGGCCGCTACGAGTTTCGCGGTTCGAGCTTCCTGTTGCTGTTCTTCATCGCCGGGCTGACGCTACCGCTCAAGCTTGCGATCATCCCGCTGTTCATCCTGTTCCGCGACATGGGCATCCTGAACACCCACCTGTCGCTGATCGCGGTCTATGTGGCGATGGGACTGCCCTCGACAATCTTCATCATGACCGGCTTTCTGCGCTCGCTGCCGCGCGAACTCGAGGATGCGGCGCGCATGGACGGCGCCAGCGAGTTCCTGATCATGCGCCGCATCATGCTGCCGCTGTGCAAGCCGGCGCTGATTATCTCGGCGATCCACAATCTGGTGCCGATCTGGAACGATTTCTTCTTCCCGCTGGTGTTCATCCAGAACGACGATCTGAAGACCCTGCCGCAGGGCCTGACGACGTTCATCGGCGAATACAACACCGATTGGGGCGTGATGTTCGCAGGCCTCACGCTGGCCGCGCTGCCGATCACGGTGCTCTACATCGTCCTGTCGCGCCAGTTCATCAACGGCATGACGTCCGGGGCGCTGAAATGATCCTCAAGCGGGGCCTGATCGTCTCCTGCCAGGCGCGGCCCGACAATCCGATGCACGGCCCTGTCCACATGGGCGCGATGGCGCTGGCCGCCGCGCAATCGGGCGCGGTCGCGATCCGCGCCAACGGCGCCGACGATGTGCGCGCCTGCCGTGCCGCGGGCTTGCCCGTCATCGGCATCGCCAAACGGTTCGACGACGAAATGCCGGTCTACATCACGCCGGGCTTGGCCGACGCGCGCCCTCTCGTCGACGCCGGTGCCGATGTGATCGCACTCGATGCCACCGGCCGGCCGCGCGACGGCGCGGCGATCGAAAGGCTGATCCCGGCGATCAAGGCGCTCGGCGCCGAAGTCTTCGCCGATGTCGACAGCCTCGACGCCGGTGTCCGCGCGGCCGCGCTCGGGGCCGATTACATTGCCACCACGCTGTCCGGTTACACCGAGGCGACGGCGAACCTGAAGGCGGCTGGCGCCGACCTCGACCTCGTCCGCGCGCTCGTCGCGCGGCTCGATACCCCCGTCATCGCCGAGGGACGCTACGATACGCCCGCGCTCGCGCGAGCCGCGCTGGATGCGGGTGCCCATGCGGTCGTCGTCGGCACGGCGATCACCAATCCGCGCGCGATCGCGGCCAGATATGTCGAGGCGCTGGCATGACGGCGGCGCTTGGCATCGACATGGGCGGAACCGCAACGCGCTGGGTGCTGGTGGACGGCGCCGGCGCCGAGATCGCGCGGGGCGAAGCGCCCGGCGCGAACGGCCACCTCTATCGCCCCGAAGCGCACGACGCCTTTGCCGATGCAGCCCGGGCGCTCGCCGCGCAGGTGCCGGTCGCGCCGTCGCTCGGGGTTTACGCCGGCATCACAGGTTTCGATCCGGTGGTGGCGGGCGATGGGCGGTTTCTTCTGGCGTCCGCGCTGGCCATCGCGCCGACGACAATCGCCCTGCGCGACGATATCGAACTGGCGTATCTGTCCGCCTTCGAGCCGGGGCAGGGGCATCTGGTGCTGGCTGGTACCGGGTCGGTTGCGCTGCACATCACCGCCGAAGGCATCGTGCACCGCGCCGGCGGGCGCGGTATTCTGATCGACGATGGCGGGTCGGGCGCCTGGATCGGCCTTCGGGCGCTGCGTGCTGTTTGGCGTCAGGATGACGCGGCCGGGCATCCGGGCGAGGCGGCCGTGCTGGCCGGGGCGCTGGCCCGCGTGATCGGCGGGCCGGACTGGTCGACGACGCGCGCCTATGTCTACGGGCGCGATCGGGGCGCGATCGCCGAACTGTCGCGGGCGGTCGCCGATTGCGCCGATGCCGGCGATGCGGTCGCGCTCGCCATCCTGCGCGATGCCGGCCACGAGATCGCCCGGCTGGCCCGGGTGATGCTGGACCGCTGCGGGCCGGGGCCGATCGGTTTGGTTGGGGGCGTCCTGCGCCTGCACCCGACGATCTTCGACACCGTGCGCGCCGCGCTGCCGGACATACGACTTGAGCGGCCGCAGATCGATGCCGCCGCCACGGCCGCGCAACTGGCGCTGAAATCCGATCCTGGAGACAAGGACACATGACCGCAAAGACCACCGAAACCGCATCAGTCCGCTACGATGGCATCGAGAACTGGGCGACCGCCGATGTCACCGAGGCGATCCTCGAAAGCCAGATGGCCGCCGCCGCAATCGCCGCGATGGCGGCACCGACCATCGCGCAGGCGGTGGACCGGGCGGCCGAGCGGATCGGTCAGGCGGGCCGGCTGATCTATCTGGGCGCCGGCACGTCGGGACGCATTGCCACGCAGGACGCGACCGAACTGCTGCCGACCTATGCCTGGCCGGCCGAACGGGCGCTGGCGCTGATGGCCGGCGGTAACGCCGCGCTTACGCAATCGATCGAAGGCGCCGAAGACGATGGCGATGCGGCGGCCAAGGCGCTGGACGATGTCGGCGTCGGGCCGACCGATGTCGTGATCGGCGTTGCCGCGTCCGGCACCACGCCCTTTGCGGTGGGCGGCGTGCGCCATGCCCGCGCGCAAGGCGCGCTGACCATCGGCGTGCAGAACAATCCAGCCGGCCCGCTGGCCGATGCCGCCGAGATCGCTATCATCGCGGCGACGGGACCGGAACTGGTGGCCGGCTCGACACGGATGAAGGCCGGGACCGCGCAGAAGATTGTGCTGAACGCGTTCTCGACCGCGCTGATGATCCGCATGGGCTACGTCTATCGCGGCCGCATGGTCGAGATGGCGCCGTCCAACGACAAGCTGGCCCGCCGCGCCCGCACGATGGTGGCCGATCTCGCCGGCGTAGCCGAAGACGAGGCCGCAAACGCGCTCGCCAAGGCCGACGGTTCGATCAAGATCGCCGTGGTGATGCTGATGCGCGGTGTGGACCGTGCTGCGGCTGAACAGTCGCTTGCCGCCCATGACGGACATTTGGGACGGACGCTGGCCGCCGGCGCTTAGTTCGTAGCGGCGTGCGCTGCGCCCGTCCTAGACCGTCTCCGTGACCTTGCGCAGATGCGGCGGCGCATCCGGGTCGAGACCGCGCCGGCGCGACAGCGCTTCGATGAACACGTAGAAGCTGACCAGCGCCACCAGCGGCGCGGTCAGCGGATGGCCGGACGGCTGGATCGGCAGCGGATGCACGCCGGTGCTGGCGCCACCACCGGTGACGAACACGTCGCCGCCCTGCGCGGCCAGTTGGTTGGCCGTGGCGAGCACCTGATCGCGCGCGTCGTCGTCGACGGCGAGCGCCAGCACCGGGAACCCGGCGCCGACCAGCGTCGACGGTCCATGCAGCACTTCGGCGGCGCTGTAGGCCTCGGCATGCAGCGCCGAGGTCTCCTTGAACTTGAGTGCCATTTCCATCGCGATCGCAAAGCCCGGCCCGCGGCCCAGGACGAACGCCTGGCCGGCGCGGGCCAACCGCGCGCCCGCCGCCTCCCAGTCCATGTCGAGCGCGCCCGCAAGATGGTCGGGCAGGGCGGCGATGGCGGCCGAGAGCGCGGCGTCCTGCCGCCACGCCGCAAGGATCGCAAGGCCCGCCACCACCGATGAGACGAAGCTCTTGGTCGCGGCGACGCTGCGTTCGGGGCCAGCCGCCAGATGCACCAGATGATCGACATGGGCGCCCAGCGGCGCGTCGGCGGTGTTGGTCAGCCCGATGGTCAGCGCACCGCCGGCTTTTGCAGCCTCCATCATCTGCACGATGTCAGGGCTCTTGCCGGACTGGGAAATGCCGATCGCCGCGCCGTCGTCGAGCCGCAGCGGCCGGCCATAGACCGAGGCGACCGACGGGCCGACCGAGGCGACGGGAATGCCGCAATTGAGTTCGATGGCATATTTCAGATAGGCGCTGGCATGATCGGACGAGCCGCGCGCCACGGTGACGAGGATGCGCGGGTCGACCGCGCGCAAAGCGGCGCCGGTTTCGGCGATCGCCGTTGCGCCTTCATCGAGCAGGCGGGCCGTTGCCTGCGGAATTTGCGCGATCTCGCGCGCCATCTGGCTGGGATAGTCGGTCACGGGTGGTCCTCGGTGTCAGGCTGGTCGGATGTCAGGCCGGAATGCGCAGTTCGGCGGTGAAGTCATACATGTCGCTGCGATAAAGCGAACGGGTCAGTTCGACCGCCGGGCCCGATGCCAGATAGGAAACGCGCTCGGTGCGCAAGGCGGCGGTGCCGGGCTCGACGTCGAGAAGCGCGGCGTCGGCCGCATCGAGCGTGCTGGCGGTGATGCGCTGGACCGCGCGGACCGGGCGCGCCTCGTGCCGGGCAAGCGCCGCATAAAGCGAATCGGTGACATCGTCCGGCTCGGGCAGCCAGCGTGTCGACACGGTTGCGCGCTCGATCGCCATCGGCACGCCGTCGGCCTTGCGGACCCGTTCGAGCCGCACCACGCGGTCGTCGGCCCGCAGGCCCAGCGCCATCATCTCGTCGGGGCTGGCCGCGACCACCTGCCGGGACAGCCAGGTCGACTGCACCATGCGGCCGCGCCGGGCCATGTCTTCTGTGAACGATGTCAGATGCGCCAGCGATTGTTCGAGCCGTTCGACCGGTGCGGGCGCCGCAACGAAGGTGCCCGAGCCGCGATGCTGGACGAGCTGGCCCGATTCGACCAGGTGCTGAAGCGCCTTGCGCACGGTGACGCGGCTCAGACCGGTCATCGCGGCCATGTCGCGTTCGGACGGAAGGCTGTCGCCGGGCCGCAACTGGCCGTCCGCGATCCGGTCGCCTATGCCCCGCGCCAGCCGCAGATAGAGCGGTCCGGGGCCGGCCATGCCCAAGGCGTCGGGCGAAAACAGCGTTTGCATCAGTGGGCCCTTGCGGCGGCGATTGCGTCGCCATTTCAATACCAAAAAAATACCAAACTGGCACCTTAGTCAATTCGGACCGTGGACGCCTGTTGGCGGGGCGCGCGGGTGCTGCGATGGTCGGATGTGTTTTCCTTGCCTGTGCGGGCGCGAAACGATAACGAGCGTGGTGACAACCGAATGCGCGGGCCGAACCGGTCTGCGGCGTTCGGCCATCTGGTGCAGCGCACCCAAACGGCCTAAATGGCTGTCAGTCAATTCGGGGTAAAACGGTCATGGAAGCCGTCGTCGCATCCTATCTTCCGCTGATCATCTTCATCATCGTGTGCCTCGGAATCGGCCTGGCCCTGCTGGTGGCGCCGTTTCTGGTTGCCTACCGCAATCCCGATCCGGAAAAGCTGTCGGCCTATGAGTGCGGCTTCAACGCCTTCGACGATGCACGCATGAAGTTCGACATCCGCTTCTACCTGGTCGCCATCTTGTTCATCATCTTCGATCTGGAAGTCGCGTTCCTGTTTCCCTGGGCGGTGTCGTTTGGCGACATCGGCATGTTCGGCTTCTGGTCGATGATGGTGTTTCTCGCCGTCCTGACGG
>CAZSFA010000076.1:0-13804 GCA_964606055.1 uncultured Oceaniradius sp. | reverse complement strand
CCAGCACGGGCAGCGACAGCAGCAACAGGAAGGCGGTGATCAGCACCGACCATGCAAACAGCGGCATCTTGTGCAGGGTCATGCCCGGCGCACGCATGTTGAAGATCGTAGTGATGAAGTTGATCGCGCCAAGGATCGAGGAAGCGCCGGCAATGTGCAACGACAGGATCGCAAAATCCATCGCCGGTCCCGGCTGTCCGGTGGTCGAATAGGGCGGATAGATCGTCCAGCCGCCGCCGACACCAAAAGCACCTGGCGCCGAGGGCATGAACATGGAGATAACCAGCAGGAGCGCGGCCGGCGGCAGCAGCCAGAACGAGATGTTGTTCATGCGCGGGAACGCCATGTCCGGCGCGCCGATCATGATCGGCACCATCCAGTTGGCAAAACCGCCGATCAGCGCCGGCATGACCATGAAGAAGATCATCACCAGGCCGTGGCCGGTGGTGAACACGTTGTACATCTGCTTGCCGGCATCGATGGCCGCGTCACCCTCGACGCCGTAGACCATGGCCGCCAGACCATGGAAGATCTGGATGCCAGGCTCGGCAAGCTCCCAACGCATCACGACCGACAGGAAGCCGCCGAACACGCCCATGATGATCGCAAAGATCAGGTAGAGCGTGCCGATGTCCTTGTGGTTGGTCGAAAACAACCACCGATTGACGAAGCTCTTGGGCACTCCGTGATCATCGGTATGAGGTGCTACGGCATCGGACATATGGGTTCGGCTCCTGAAATGCCTCGGTTATTCAATGCGGTTGGGCGCGGCGGACCCGCGCGAAGCCAGCGACACGGTATCGCTGGCCAAAAAGCTCAATCGGCCAGTTCGGCGACCTGCCGGCGCTGCTCGAGCTTGGCGAGCAGAACACGGTTGGCCTCGCCGACATCGTCGCGCGCCGCGGTCAGCCACGCACCGTAGTCGTCCTGGCTGACGACACGGACGGCGATCGGCATGAAGGCGTGATCCTTGCCGCACAGCTCCGAGCACTGGCCATAGAAGATGCCTTCGCGTTCGGCATGGAACCAGGTTTCGTTCAGCCGGCCGGGTACGGCATCCATTTTCACGCCGAAGGCCGGAATCGTCCATGAATGCAACACATCGGCCGCCGTGATCAGAAGACGCACGGTCGTGTCGACCGGCACGACAACCTCATTGTCGACAGCCAGAAGACGCGGGTACATCGCAATGTCGGTCTTGCCGAACTGCGCGCGCTCCTCCTCGCGCAGCATGATCTGGTCGAAGCCGACGTCCTGGCCGTCCTCGGTCTGGTACTCATACCCCCAAAACCACTGATACCCGGTCGCCTTGATGGTGATCTCGGGCTCGCTGGGCGGCGAGTACTGCTTGGTCAGAAGCTGGAAGGACGGAACGGCGATCATCAGAAGCACGATGATCGGGCCGACCGTCCAGACGATCTCGATGGTCGTGTTGTGGCTGACGCGCGAGGGAACCGGGTTGGAGCGGCGGTTGTAGCGCACGATCACCCAGGCCAGCAGCCCCAGCACCAGGACGACGACCGGAACCATGAACACCAGCGTGTAGCGCTCAAACCATATGATCTCTTCCATGATGCCGGTCGCGGCGGGCTGGAATCCCATCTGCCACGGCGTCGGCTGGGCGGCCAGAGCCGCGGCACTGCCCGACGCCAGAGCCAACAGGCCGGCAATGGCGATAAGGAAACGGCGTCGTATTGTTGTCGTCGGCACGCGGTCTTCTCCGATCAATCCTGGCGGTCGGCCCGCCGTCGTGGAGCGTCAAGAACCACAATATGGCACATGCCGCAACCAGCGCCGGCCGATAATTGTGCGTCATTTGCGCGCTTTCGCAGACGGCGAATCCGTTCACCTGTGTTCGACCCGCACGCCACGCCCGATGCCGCGCGATGATCGCATCGCGCCTTGTTTTCGCCCTGTTGCCGCCTTTGTGATCGGCGCGGAGGGATGGTGCGTTGCCCGCATTGCCTAATGGCGTATGCGCGGACAATGATGGAATGGAGTTTGCGCGTGATTCGCATCGAAACGCACAAGGCACCGATCATGAGCCCATGCACGGCCCGGCACATCTCGCATCGCTTCAGGGCTTTGGCCGTGGCGCTGGCTGGCGCGGCACTCGTGTTGGCTGGCGCGACCACCTCCGCCCTCGCTCAGCAGGCCAGCGTGCGCGGCACCTACGGCTTCTGGGAGATGCGTTGCGCAACGCCGCCGGGCGCGTCCAGCGAACAGTGCGTGTTGATGCAGGCGGTCGAGGACTTCGACCGGTCCGAGATCGGTCTGTCGGTGTCCGCGTTCAAGACGGCCGATCGCCAGGCGCAAATCCTGCGCATTCAGGCGCCGCTCGGCGTGCTGCTGCCGAACGGACTGGGATTGCACATTGACGGGCGCGACATGGGGCGCGCCTATTTCGTGCGGTGTTTCTCCGATGGCTGTTATGCCGAGGTGATTCTCGAGCCAGCGCTGCTCGACAGCCTGAAGGCTGGCGAAATGGCGACCTTCACCGTCTTCGATACGCCCGAGGAAGGAATCGGCCTGCCGGTCGACCTGACGGGTTTCACCGAGGGCTTTGAAGCGCTGCCCTGACTGCCGGCGAGGCCACTCACCCCGACCTTTGGTCCGGGTAGCGTTCGGCCATGATTGTCGTGTTCCTTGCGATGATTGCGCGCAGCATGTCGAAGTCGATCGCATCCATCGACTTGACGTAGAGGCACGACACGCCGCGTTTGTGCGGGCCAAGCGCCGCCAGTTCGTCAGTCATGGAATCGAGCCCGGACAGCACGTGGATCGAGAAGTCGTTCTTTCGCGGCGCGAAACCGGTGCGGAAGAAATCGCCCTGCCGGCCGCTGTCGTAGCGGTAATGATAGGAACCGAATCCGATGATCCGGCCGCTCCAGACGACGGGCGGGTCACCGGTGACCTCTTCCATCATCGTCATCAGCCGGACGGCGTCCGCTCGGCGGCCCGAATCGGCAATCGCGTCGATCACGGCATTGACATCGGTGCCGTCCGGCCGGGTCTTGTTTTCATTCATGGCGGGCTCCACATCTGATCGGGACGCGCGGGGTCATGGTGCCATGGAACCCGCTTCACGCAAACCGACAGCGAGCCGCCCATGCCCGACGCCCCCAGCAGCCTTATCGCCCGTTTCGATGTTGACGAAGACGCCGTCCGGCGACGCGTCGCCGACGCGCTGTCGGGATCGGACGACGGCGAATTGTTCGTCGAGTACCGCGAAAGCGAGGTGCTGGGTTTCGACAATGGCAGGCTGAAGACCGGTTCGTTCAACACCGCATCCGGCTTCGGTCTGCGCGCCGTCGCCGGCGAAGCGGTCGGCTACGCGCAATCGGACGATTTTTCAGAGGCCGCGCTGATCCGCGCCGCCGACGCGGTGCGCGCGGTATCGACCGGACATGCCGGCACCTATTCGGAGCCGCCGGCGCGCACCAACGCCAAGCTCTATGGCGATGACAATCCAATCGGCGAACCGTCGTTTGAAGCCAAGGTCAAGCTGCTGGAGAAGGTCGATGCCTATCTGCGCGGCAAGGACGACCGCGTGCGACAGGTTTCGGTTTCGCTCGCCGCATCGTGGCAGGTTGTCGAAATCCTGCGTGCCGATGGGCATTTCGCCAAGGACATACGGCCGCTGACACGGGTCAACGTGTCGGTGATTGTGGGCGACGGTGATCGGCAGGAGACCGGCTCGCACGGCATGGGCGGTCGGCAACCGTTCGGCGAGTTCATCGCAACCGATCGCTGGCAGACGGCGGCCGACGACGCATTGCGCCAGGCGCTCGTCAACCTTGCGGCCAAACCGGCACCGGCCGGCACGTTCGACATCGTGCTCGCCAATGGCTGGCCCGGCGTGATGCTGCACGAGGCGGTCGGCCATGGGCTGGAAGGCGATTTCAACCGCAAGGGCACATCCGCGTTCGCCGGCCTGATGGGCGAGCAGGTCGCGGCCAAGGGCGTGACCGTGGTCGATGACGGCACGATCGACAACCGGCGTGGCTCGCTGACGATCGACGATGAAGGCACGCCCTCGGGCTATAACGTGCTGATCGAGGACGGCAAGCTGGTCGGCTACATGCAGGACCGGCAAAACGCGCGCCTGATGGGCATGAAGCCGACCGGCAACGGGCGGCGCGAATCCTACGCGCATGTGCCGATGCCGCGCATGACCAACACCTACATGCTGGCCGGTGACAGGACGCCCGAGGAGATCATCGCCTCGGTCGACGACGGAATTTACGCCGTTTCATTCGGTGGCGGTCAGGTGGACATCACGTCCGGCAAGTTCGTGTTCGCCTGCACCGAGGCGTACCGGATCGAAAAAGGCAAGGTGACCCACCCGGTCAAGGGCGCGATGCTGATCGGCAACGGCCCGGACGCGATGCACCGCGTCTCGATGGTCGGCAACGATCTGTCGCTGGACAACGGGATCGGCACGTGCGGCAAGGCCGGTCAGGGCGTGCCGGTGGGCATCGGTCAGCCCCATCTGAGGATGGACCAGATGACGCTGGGCGGGACCGAAGCCTGACCCGGCCGTCGCGCGGCTTTGCTTGCGGCTAAGCGGGATAAGCCGCGGCGAGCGTCGCGATCGCGCGTGACAGGATCTCCTCGTCGGGCTTTGCGGCCAGGTCGAGCGCCGGCGGCCCGCCGTTGAATGCCATGATGATCGGCTCGCCAAGGAGTTTGTGAAGGTTCAGCCACTGGTTGAACTGGCCCTGAGGCAAGCCATTGTCGGGCGTTATGATCCAGGTCACGTCCCGATCCCAGAATGCTTCGTCATAGCGCAGGTAGAGCTTGTCGAGCGTGCCCATGCCGAGACGATCGATGGCGCGCTGCTTGTCGGCGGGCAGTTTGGGGTCGAAGCGGATCGCGCCGCGCTTGAGCACCCCCAATGGAACCGTGACGATGGCGCAATCGAAGCGTTTCGGGGCTTGCGCGTCCACGGCTACCGAAGCGCCGAACGCTCCATGCTCGATGGCCGTCACCGGTGCGTTGGTTCGCACCTCGTAGTCGCCCTTGAACGCATCCAGCACGCGCGCATAGCTGGCCGGCACGATGGCGTCGCCGCCGCCATAGTCGTCCTGCAGCGCATAAGCCCAGCGGTTGATCTGGTCGGTATCGGCGCCGAACGTGTGCTGCACCGACACCACGTTTTCCAGCCAGCCGGGCGTGTCTCGATCGTCGATGATCGCGCCGCCGCGCCCGCGCAACAGGTAGTCATCGCCGGTCATTGCGGTTGGCAGGCCAAGCTGACCAGCCGCATCCGACATCGGGTTGCCGTTAACGCCATGGATCCAGCTTGCGCCCAGATCCAGCGGCGGACCGAGCCCGTCATCGGCCCAAAGCCGGCCGCCGATCCGGTCGCGGGCTTCGAACACCGTCACCGCGAGACCTTGGCGCGCAAGACGGTGGGCGGCGGAAAGCCCGCTCATGCCGGCCCCGATGATCGCGACGGTTCCGGCATCGGTCTGACGGACAGCCTCGGCCGTGCGAAGGCCGGACTCGTGCGCGGCATGCACCGTGCTGTTGTAGAATGGATAGGCTGCCTCGCCGGCGAAGAAGAGCCTGTCGCCGACCGGGCTTTCGAGCCGCCGGCGGTCGCGTTGGCGGGAACCTTTGGCAACATAGGAGTAAGCGCCGTAGGCGAACGGGTCCCGGCTCCAGTTGGTTCGCAGATAGCCGGTTGGATTGCGCGCGCGCTGGCCGAGCGCCGGCATCGGCGCCATGGATGAGAGCAGCGCGGCGCCCATCATCGTCATCGTGTCCCTGCGGCGCACAAAAACCACCCGATCATTGCATCAGACCGACATATAGAGTGCGTCTCCTGCCGATGCACCAGCCGCAAGGCGCCGCCAGACGCTCCCACGCGGCGGCGGACTGCCGGTTGTCGTCAGACTTGGTCAGGGTATGCGCCGATCGCCCGTCAAGCAGCCGGAGCTGTCAGGGCACGGGACGGTCGACGCCGCGCGAGCGGAACTCGGCTTCCAGACGCTCCTCGAGATCGACCAAATCCTGCGGTGGCGGGAGACCCTCGGCGCGCATCTGCATCAGTTCGAGGTGAATCTGGTGCAGCAGTTCGTGGGCGTCCTGGGGCTGGTTCTCCATCTGCTCGAACATCAGGTTCAAACGGGTGATCAGACCTTCAAATGCCATGCAGGATCCTCGCGCTTTCGACGCGGGCACAATGACAAGTGGCATGCCGGAGGGTCAAGCCGAAGACGGCCGCGATCGGCACCGATCGCACGCCGGCGCGGCGGCTACTGGACGTTGTTGCGGCCGGCGGACTTGGCCCGGTAGAGCAGTTCGTCGGCGCGCACGAAGAGTTCGTCACCAGTCTCGTCATGCTTGAGCAATGCCACGCCCATCGACACGGTCACCGCGCCGATCGGCTTGCGCGACTTGCTGGTGACCAAACGCGAAGCGGCCAGCCCTTCCCGCACCTGATCAAGCAACAGTACCGCCTGACTGCGCTCCATGTCGGGGAGGATGACGGCGAACTCCTCGCCGCCATAGCGACTGACGCTGCCGTGTTGGTCGAGAGCGTCCTGAAGGTATCCGCCGACGAACTTGAGGATTTCGTCGCCGATCTGGTGACCGAAACGGTCGTTGACCGACTTGAAATGATCGATGTCGGCAAGCGCGAAGCACAGCGGGTAGCCCTTCTCCTGCGCGGCCAGGACTTCAGCATCGAAGGCGCGCTGGAAGAACCGCCGATTGGCCAGACCGGTCAGCGGATCCTTCAGCTCGGCCGCGCGCGATTCCTCAAGCCGGCCCTGAAGGCGCTCGATCTCGCCCTGCGTCTCGCGCAGGCTGTCGCTGAGCTGCCGGGTCTGGGCGCGGATGCGCTGGTTCTCGCGGATGACGAGCGCGATCATCATCTCGAGTTCGTCGGGCGTCGAGGCGGCGCTGAGCGATTTGGTCGACGTGTCGATCGCGCCTTCATAGCGCTCGGTCGAATCAAGGTAGGAGTGGATGAAGCGCTGCATTTGCTCCATCTCGTTGCTCAGACCCTGATTGGTCGCTTCGTTGAGGCGCTGCGCATCGTTTTCGGCGAGCAGCACCTCGCTGTTGAGTTCGGTCAGATCGTAGGTGCTGGGATTGGCGCCCCTGGACAGCATCGCCTCGAGGCGGTTGTTCAGCTTGGGGCTGCGGCCCGAAGCATAGGCGTACCAGACATTGTAGGTTTCCGGATCGGGCGGCGTGCCGTAGCGGCGCGCGTATTCGATCGCGCGTTCACAAAGCCGAAAAGCGTCCGGTGTCTGTGAGGTGCGAGGCGATGCGGTTGGCTGGGCGGCAGGCTGTGGCTGTGACATGTGGCTTGCTCGAACCTTGATTTTGAACCGCTATCGGACGGCGTCTCAGGCGACGTTGATGCTTTCGGGGCCGCTGTCGGTGGTGATGGCGTCGCTCACCGATCCGATCGCCCACTGCTTGATCTGGGCTTCCAGATCGCGGTTGATCGCGCGCAGCTGTTCGACTTCTTCGCGGATGTCGGCGGTCTTTGCCGCCTCGATGGCGTCCAACTGATCCTGGAGTTCCTTGTTGTGATCGCGCAGCGCCTGATAGTCGCTGCCGATCTGGGCATCGACCTTGCTCCGCATCTCACCGACTTGCGCGGTCAATCGCGCCTCAAGGTCCTCAATGCGTTGGTCGATCGCTTCCTGGTCGGTGCTGCGCGGCATGAAGGCCGGGACGATCGCGCCCAGCAGGGTCAGCGCAAAAAGACCAATGGGAACAAGGGCGAAGCTGCGCAACTGGCTGCCAAGTCCGTAGCCGCCGACGTCGAACAGCCCGATTAGCATGATCACGAGCGTGATGATCGCCACGATCGCGCAGAACAGTTGCAGCGCCGCGACCATGGGCCCGGGACCGGACTTGCCGCCGGGCTTTGGTGCGTTGGCGGGCTCTTTCTTCTTGGCGCCTTTTGCGGCCATCGTAGTCTGCCCCGACCTCTTGGCTCGGAAGAACAATCAGGCGGCGTCTAGCCTTTTTGCCGGCACCGACGTTCGGTGAAAAGATGCACATGCCGCCGAGGAACGCGGCGGCGAGCGGCGCGTCGTGCGGCCCCAAAAAGGTCCGCACGCACAGTTTCCGCTGTGTGCCAAGCTAGGACACGGCTCTTAAGGAACTGTAAAACCGCTTGCATTTTCAAACGCATGGCACGATGGCAAATGCCGCCTAAAGCGCCCAACAGCAACGCTCCCGTTGCTCTTGCCGGCTGCTTGTCGCGACCGATCCTAACCTGCGGGCAAAGAGTAGATCTGCGTCCTCATCCGGTCGGCCGGCGTATCGGTCGGGTCGTCGATGTAGATTTCCCACGTCGGCGCGCCGAACGACTGGCCGGTCTCCGCCAGCGCGGCCGTTGCGGCCTGATAGGTCTTGCCGAGGTCCGAATAGGGTCCGACATGCATGACGCTGAAGACCCGGCCGCCGGGCGTCTGGTCGGCCTTGATGTCGCCGTCGGCCTTGGCTGCGTCGGCGGCCGCGACGGGGATGCCGGCTCGAAAGGCCAGCGTGTCGGCGTCATACCCATAATAGACCGACATGGGCTGTCCGACCGGAGCGATGCCGTTCCGGCCCATGAAACGCATGAGCAGTCCGAAACACCGCTCCATCTCGGCGCTGACCTGGGCGGGGTCCATTGGCGCCTGCCCGTCGACATAAAGGTATGGCACCGCCTGGATGTTCACAGTCTCGACGTTCATGGCCGGTCTCCTCCGCATGACTGTCGCTGCATCACGACATCAACCACACTAGCACCGTTTGGTGGGTCTTGATGTGGTCTTGTGAACCGGCCGGGCGAGGCGTCGATCAGGGGTAGAGCCGTTCGGTCGCCCATGGCGCGCCCTGCGACTGGCGTCGAAACACCAGGCGATCGTGCAGACGAAACCGGCCGTCCTGCCAGAACTCGACACTGAGCGGCGCCAGTCGGAACCCGGACCAATGGGACGGGCGTGGCACCGGTCCGATGGCATGCTTGGCCGTGTAGCGGGCGACCGCGCGCTCAAGGGCGAAGCGGTTTTCAAGCGGGCGCGACTGGCGCGAGGCCCAGGCACCGATTCGGCTGCCGCGCGGGCGGCTTGCGAAATAGGCATCGGCTTCATCGTCGCCGACGGTACCGACCGCCCCCCGCAGCCGAACCTGGCACCGCAACGACTTCCAGTGAAAGCACATGGCGGCTTTGCCGGTGTCGAGCAGTTGCCGCCCCTTTCCACTCTCGAAATTGGTGTAGAAAACAAAGCCCTCGGCGTCATATTCCTTCAGCAACACCATGCGAACGTCCGGCATGCCATCGCCGTCGACGGTCGCCAGCGCGACGGCGGTCGGGTCGTTGGTCTCGGATTGTTTCGCCGCAGACAACCAGTTGTCGAATATCGCGATCGGATCGGCTTGCGTTTCGATATCACGATCTGTTAACCGAACGAGCGTCATAGTCGCCTCAAGTGGGGGTTATTTGGGGTCGGCGTCGTGAGCGCCAGGAGTGGGATGGGACCGGCACAAACCTTGCAATGCGACCCGCGCGCCAGCGATGTCAAGTCGACCTCGGCCGTGATGATGTCGCGTATGGCGCCGCACCGGGCCGCAGCCTTCGCCGCGGCGCTGGCTTGCGTGGCACTGACGGGCTGCTCGATGTCCGGTGCCGCTCTGGAAGAGGTTGCCACCACCAACTCGATTTCCATGGCCGAGCCGACGCCGTCGATCGCCGTTGACCCGTTTGCGCCCCGTTCGGGCGCCGATGGCGGCGAGACCGACCGGCTGATCGATGAAGACACGATCCGGCTTGCGGTAACGACCGCTGATCTGGACAGGCTCAATGAGGGCAGGTTGCCCTGGGCAAGCGCCGCGACCGGGTCTTCGGGCGCGATCGTCGACATTGCGCAGACCGTGGAGGCCGGGCAAACCTGCCGCAGCTTCTCGGCCACCCGCAATGCCTATGATGGCGCAACGCTCTATCAGGGCGAAGTCTGCCTCGACCCACGCTCGGGATGGTGGACACGATCGATGGCGCCGGTCGGCACAACCTCGGCAACCGGCTGACCTTTGCGTTCGGCGGCGACGCCGCTGCCACTGGAATTGCTTCAGGCATTCCCCATATCCGAAGCCGATAGTGCAAAACCCATCGGAGGCATGCATGCGCGACCCGTATGCGGTGCTCGGCGTTGCCAAGACGGCGAGTGCGTCGGACATCAAGTCCGCGTTCCGCAAACTGGCCAAGTCCCATCATCCGGATGCCAATCCGGACGACGCGAAGGCGCAGGAGCGATTCGCGGCGGTTTCGCGCGCCTATGAGATCGTCGGCGATGAAGACAAGCGCGCCCGGTTCGATCGCGGCGAGATCGATGCCGACGGCAACGAGACTTTCCATGGCTATCCGGGCGGCAATGGCTTTACCGGCGCGGACGGGTTTGCCGAGCACTTTGCGTCGCGTTCGGGGCGCGGATCGCAAGGCACCGGGTTCGATGCCGAAGACATCCTGTCCCAGATGTTCGGTGGGGCGTTTGGCGGCGGTTCCGGCCGAGGGCGCGGGTTCTCACAGGCCGACATCAACACCATGTTCGGCGACCCGGCACCGGGCGCCCGCGCGGGCGCGACACGGCGGGCAAAACCGAACAAGGGCCGCAATATAGAGGTCGCCCTGCCGATCGGGATTGGCGAGGCTATCGCCGCCGGCAAGGCGAAGCTGACACTGCCCGATGGTCGGGCGATCGCGGTCAACCTTCCAAAGGGCGTGCAGGACGGGCAGGTGATCCGCCTGAAGGGCCAGGGTGAAGCCGGGCCGGCGGGCCATCGCGGCGATGTGCTGGCGCGTGTCGCGTTCAAGCCCGAGCCGGGGATGCGGATCGAGGGTCGCTCACTGCTGGTCGATGTCGAGGTCGACCTGAAGACCGCGGTTGCGGGCGGCAAGGTCGCCGTGCCGACGCCCGATGGGCGGATCGCGCTCAAGATCGCCCCCTGGACCAGTTCGGGCCAGAAGCTGCGCGTGCCCGGACGTGGCCTGCCGACCAAGAGCGGCGGGCGCGGCGATCTGTATGCGGTCGTCCAGCTCATGCTCGATGAGGCCGACAAACCCGCGCTCCAGGCGCTCTATACCGGCCAAAACGCCGAGTGACGGTCGATCAAGTCGTCAAGCATTGCGCCCTGAACAGACCTTGAAGGCGCAAGGCCCCTGTGCAATATGCCGGGTCGTTTTCACCGCATCGTTGCGAGGTTTTGTCGATGAGCATCGGGTCTGGCCTGATGAAGGGCAAACGGGGCCTGATCGTTGGTCTGGCCAACAATCGGTCAGTCGCCTGGGGCATTGCCAAGTCCTGCGCGGCCCATGGCGCGGAGTTGGCGTTCTCCTATCAGGGCGACGCCCTTAGGAAGCGCGTGGAGCCGCTCGCCCAGGAGTTGAACGCGCTGGTCGTTGGGCACCTGGATGTAACCGAACCCGAAAGCGTTGCCGCCGTTTTCGCCGAGATCGAACGCATCTGGGGACGGCTCGATTTTCTCGTGCACGCGGTGGCCTTCTCCGACAAGGACGAGTTGACGGGCCGCTACGTCGAAACCACCCGTGAGAACTTCGCGCGCACGATGGACATCTCGGTCTACTCGCTCACCGAGATGGTGCGACGCGCCGAGCCCTTGATGACCAATGGCGGCTCGGTTTTGACGCTGACCTATTACGGCGCCGAAAAGGTGATGCCGCATTACAATGTGATGGGCGTTGCCAAGGCCGCGCTTGAGGCCAGCGTGCGCTATCTCGCCGCCGATCTGGGCAAGGAAGGCATTCGGGTCAACGCGCTCTCGGCGGGGCCGCTGAAGACGCTGGCCGCCTCGGGCATCGGCGATTTCCGCTACATCCTGAAGTGGAACGAATACAACTCGCCGCTGCGCAAGACGGTGACCATCGACGAGGTGGGCGATGCCGCGCTCTACCTGCTGAGCGATCTGTCGCGTTCTGTGACCGGCGAGGTTCACCACACCGACAGTGGCTATCACATCGTCGGCATGAAGGCGGTCGACGCGCCCGACATGAGCAAGCAGTAGCGCGCAGCGGGCGCGGGTCCTGAGCGGCCGTTCCAAGGGCAACACAGATGGTCGCCGCACATCCCTTCTACATGCTCCGTCACGGCGAGACGGACTGGAACCGCGAGCGCCGGTTTCAGGGCCAGATGGATATCGCCATGAACGATCGCGGCCGGGCGCAGGCGGCCGCCTATGCGGACATGATGCGCGCCGAGGCAACCGACTGGTCGGGCTGGCATTTCGTGTCGAGCCCGCTGTGGCGCACCCGCGAGACCATGCAGATCGTGCGCGCGGCACTGGGCATGGCGGGAGACGACTACGATCGCGACGGCGATCTGATCGAAGTCACCTACGGCAACTGGGAAGGGCACACGCTCGATGAGTTGCGCCGGACCATTCCGGATGTGGTTGCGGCGCGCGAGGCGGACCGCTGGAGTGTTCCGCCGCCGGGCGGCGACAGCTACCAGATGATCCTTCCGCGCCTGCGCGCCGCGCTGACGCGCCTGCCCGGCCCCAGCGTCATCGTGACCCATGGCGGGGTTATGCGCGGCATACGCCATCTCGTCGAAGGCTTGTCCGGGCCGGAGGCGGCGCGCGGTCCGACGCCGCAGGACAACATCTATCATTTCGACGGCAGCAACGGTCACTGGCTGCGCTGACGTCGCATCGGCGCGCCACCGCTTTGCAACGTCCCCGATGATCCTCTAAGACCGCCTCGCGTCAGCGGGAATTCCATGTCACACAACACGTTCGGTCATTTGTTTCGCGTCACCACCTGGGGTGAAAGCCATGGGGCGGCCCTTGGCTGCGTGGTCGATGGCTGCCCGCCCGGCATTGCGCTGACGCTGGCCGAAATCCAGGCTTTCCTGGACAAGCGCAAGCCAGGCCAATCGAAGTACACCACGCAGCGCCGCGAGCCGGACCAGGTGAAGGTGCTGTCGGGGGTGATGCCCGACGAGGGCGATCCCGACACGCTGATCACCACCGGCACGCCAATCTCGATGCTGATCGAGAACACCGATCAGCGCTCGAAGGATTATTCGGCGATCAAGACGCGCTACCGACCCGGCCATGCCGACTACACCTATGACGCCAAATACGGCGTTCGCGACTACCGCGGCGGCGGCCGGTCCTCGGCGCGCGAAACCGCGGCGCGCGTGGCGGCCGGCGCGATCGCCCGCAGGATCGTGCCCGGCCTTGAGGTGCGCGGCGCGCTCGTTGCGATGGGCACACAATCGATCGACCGGGCCAACTGGGATTGGGCCGAAGTCGACAACAATCCGTTCTTTTCACCCGATGCACGGGCCGTCGAGCGCTTTGCCTCCTATCTCGACGCCATCCGCAAGGACGGCTCATCGATCGGCGCCGTCATCGAGATCGTTGCCACCGGCGTGCCGGCGGGTCTGGGCGCACCGATCTACGGCAAGCTCGATCAGGACATCGCCTCGCACCTGATGTCGATCAACGCGGTCAAGGGCGTCGAAATCGGCAACGGTTTCGAGGCGGCAACGCTGCGCGGAGAAGACAATGCCGATGAGATGCGCATCGGCGACGACGGCGAGCCGGTGTTCCTTTCCAACAAGGCCGGCGGCATCCTTGGCGGGATCGCAACCGGCGAGCCGGTGGTGGCGCGGTTCGCCGTCAAGCCGACCTCGTCCATCCTGACGGCCACCCGTTCGGTGACGCGCGAGGGCGAAGAAGTCGATGTGCAGACCAAGGGCCGGCACGATCCCTGTGTCGGCATCCGCGCGGTGCCGATCGGCGAGGCCATGGTGGCGTGCGCCATCGC
>CAZSFA010000075.1:0-13831 GCA_964606055.1 uncultured Oceaniradius sp. | reverse complement strand
TCACGAAATCGGGCTGGGCGCCGAGCTTGTCGCGGCTGATGAACGGGCCTTCCAGATGCACGCCAAGGCACGCCGCGCCGTCCGCATCGGGTGCCGCCATCGCGTGCGCCACCGCGCCGAGCGCCCTGCGGATGCTGTCCTCCGGCGCGGTCATGGTGGTTGCCAGAAAGGCCGTGGTGCCGTGGCGCGCATGGGTGGCGGCAATGGTCCGCACGGCGTCGCCCGCATCCATCACATCGGCGCCGCCGCCGCCATGGCAATGCAGGTCGATGAACCCGGGCACGATGATGCGTTCGCCGGCGGCGGCGTCCGGCGCCACCGACGCGATCCGCTCGCCGTCGATCGCGATCCGCGCCGGTTGCAGCCCGTCCTGCGTGACGACACGGCCATCGATGCTGTTCATGGTCCTCAAATCCCGATTGCGGCTGCCGCACCGACTACACCGCCACCGACCGGCCTGTCACCACGTGTTGTGCACTGGCAGGCGGGCTGTGCGAACTCTACATTGCCGGCATGACCATTGCTTTCGACAACTCCTATGCCCGCCTGCCCGATCGGTTCTTCACGCGCCAACCGGCAATGCCGGTCGCCGCGCCGTCGCTGATCCGGCTCAACGACACGCTTGCCGGCGAGCTGGGGCTCGACCGCGACTGGCTCGCTTCGCCCGAAGGCGTGGCGATGCTGGCGGGCAATGCGTTCCCCGAGACGGCCGCGCCGCTGTCGATGGCCTATGCGGGCCACCAGTTCGGCAACTTCGTGCCGCAACTGGGCGACGGGCGAGCGCTCCTGATCGGCGAGGTGGTCGACATCAATGGCGAGCGCCGCGACATCCAGCTCAAGGGGTCGGGGCCGACGCCCTGGTCGCGGCGCGGCGACGGCCGGGCTGCGCTCGGCCCGGTGCTGCGCGAGTACATCGTGTCAGAGGCGATGGCCGCGCTCGGCGTGCCGACGACGCGCGCGCTCGCCGCGGTGACGACCGGCGAACATGTGCTGCGCGAGGACCGGGTGCCCGGCGGCGTGCTCACGCGCGTCGCCGCCAGCCACATCCGCGTCGGCACGTTCCAGTATTTCTACGCGCGCAAGGACATCGAAGCACTGCGCGCGCTGGCCGATCATGTCATCGACCGGCACCAGCCCGATGCGCGCGATGCCGACAATCCGTACCGCGCCATGCTGGCCGGCGCGATCGACCGCCAGGCTCGACTGATCGCGCAATGGCTCGGGCTCGGCTTCATCCACGGCGTGATGAACACCGACAACACCACGCTTTCGGGCGAGACGATCGACTATGGCCCCTGCGCGTTCATGGACACCTATGATCCGCGCGCGGTCTTCAGTTCGATCGACCAGTTCGGCCGCTATGCCTATGGCAACCAGCCGCAGATCGGCCAGTGGAACCTTGCCAATCTGGCGCAATCGCTGATCCCGCTGCTCGACGCGCAGGAGGCGGCGGCGATCGACATCGCAAAGGCGGAACTGGACGCCTATCCGACCGCGTTCGCCGGTGCCTATGAGCGCGTGCTTGGGGCCAAGATCGGATTGCAGACCGCCAGAGAGGGCGACCGCGCGCTGGCCGAGGACCTTCTGGAGCGCATGACCAGGGACGGCTCCGACTTCACCAACACGTTGCGCGCGCTGTCCGGCCTGGGCGATGCGCCAAGCGATGCCGACCGGGCTTTCCTCGACGAGATCACCGACCGCGATGCCGGCCGGACCTGGCTGGAGCGCTGGCGCGACCGGCTGGCCCATGACGATCGCGACGAGGATGCGCGGATTGCGGCGATGAAGGCAACCAACCCGGCGATCATCGCCCGCAACCATCAGGTCGAAGCGGCAATCGCGGCCGCCTATGAGGGTGACTTCGCACCGTTTGGTGCGCTGGTCGACGCGCTGGCCGATCCGTTCGCGGACCGGGCGTCCGATGACCCGCTGACGCGGCCGCCGGCGCCGCACGAGGTCGTGCACCAGACCTTTTGCGGCACGTGATACCGAACCGTCAGCCGGTGGCGATTCCGTAGAGGTTGGCCGAGCGCGCGCCCGAACGACAATAGGCCAGAACCGGCCCGTCCAGTTCGCCAAGCGCGGCACGGGTCTGGTCGACATTGTCGGGCGTGATGCCCGTCTGGTTGGACACCGGGATGTACCGCACCGCCAGCCCGGCCGCCTCGGCCGCCGCGCGCACGGCATCATACTGCGGCTCGGCCGGCGCTTCGCCATCGGGCCGGTTGCAGATCAGCGATTTGAACCCGGCATCGGCGACCGCCTTCATCTGGTCCGGGGCCAACTGGCCCGTGACGGAGAAATCGTCGGCAATCTGCCGGACGTCGATGGATGGGTTCGGGTTTGACATGATGGCGCGTCCTTTGCGATCCGTTCTCGGCCCGTCGGCAGGCCGGCGGGCGTATATCGAAGAGCGCTTATCTAATCATCTCGGGCATGGCTGGCAATAGCGGCGCGGGCGCGGGCCAGAAGATCGGCGCCGTCGATGCCCTTGTCGTCCATCTCGGCGATCCAGCCATCGACGACCGGCGCGGCGGCCGCCTGCCAGCGTGCCAGTTCCTCGCCTTCGATCAGGGCGAAACGATTGCCGCGCTCGACCGCGATGGCGCGGGCCGGCGCATCGAACGCTTCCATCAGGCGGCCGAACGTGCCCGAGACAGCCGCGCCCGAATTGGCGTCGATCACGGCCTTCAGGTCGTCGGGCAGCGCCTCGTAGCTTGCGGGGTTCATCGCCAGGATGAAGGCGGCCGTGTAGACCATCGTCTCGCCGCCGAACTCGGTGTGCGCATCGGTCAGTTCGGCAAGGCGCAGCGAGGGCGTGACCTCCCATGGCACGACCGCGCCGTCGATGACGCCGCGCGGCAGCATCTCGACGATCGCCGGCACCGGCATGCCGATGGCCGCCGCGCCCAGTTGTTCGAGCATCTGCGTGGTGACCCGCGTCGGCCCGCGCAGCTTGCGGCGCTCCATGTCTTCGAGCGTCGCGATGGCGCCGCCCCGGACATGGATGACGCCGGGGCCGTGCACCCATGTCGCCAGCAAGCGGAAGTCGGCATATTCGGTGTCGGCCATGTCGGAGGCATAAAGGTCCCAGAATGCGAGCGCGGTCGCTTCGGCCGAGGTGGCGATGAACGGCAGTTCGAAGACCTCGGTGCGCGGGAACAGGCCGGGCGTGTAGCCGGGCAGCGTGAACACGATGTCGACCACGCCGTCGCGGACCTGCGAGATCAGGTCCGGCGGACGGCCGCCGAGCGTCATCGCGGAGAAGATTTCGACGGCGATCCGCCCGTTCGACTGGGTCTCGATCCGTTCGGCCCAGGGTTCGAGCAGTTGCGAGGGCACCGTCGCCTGAGCGGGCAGGAACTGGTGCAGCCGGAGCGTGACGTCCTGCGCGGCCGCCGCGCCCGCGCCCAGCACGACGACCATGGCCGCCACCATCAGGCGCATCACGCGCTTTGCTCGTCCAGAATGCATGCCACCGATCTCCCGTGCACAACTGCCGCTCAACGTATTCGCCGGTGCCCGGCGATCAAGGCAGCCGGCATGCGGCATCTCGCGCCTTTGCGTTGGCCCTGCCCCTTCGCCCGCCTATAATGACCCATGCCCATCCGCCGACTCGATGACACCATCGTCAACCAGATCGCCGCCGGCGAAGTCGTCGAGCGGCCCGCTTCGGTCGTCAAGGAACTGGTCGAGAATGCGCTCGACGCGGGCGCGCGCCGCATCGAGGTCGCCACCGCCTCGGGCGGCAAGGCGCTGATCCGCGTCATCGACGACGGCCATGGCATGGCGGCCGGAGAGCTGCCGGTGGCGGTGTCGCGGCATTGCACCTCCAAGCTCGACGGCGGGCTCGACGCGATCGCATCGCTGGGCTTTCGCGGCGAAGCGCTGCCTTCGATCGGATCGGTGGCGCGGCTTTCGATCCGCTCGCGCCGCCATGACGGTTCGGATGGTGCCGAGATCGTGGTCGATGGCGGCCGGATGGACGGGCCAAGGCCGGCCGCCTGCAATCCGGGCACGCGCATCGACGTGCGCGACCTGTTCCACGCAACGCCGGCACGGCTCAAGTTCCTCAAATCGGACCGGGCCGAGAACACCGCCGTTTCCGATGTGGTCCGGCGCATCGCGCTGGCCTTTCCGCATGTGCATTTCACGCTCAGCGGGCCGGACCGGTCGACGCTCGACTGGCCGGCCTGCACCGGCGCGGATGCCGCCATCGCGCGTGTCGGGCAGGTGATGGGCGAGGAGTTCGCCGCCAACGCCGTCACGGTCGATGCGAGCCGGGACGGTGCGCGGCTGACCGGTCTGATCGGCCTGCCGGCCTATCATCGCGGCACGGCATCGGCGCAGTTCGTCTTCGTCAACGGTCGGCCGGTGCGCGACCGTCAGCTGCTGGGCGCATTGCGCGGCGGTTATTGGGACTTCATGGCGCGCGACCGCCATCCCGTCGCGGCCCTGTTTGTCGAGATCGAACCGGCGTTGGTCGATGTCAACGTCCATCCCGCCAAGGCCGAGGTGCGGTTTCGCGATCCCGGCCTGATCCGCGCGCTGATCGTCGGCGGCGTCAAGCGCGCCTTGATGGCGGCGGGCATCCAGCCGACGCAGCGGGACGGCGAACGGCTGGCGGCGGCGTTCAGCGCGCCGCAGGCGACCAATGGCGCGGCGGTATCGGTTCCCTATGCCGGCGGCCACGAGGCCGCGCCGCCGGCCGGTTGGCAGGCGCCGCTCAACGCCAACGGGTTCGGCGAAACCGCCCAGAGGCCGTTCGATGCGCCGCTGCAGGCGCCGGCGGCGCGCCCGGTCCAGCCGCCCCAGGACAATGGCGCCGACCGCTACCCGCTCGGCGCGGCGCGCGCGCAGCTGCACGACACATACATTCTCGCCCAGACGCCGGACAGCGTGATCGTCGTCGACCAGCACGCCGCACATGAGCGGCTGGTCTTTGAGGCGCTGAAGACCGGGCTTGGCGCGCGGCCGCTCGAAGCGCAGATGCTGCTGGTGCCCGATATCGTTGATCTCGATCCCGACCTTGCCGCAACGCTGTACGGCCATGCCGATGCACTCTCCCGGCTGGGGCTGATCATCGAGCCGTTCGGGCCGGGCGCGGTTGCCGTCCGCGGCACGCCGGCCATTCTGGGCGAGACCGACATTGGCGGCCTGATCCGCGATCTCGCCGACACACTCGCCGACGAGGAACAGGCGTCGGCGCCGGATGACATCCTGCGCGGGCGGCTGGAAGCGATCGCGTCGACCATGGCCTGCCACGGTTCGGTGCGCGCCGGCCGGCGCATGGTGCCGCAGGAGATGAACGCGCTTCTGCGCCAGATGGAAGCAACGCCCGGTTCGGGCACATGCAATCATGGCCGACCGACCTTCATCGAACTCAAACGCACCGACATTGAAAAGCTGTTCGGCCGGCGCTAACTGCTGAAGCGCGACGCCGGTCGCCGCGGTCGCGGACGGCACGACGGCCAATCAAGAGGTTGCCATGAACATTCACGACATGCCCCAATCCGGCGAAGCGCGCATCCGCTATCTGGATGCCGATTTCCGCGTCATCACGCCCGGGACGTTCGTGCGCTGCGCGGTGACCGGCAAGCCGATCCCGATCGACGAGTTGCGTTACTGGAGCGTCAAGCGGCAGGAACCCTATGTCGACGTGCACGCTTCGCTGCAGGCCGAGCGCGCGGCCAACGCCGGCGCCTGATCGCGGGACGCGCCACGGCCGGCGGCGTCAGCCGATGCGCCGCCTGGCGTATGTGTCGGCGGCGGCCTTGATGATGGTGCGCGCCTGATCGGCATCCTCGAATGCCAACCGGACATCAAGGACCATGGACCGCTCCCGGAGCGTGGCCAGCGGGCCGTCATTGTAGGACAGCCTGACAGCATCCTTGGCGGTGGTGACCAGCGTCAGATCGCCGACATCGGCCTTCTCAAGCAGCGCCTTGGCATCATTGGGGCCGAACTCGTGGTGATCGCCGAAGGCGTAGGTATCGGCCACATCGAGACCCGCTTCTTTCAGTGTCGCAAAGAACTTTGGCGGATCACCAATGCCGCAATAGGCGAGCAGCCGCTTGCCCTTGAGCGCCCTGGTGTCGAGCGGGACCAGGCTGGCCTGGGCGACGGGCCGGGCGGCACGCGCTGCGGCACGTATAACGATGTCGCCGCCATCGCCCTCGCCCACACGCAGAACGAGATCGGCCAGCCGCATCTGGTCGCGCAGCGGCGCGCGCAACGGGCCGGCGGGAATGACACGGCCATTGCCGATGCCGCGGCGCGCATCGACCGTGATCAGCGCGAAATCGATCGCCAGCGACCGGCTCTGGAAGCCGTCATCCATGATGATCAGGTCGGCGCCGCGATCGAGCAGCAGTGTCGCGCCCTGCGCCCGGTTGGCGCCGACGACGGTGGGCGCGGCGCGGGCAAGCAGCAGCGGTTCGTCGCCGACAGAGCGTGTCGTGTCGTGGTCGGGATCGACAAGATGCGGGCGCACATGGGTGCCGCCATAGCCGCGTGTGACAAAACCGGGCTTGTGGGACAGGGCCATTGCGGCCTCGGCCAGCGCCAGCGCGGTCGGCGTCTTGCCGGTGCCGCCGACCGTCAGATTGCCGACGCAGATGACCGGCGCGGCAACTTCGGGCTGATCGCGCCGGTCCATGCGGCGGCGGGCGATGGCGCCGTACACCCAGGCGACCGGCGCCAGAAGATGGGCCTGCAGTCCGGGCTCCTCGTACCAGAACGGCGGCGCCTCATTGCCAGCCATGTCCCGTCCCGCCCTCATAGGCCGCGCGCGGATCGGCGGGCATGGCGTCGCGCCCGGTCGTTGCCAGATTGGCCTTGACGCGCAGCGGATGGACATAGGGCGTCAGCGTCGCCCAGGTGCGCTCCAACGCGCCCTCCATGTCGGAGATGACCTGGCCGCCGGCCTTGGCCATCGCGTCGCACAGCGGCTCGTTGCCGAGCATGTGGTTGACCGCCTTGGCAAGCGCCCGGTCGTCGTCGATGACCCGCGCGGCGCGCGAATCCAGAAACCGGGTGTACACATCCTCGAAGTTGGCGATGTTGGGGCCGGTCAGGACCGCGCAGCCGAGCATCGCCGGCTCGAGCGGGTTCTGGCCGCCATGGGCGGTCAGCGAACGGCCGACAAAGGCGATCTTGCCCATGCGCAGGTAGAGCCCCATTTCGCCGATCGTATCGCCCAGGAAGATGTCGGTGTCGCTGACCGGCAGCGAGTCGCGGCTGCGGCGCGCAACGCGCAAGCCCAGCTTCTCGAACATCTGCGTGAGTTCATCGCCGCGCGCGGGATGGCGCGGCACGACCACGGTCAGCAATTGCGGCCACAGCTTGCGCAGCGCCCGGTGGACGCGTGCGGCCGCCAGTTCCTCGCCCTCATGGGTCGAAATCGCCAGCCAGACCGGGCGGTTGGCAACCCGGGTGCGTATCTGCGCGATCAGCTCGGGATCGACCGGCGGCAACGGCACATCGGCCTTCAGATTGCCCGACACGGTGACCGGGCGGGCGCCGAGCGCCTCGAAACGCTCGGCGTCGCGATCGGACTGCGCGGCGACATGGGCGAAGTTCTCGAACAGCGACTCGGCCAGCGCGATTCGGTTCTGCCAGCGGCGGAACGAGCGGTCCGACATGCGCGCGTTGATCAGCACCTGCGGGATGCGGCGCGCGCCCAGTTCCAGAATCGTCATCGGCCAGATCTCGGACTCGGCGAAGATCGCCAGATCGGGCTTCCAGTGGTGCAGGAAACGGCTGACGGCCGGCTTGAGATCGAGCGGCACGTACTGGTGCATGACCGAGTTGCCGAAGCGTTCGACGGCCATGGTCGCCGAGGTGACGGTGCCCGTCGTCAGGACGACATTGATGTTGTTGGCCCGCAGGCGCGTGATGATCGCGGCGACCGCGCCGGTCTCCCCCACCGACACCGCATGCACCCAGACGAGCGGGCCGGGCGGGCGCGGCACGGACGGGCGGCCATAGCGCTCGCCGCGCCGCTCGCGCTGTTCCTTGCCGCGCGTGGCACGCATGGCGACGTAGACGCCGATCATCGGATAGGCGGCGGCACCGGCCCACCTGTAGACCTGCAAGGCGGCACGAGCCCAGCGTTCACTCATTGCAACCCGGCGCGCCTGCGGCGACTGTTCCCACGTCAAACACTCTCTGTACTCGGCACCCTCGAACCCGGCACCTTCAAACCCGGCAACCTTGGCGTGCGTGCCGTCCCCGGCGCGCCTGGGCCAGGCCAGCGAATCACACTCTTATCGGATCATGGCGACAATCGGATCATCGTGCATCCGGCGATTGGCGCCAATGTATAGCGGGCCGGCGCGCCGCCCACAGATTTCTTCGCCGTCACGTGGCGCTATGGCTGGTCCGGTGCCTCGTCGTCAGGCTCAAGAAGCCGGTGCAGATGGACGACGAAGTAGCGCATATGGGCGTTGTCGACGGTCATCTGCGCCTTGGCCTTCCAGGCGGCGGCCGCCGCGGCATAGTTCGGGTAGATGCCAACGACATCGAGCGCGTCCAGATCGCGGAACCGGATGCCGTCGGGCGATTCCAGTTCGCCACCGAACACCAGGTGCAGCAGTTGGGTGTCGTCATCGTGATCGGCCATCTGGGGGCAAACTCCCGGTGTGTTGATGCACGCGCGCGTTGACTATCGCACCGCGGCATCGGCGACAACCGCCAGAAGATGGCCGTGCAGGTCGGGGTGCCCGGCGACCAGCATGCCCTTGACCGGATCGCGGGCGTTCAGGCGCGGCGCCCGGCCCGAACCGTCGGTGAGAACGCCGCCGGCCTCGTGCACGATCAGATCGGCGGCGGCAATGTCCCAGTCGGCCGAGGCCGGCTTGACGAAGGTCGCATCCATCGCGCCGGCGGCGACCATCGACAGCCGGTAGGCGAGCGACGGCACATGGGTGTGACGTTCGACGGCGAACGGAACCCGGTCGGCGAGCCGGTTGACGAGCGGGCGGGGCCCGCCAATGCACGGGGTGGCAAGTGGTGGACGCACGGCGATGGGCGCATCGTTTGAGTGGGCGCCGCCGCCAAGCGTCGCCGTGATCGTTTCGCCCAGCGCCGGGCATTCAAGGACGCCGGCGATCGGCCGGCCGGCCTCGACAATGGCCACCGACACGCACCAGATCGCATGGCCGGCGATGAACGCGCGGGTTCCGTCGATCGGATCGACGATGAAGGTGCGCGGCGCGGCCATGCGGTGGTCGATGTCGGCGTCGGTGGTCTCCTCTGACAGCCAGCCATAGGTCGGCCGCGCGTCGGTCAGCGTCTGCCGCAGAAAGGTGTCGACGGCGAAATCGGCGCGGGTGACGGGCGAGTCGCCGTCCTTGAGCTGAACGTCCAGGTCGTCGCCGCCGAAATGCTGCATGGCGAGGGCGCCGGCGCGCGTTGCCGCGTCGACGATCAGCGCCAGTTCGTCGGCCGGGGCCGGAAGGCCGGATCGGGCGGGCTGCGCCGTCATGACGACCCCGTCGGCCGGCCCTGCCGGACCTTCTTGGGAGGCTGGCTCATGTTCCGGCCAGCGTCATGCCTTCGACGACCAGCGTCGGCGCGGCGGTCGCGTAGGTCCGGTCGATGTCGTTGGCCGGCAGCATCGCCTTGAACATGTCGGCCATGTTGCCGGCGATCGTGACTTCGGACACCGGAAAGGCGCGTTCGCCGTTCTCGATCCAGAAGCCCGATGCGCCACGGCTGTATTCGCCGGTGACCATGTTGACGCCCTGTCCGAACACCTCGGTGACGTAAAAGCCCGTGCCGACATCGGCGATCATGTCTTGGGGCGAGCGGTCGCCGGGCTCGAGCGACAGGTTGGTCGAGCCGGCGTTGACCTGGGTGCCGGCGCGCACGCCGCGCGCATTGGTCTCAAGCCCCAGTTCGCGGCCGAGCGCGGTCGACAGGAACCAGGTCTGCAGCACGCCGCCCTCGACCATGGTCAGCGCGCCGGGCCGGATGCCTTCGCCATCGACGGGGCGCGACCCCGAACCGCGCAGCCGGTGCGGATCGTCGATCACGGTGATGGCGGGATTGGCGATCTGTTCGCCCATCTTGTCGCGCAGGAACGTGGACTTGCGCGCGACCGCGCCGCCGTTGATGCCGCCGGCCAGATGGCCAAGGATCGAGCGCGCAACGCGCGGGTCGAAGACGGCGGTGATCCTGCCGGTCGGCATCTTGCGCGGGTTCAGCCGGCGCACGGTGCGTTCGCCCGCCTTGCGGCCGATCACGTCCGGTGCGTCGAGATCGTCAAAATGGGTGCGGCTGGAGAACTCGTAGTCGCGTTCCATGGCCGTGCCGTCGCCGGCGATCACCGATACCGAGCGCCCGAAGCGCGTTCCCTGATAGGCGCCGGAAAACCCGTGCGAGGTGACGAGCACCATGCCGCCCAGACCGGCCGACGCGCCCGCGCCGGACGATTTGGTCACGCCGTCGACCGCAAGCGCGGCTGCTTCGGTTGCCAGCGCATCCTGCGTCAGGCGTTCGCTCGAAACGGCGGTGTCATCGTAGAGATCGAGATCGGGCAGATCGGCGGCGAGCTTGTCGGGATCGGCAAGGCAGGCATAGGCGTCGTCGGGCGAAACCCTCGCCATGGCGACGGCACGCTCGGCCAGCGCACCGGCATCGGCCGATGCGGCGGCGGAAACGCTCGCCACCTTGTTGCCGACGAAGACGCGCAACGACATGTCGTCGCTTTCGGACGCGTCGGTGCCCTCGACCTTGCCGTTGCGCACCGTGACCGAATGGGAGCGCGAGCGCACGGTCACCGCATCGGCGGCATCGGCGCCGGCGCGCTTGGCCGCATCCACCAGGCGGGCCGCGCGGTCGAGCAGGAGCTGGCTGTGATTGTCCATCAATATGTCCGTTTCAGGCGCGATCGCGGCGCTTGCCGGGGGTGTGTCCACCCGGCGCGGCGGCAATCTTTGGGTTGGATCGACTGCCCGTGATCTATTGCCGGCATGGCCCGGCATCAAGGCCGGACACGGCTTTGTCAGTGCCGCGCAACTGCGCTAAGGGTTGCGCCATGGCAGGCGCTGAAGCTCCCGGATTCTACAACGAGGCCATCCTCCTTCTGGGCGGCGCGGTGGTTGCGGCGCCGCTGTTCAAGCGGCTCGGCCTTGGCACGGTGCTCGGATACCTGTCGGCCGGCGTCGTGATCGGCCCCGTGCTGGGACTGTTCGGCGATGCCGAAACCGTGCTGCGGGTCGCCGAGTTCGGCGTGGTCCTCCTCCTGTTCGTCATCGGGCTCGAACTGAAACCGCAGCGATTGTGGTCGATGCGCCAGGCGATCTTCGGGCTCGGACTGTCGCAGGTGGCGGTGACCGGGCTGGTGCTATGCGCGCTGGGAATGGTCCTTGCCGGGCTCAACCTTTCGGCGGCGCTGGTGATCGGCTTCGGCCTTGCGCTGTCCTCGACCGCCTTTGCGTTGCAGGTGCTGGAGGAACGCGGCGAGTTGAGCCGCAAGCACGGGCAGACCTCGTTTGCGATCCTGCTGTTTCAGGATCTGGCCATCGTGCCGCTGCTCGCGATCATTCCGCTTCTGGCGCCGGCGGGAGCGCAGACCGAACCGATGCAGGCGCTGGACTTCGCGCTCGCCATCGGCGCGATCGTGGTGCTGATCGCGGCCGGCCGCTACGTCCTGAACCCGCTGTTCAGGGTGATCGGCAACACCGGCGCGCGCGAGGCGATGATCGCAACGGCGCTGTTCGTCGTGCTCGCCTCGGCCATGCTGATGCAGGCGGTCGGCCTGTCGATGGCGATGGGCGCCTTCATTGCCGGGGTGATGTTGGCCGAATCCTCATATCGGCACGAACTGGAAGCCGATATCGAGCCGTTTCGCGGTCTGCTGCTCGGCCTGTTCTTCATGGCGATCGGCATGAGCCTTGATCTGGGTGTCCTCTTGCGCGACTGGCTGACGATCGTTGTCGCCGTGCCGTTGGTGATGGCCGTCAAGGGCGGCGTCATCTATGCGCTGTGCCGCGCATTCGGCACCAGCCACGATGTTTGCGTGCGCACCGCACTGGTGCTGCCGCAGGGTGGCGAATTCGGCTTCGTGATGTTCTCGTCGGCGGCAGCGCTCGGCATTTTCGACACGCAAACAGCCTCGATCCTGATCGCGATCGTGACGCTGACCATGGCGCTCACGCCGATCGGGGTGGCGCTCGGACCGATGCTGATCGGCGAGGAAAAGCCCGAAGAGATGGACGAGGACTTCGCCGGCGCCGACGAGGGCGCCGACGTTCTGATGATCGGCTTTTCGCGCTTTGGCCAGATCGCCTCGCAGATCCTGCTGTCGGGCGGGTCGGACGTGACGATCATCGACCATTCGGCCGATCGCGTGCGCTCGGCCCAGAAATTCGGCTTCCGCATCTATTTCGGCGACGGCACGCGCAAGGAGGTGCTGGAGGCGGCGGGCATCCGCAGCGCCAAGATCGTCGCCGTGTGCACGCAGCGCAAGGACATCACCGACACGATCGTCGACCTGATCGAACGCAACTACCCCGAAACGCGCCTGTTCGTGCGCGCCTACGACCGCGCGCACACGCTGGAACTGCGCGCCAAGGGCGTCGAATACGAGTTGCGCGAGACCTTTGAATCCGGGCTTGTCTTCGGCGCGCGAACGCTCCAGGCGCTGGGCGCGCCCGAGGAACTGGCCAGCCGGATTCGCGACGATGTGCGCAAGCGCGACGAGGAGCGGCTGCGCGTGCAGGCCGTCGACGGCATCTATGCGGGCGGCGACATGCTGCATACCCGGCCGGTCACGCCCGAACCGTTGATCAAGCCGCAGCGCGAGGCCAAGGTCATCAACCCGGCGGCCGCCGCGGCCACCGAGGCGCCCGCACCCCAGACGCAGGACACACCATGAGCCAGCCGCAAAAGGGGAACGCCGAGCCGCAGGCCAAGTTCCTGACCGGCTCGACCATGGGCCATGTCGTCGTGATGACCGCCACGGGCTCGATCGGGTTGATCGCGGTGTTCATGGTCGACGCGCTCAACCTCTTCTACATCTCCATGCTCGGTCAGCAGCAGTTGGCGGCGGCCATCGGCTATGCCGGCACGCTGATGTTCTTCGGCATCTCGGTCGCCATCGGCATGACGATCGCCGCGGGCGCGATGGTCGCAAGGGCGCTGGGCGCGGGCGACCGCGAACAGGCCGCGCGCAATGGCGGTGCGGCGATCCTGCTGATCGGCGTGACGATGACGCTGATCGCGGCACTTGCCTGGCCCAACCTCGATTGGCTGGTCAGCCTCTTGGGCGCCGAGGGCGAAACGCGGCGGATCGCGGTCGGCTTCCTGCAAATCGTCATCCCGTCCATGCCGCTGATCGCGATCGGCATGGGCGCCTCGGGTGTTTTGCGCGCGGTCGGCGATGCGCGGCGGGCCATGTATGTCACGCTGATCGCCGGCGGCGTGTCGGCGGTGCTCGACCCGATCTTCATCTTCGGTCTGGACATGGGCGTTACCGGGGCGGCGATCGCCACGGTGATCTCGCGGGTCGTGCTGATGCTGATCGGCCTGCATGGCGCGATCGTCGTGCACAATCTGGTGCGCATGCCGGACGCGCGCACGCTTGCGGCCATCGCGCGGCCATTCACGGTGATCGCGGGACCGGCGGTGATGACCCAGCTGGCAACGCCCGTCGGCAACGCCTACGTCACCGCGCAGATCGCCCAGTTCGGCGACGACGCGGTCGCCGGATGGGCGGTCATCGGCCGGCTGATCCCGGTGGCGTTCGCGGCCGTGTTCGCGCTTTCGGGTGCGGTCGGGCCGATCCTTGCGCAGAACCTTGGCGGCAAGCTCTATCCGCGCATCC
>CAZSFA010000074.1:0-13950 GCA_964606055.1 uncultured Oceaniradius sp. | reverse complement strand
CGCATCAACCTGACCGACACCGAAGACGACATCGCCAAGAAGATCCGCAAGGCCAAAACCGATCCCGAACCGCTGCCCGAAAGCGTCGACGGGCTGGCCGGGCGCGCCGAAGCGGCCAATCTGGTCGGCATCTTCGCCGCGCTCGCCGAGCGCAGCCGCGAGGACGTGATCGCCGAGTTCGGCGGCAAGGCGTTCTCGGCCTTCAAGCCGGCGCTGGCCGAACTGGCGGTCAGCAAGATCAGCCCGATCGCCGCCGAAATGCGCAGGCTTCTGGCCGATCCGGCCTATATCGACGGTGTGCTCGTCAACGGCGCCGAACGCGCGTCGGCCATGGCCGGCCAGACGATGGGCGACGTGCGCCGCATCGTCGGGCTGAACCCTTGATCGAACCGGCGCGGCCTGTCCCCGTGATACCCCCCGCTTGCCGGAACCGCCTGCGAATGCGAGTGTCCTGATCATGGTCACCCGACGTCTGTCCGGCGAAGCCGGTCATCGCCGCAAACTGCTGGCGATCATCGACGAGACGCCCGAGTGCGAGCGCGCGGTGCTCTATGCGGCGCGGCGGGCGCACAACACCGGCGGCGGCCTCCTGCTGCTGTTCGTCATCGCGCCCGGCGATTTCCAGCACTGGCTGGGCGTCGAGCAGGTGATGCGCGAAGAGGCCAATGAGCGCGCCGAGGCCCTGTTGTCGAAATATGCCGTCCTGTCGCGCGAGCATTGCGGCATCGAGGCCGAAACGGTGGTGCGCGAAGGCAATGCGACCGAGCAGATCCATGCCCTGATCGAAGAGGATCAGGACATCGCCATTCTCGTGCTGGCGGCGGGCGCTGCCAAGGAAGGACCGGGGCCGCTCGTCTCGTCGGTGGCGGGGCGCGATGCGGCATTTCCGATCCCGGTGACCGTGGTCCCGGCCAATCTGACCGACGCGGACATTGAAAGCCTGTCATAGCAATGCCATCTCGCTGCAAGGGGCAGCGCTGGCTTGAGGCGTGTTCTTGCCATGCGGACAACGATGCTCTATTTTGGAATCATTCCAAACTGAGGTGATGACGACCATGTTCATCCAGACCGAGACGACGCCGAACCCGGCAACGCTCAAGTTCCTGCCCGGCGAGGTGGTGATGGAAATGGGCACCGCCGATTTCCGCGATGCCGATGCGGCCGGCGCCAAATCGCCGCTTGCCGGACAGCTGTTCGGCATTGACGGCGTGACCGGCGTGTTCTTCGGCTACGATTTCGTCACCGTGACCAAGCAGGACGGTGTCGAGTGGCCGCACCTGAAACCGGCCATCCTTGCCGGAATCATGGAGCACTTCATGTCCGGCGCGCCGGTGATGTCACCCGATGGCGGCGGCGTTGCCGATGACGGCGACGAGTTCTTCGAGGCGGGCGACGAAACCGTCGTGGCGACGATCAAGGAACTGATCGAGACCCGCGTGCGCCCCGCGGTCGCGCAGGATGGCGGCGACATCACGTTTCGCGGGTTCCGCGACGGCGTGGTGTTCCTGCACATGAAAGGCGCCTGTGCGGGCTGCCCCTCGTCGACAGCCACGCTCAAGCACGGCATTCAGAACCTTCTGAGCCACTTCATTCCCGAAGTGCGACAGGTCGAAGCCGTCTGACCGGCGCATACGGTCGCTGAAACGACAAAGCCCGGCGCAGTGCCGGGCTTTTTTGTTGGTTCGGGAGAGGCTGTCGCGGCGATCAGGCCGGCTTGACGATCACCTTGGCGCCGGGCTGGACGCGATCGTAAAGGTCGATGATGTCCTGGTTCATCAGGCGGATGCAGCCCGAGGACATCGACTGCCCGATCGACCACCATTCGGGCGTGCCATGCAGGCGGTAACCGGTGTCGCGGCGTCCGCGCATCAGGTAAAGCGCGCGTGCGCCCAGCGGATTGTTGAGGCCCGGCTCCATGCCGCCGCGATACTTGGCCAGTTCCGGCTGACGGCGAATCATCGCCGCCGGCGGCGTCCAGGTGGGCCATTTGCGCTTCCAGCCGACACGCGCGGTTCCGGCCCATTCAAACCCCTCGCGCCCGACGCCGACGCCGTACCGCATCGCGGTGCCGTCGCCCTGGACCAGATAGAGATAGTGATTGGGCGTATCGACGATGATCGTCCCGGCCTTTTCGCTGGTCGGATAGCTGACCACCTGACGGCGGTACTCGCGCGGCACCTTGGCAACGGGAATGCTCGGCAGCCGGTACTGCCCGTCCGTCACCGCCGCATAGGCCGTGGCGTTGGCAAACAGCTGCGAGTTGGTCACGGTCGAGCAGCCCGTTACGCCGGTCGCCGCTATCGCTGCCGTGCCAATCAAAAAATGCCGTCTTTGCATCATCATTCCCCCGAACCGGACGCCCCATTTTCGCCGCAATATGGCGGGTGCGACGTTAAGCGTATTGGCATTAACGACGCAACCTTGTGTGGGGGTTGAGCTTGCCGCGCTGTGCGCTTTGGCACACAGTGTCGCATTACGAACACAATATTGAGCCCGATGGCCCTGTTTTCCGGGCTGCGCGGACCGAATCATGCCGCTAGTGACGACTTATGCCAGCAACCCGCTGGACGATGGCCGCCAATCGATGCGCGCCATGCGCATCCGGCGCGGCGTTCAGATCATGCTCGGTGACGAAGGCATCGCGGCGGTGGCCGAGATGACGCTGGCCAATGGCCGGCGGGCCGATCTGGTCGGACTGTCGCGCGACGGCACGGTCACGATCGTCGAAATCAAGTCCTCGCCCGAGGACCTGCGCGCCGATCACAAATGGCCCGACTATCGCGAGTATTGCGACCGGCTGTTCTTTGCGACGCTGCCGGACGTACCGCAGTCGCTGTTTCCGACCGATTGCGGGTTCATCCGGGCCGATGCGCATGGCGCGGAAATGCTGGTCGATGCGCCCGAACACCGGTTGGCGCCGGCGCGGCGCAAGGCGATGACGCTGCGGTTTGCCCGGTTCGCGGCCGACCGGCTGATGGCGGCCGAATGGGCCGCGACGTCGTGAACGTCTTCGGTCAGCGCGGCGCGCGCTTGGCCAGAATGCGCTGCAGCGTGCGGCGGTGCATGTTCAGCCGGCGCGCGGTCTCGGACACGTTGCGGTCGCACATCTCGTAGACGCGCTGAATGTGCTCCCAGCGCACGCGGTCGGCCGACATCGGGTTTTCCGGCGGCGGCGGCGACTGGTTGGGCGCGACGGTCAGCGCATTGTAGACATCGTCGGCATCGGCGGGTTTGGCCAGATAGTCGATCGCGCCCAGCTTCACCGCGTTGACCGCGGTGGCGATGTTGCCGTAGCCGGTCAGCACGATCGCGCGCGCGTCGTCGCGCTTGGCGTGCAGCGCCTTGATCACTTCAAGTCCGTTGCCGTCCTCGAGCCGCATGTCGACGACCGCATAGGCCGGCGGCGCCGCATTGACCTTGGCCAGGCCCTCGGCCACCGATTCGGCGACCTGCACCTCAAAGCCGCGGCTTTCCATGGCGCGGCCCAGCCGGCGCAGGAACGGGACATCGTCATCGACGACGAGCAGTGTCGGGTCCGCCCCGATCTCGGGGGCGGCAGCTTGCGGTATCTCACTCATCACATGTCTGCCTTGTCGTTATGTTTCAGGTTGTTATACGCCGGTTCGGCCTCGATGGATGATCGCGGCCAGGTGACGCTGACCCGGGCGCCGATGTCCGGCGCATCGCCGCTGGAAAACCACACCGACGCGCCCGAGCGCTCCAGCAACGTCTTTGCGATGAAGATGCCCAGGCCAAGGCCCGGCCCGCCCTTGCGGCTGCGCACGGCGCCGCGCGCCTGGCCGATGTCGGGTTCGCCGAGCTTTTCAAGCTGCTCGGGCGGAAAACCGGGGCCGTCATCGGCGATGTCGATGTCGACGCGATCGGCGGTCCAGCGCAGCGTGATCTCGACCTCGTTGCGCGCGAAATCGACCGCGTTCTCGACCAGGTTGCCCAGCCCGTAGATGATGCCCGGATTGCGGCGCATGATGGGCTCGCGGGATCCCGCGCCCTCGTCCCGGGTGACGATGTCGATGCCGAACTCGCGGTGCGGATCGACCACCTCCTTGACCATGGCGCGCAGCGACATGCGCGAAATCAGCGCCTCGGTGGTTGTGTTCAGCGTCGACAGCCTGCCCAGGATCTCGCGGCAGCGATCGGCCTGTCCGCGCAGCAGCCGGACATCCTCCTTGAGCGGATCGTCCTCGGTGGTGGCGCGGTCCATTTCCTTGGAGACGAGCGAGATCGTCGCCAGCGGCGTGCCCAGTTCATGGGCGGCGGCCGCGGCCAGCCCGTCGAGCGCGGACAGGTGCTGCTCGCGCTGCAGGACCAGTTCGGTGGCCGACAGCGCATCGGCCAGATTGCGCGCCTCCTCGGCGACCCGGTAGACGTAAAACGCGGTGAAGGCGACCGAGGAGATCACCGCGCCCCACATGCCGGCAACGAAGATGAAGGGAATGTCCAGCCCCGCCTCGGGGAACCAGGGCAGCGGCAGGTGCCGGAAGACCAGGATGGTCGCCATCACGACCACCAGACCGCCCAGGCCCGCGGTGTAGTAGGCCGGCAGCGTCGCCGCCGAGATGATCACCGGCACGATCAGCAACACCGAGAACGGATTTTCCAACCCGCCGGTCAGGTAGAGGAGCGACGCCAGTTGCACCACGTCGAAGGCCAGAACGCCAAATACGCTGCCCGAGCCAAGCCGGCGATTGGTGGGATAATTCCAGGTCAGGATCAGGTTCAGTGCGGCTGATGCGGCGATCAGCACGAAGCAGGCGACGACCGCGAACTCGAAGTTGAACCAGGCGGCGACGATGGTGACCGCCGCGCTCTGGCCGAACACGGCGATCCAGCGCGTGGTGACGAGCGTGGACATGCGCAGCCGACGGCGCTCGAAACGCTCGGCATCGACCAGCTGAGGTTGCGCGATGGCTTGATCCATGTCGGCGTATATGGGCTTCAAACGGCCCAATTGCCACGAAAAAGGGCGTTCCGGGGCGCCGTCAGCGCGGTTTGGCGCGACGGGTGGGCGCGGCGCCTGCCGGGTCGTCGGGCCAGACATGTTTGGGATATCGGCCACGCATGTCGGCGCGCACGTCGCGCCAGGAGCCTGACCAGAACGCCGGCAGGTCGGTGGTCCGCTGGATCGGGCGCTGGGCGGGCGACAGCAGTTCGAGCACCAGCGGCACCTGCCCGTCTGCGATGGTCGGATGGCTGGTCAGGCCAAAGAGCTCCTGCACCCGCACGGCGAGCACGGGTGGCGAACCGTCGGCGGGATAATCGAGCGCGATGCGCGATCCGGTGGGCACGACGACATGGGTCGGTGCCAGGCGATCGAGATCGCGGGCGCACTGCGGCCCGGCGCGCGTCGTCAGCGCGGCGCGCAGATCGAGGTCGGACAGGCCGGTCTGCCCGGCGAGGTAGGGCGCCAGCCACTCATCCAGATCCGCCAACAGCGCCGCATCGCCGACATCGGGCCAGGGCGGGCCAACCCGGGCATGCAGCCAGCCAAGGCGCGCACGCAGCGCCCGTGCGGGCTTGTCCCAAGGCAGGACCGACAGGCCGTGCGCGCGAACCGCCGCCAGCAAGGCGTCGGTTGCGGCCTCGCCGGCACGGGCCGGGCGGGGCGCCGATGACAGGGTGATCGCGCCAAGGCGACGCACGAGACGGGCGCTCATCTGCCCGGTACCAGGGTCAAAGCGCTGCTCGATGCGCTCCTCGATCGCGCCGGCCAGATGCGCTTCGATGTCCGCCAGCGCGATGGCCGCGCCCGCGATCAGCCGCGCGCCGGCCTTGGCACCGCTGATGTCGGCAGCGACGAGAAAGGCGCTGCCGGCAAGCGGATCGGCCTCATCGACCACCACGCCACGCCCTGACGCGGTGACGAAGCGGCCCGTCTGGCCGGGCCGGGCCTGCGCGACGCGATCGGGGAATGCCGACAACAGCATGATGCCGGCGGTTTCAGGGTCTGTCCCGCGATCGCCGCGATCGAGCCCGGCGGCGATGCGGTCCGCCAGCTGGCGGCTCTGGCGGGCACGCGGCGCGCGATCGCGTTCGAACGCGGCAAGCCTGCGGTCGAGGTCGGTGGCATTGCCGCCCAGACCGCGCTCGGTGATCAGAACCGCCAATCGCGCACGGTGTTGCGCCTGCGCCCCGGTGCGGGCATCGGCGACCATCGCGGCAAGCGGCACCGGCAGCGGGATCGAGCGGAGCTGCCGGCCCTTCGTGGTCAGTCCGCCCACCGCATCGATTGCGCCGAGCCCGGCAAGGCGGGCCCGCGCCTGGTCCAGCGCCGGCTTCGGCGGCGGATCGAGAAAGCGCAAGGTGCGCGGATCAGCAACGCCCCAGGCCAGACAGTCGAGCAGGAGACGCGCCAGATCGGTGTGCGCGATCTCGGGTGGGTCGAACGCCGGCAGCGCCGCTGTCTGGCCCTCATGCCACAGCCGGATGGCGACACCGGGCGCGGTCCGGCCGGCGCGGCCGGCGCGCTGGTCGACCGAGGCGCGGCTGGCGCGCACCGTCTCCAATCGGGTGATCGCATGGCCGGGCTCGAACACGGGCTGGCGGGCCAGCCCGGAATCGATGACGACGCGCACGCCGTCGATGGTGACCGAACTCTCGGCGATCGACGTCGCCAGCACGATCTTGCGTTTGCCCGGTTCGGCGGGTGCAATCGCGCGGTCCTGATCGCGAATGTCCATCGCGCCGAACAGGGGCGCCAGATAGGTGTTGGCGGGCAGGCGCGGCGCCAGCCGCTCGGCCGTGCGCCGGATTTCCGCCTGACCGGGCAGAAAGGCAAGGATGCTGCCGTCTTCCTCGGCCAGCGCGGCGCGCACCGCATCGGCCATCGCGTCCTCAAGGCGCTGATCGGGCTTGCGCGGTCGGTGGCGGATGTCGACCGGGAAGGCCCTGCCCTTGCTCTCGATGACCGGAGCATCATCGAGCAGCGTTCCGACGCGGCCGCCATCGAGCGTCGCCGACATCACGATCACACGCAGATCCTCGCGCAGCGCCGACTGGACATCCAGCGCCAATGCCAGCGCGAAATCGGCGTCCAGCGACCGCTCATGGAACTCGTCGAAGATCACCGCCGCGACGCCCGCCAGTTCCGGATCATCGAGGATCATGCGGGCAAAGACGCCTTCGGTGACGACCTCGATGCGGGTCGCGGCGCCCACCCTGGTCTCGAGCCGCATGCGGTAACCGACGGTCTCACCGACCTGATCGCCCAGAAGATGCGCCATGCGGCGCGCGGCGGCGCGGGCGGCCAGACGCCGCGGTTCCAGCACGATGATGCGCTTGCCGCCGGTCCAACCGGCCTCCAGCAAGGCGAGCGGCACCAGCGTGGTCTTGCCGGCGCCGGGCGGCGCGACGAGAACGGCGGCATTGCGGGCCGCCATCGCCGCCATCAAGTCCGGCAGAACCTCGACGACGGGCAAGCCGGTCGCCGCGACATCGATCATCGCGGCGGACCGTTGGGGGCCGGCGCCGGGGTCACCTCGATCAGCGCGCCACAGGCCGCCCTGGCGTCCTCGGCATCGTGGGTGACGAGCAGAACGGGCAGGCGCCGCGCCCGGCCACGCTCGAACACGAGCCGCCGGATCTGGTCGCGCAAGCCGGCATCGAGCTTGGAGAACGGCTCGTCGAGCAACATGAAGGCGGGGTCGGACACCAGTACGCGGGCCAGCGCGACGCGCGCCTTCTGCCCGCCCGACAGCGTGTCCGGATCGCGGTCGAAGAACCCGTCGAGCCCGACATCGGCCAGGGCGCCCGCCGCGCGCTCGCGCCGCGCGGCGCGCCCACCGACCTGTTGCGGGACGGCGAACACCAGATTGCCGCCCACCGACATGTGCGGGAACAGCAGCGGATCCTGAAACAACAGGCCGGCGCGGCGCGTTTGCGGCGGCGCGCCGGTGATGTCGTTGTCGCCGCACCAGATGCGACCGCGGGCCGTGAACACCGGATCGAGGAAACCGCCGATGAACGCCAGAAGCGTCGACTTGCCCGATCCGGAAGGACCCATCACGGTCAGCACCTCGCCGGGCGCGATGGTGTGATCGGCGGCGACCAGCGTCTGGCGGCCGAGCATGATCGATACGTCATCAAGGCGCAGGCCGGCCGAAGGCGGGCCGGGCGCGGTCTTGGGCGAGGATGCGGGCACCGGCCCGGACAAGGGCTTTGGCAACGGCTTGGCCATCGAGGTCGTCACAGGCCCCTGATCGCGCGGCGGTTGCGGAAAAGCAAGGCCGGCACAAGCGAGGCCAGTGCGAAGCCGATGAAGGGCAACAGCATCTGCAGGAAGGCATAGACACCGATCACGCGGCGGTTGCCGCCCGCGCCGAGCGCAACCGCCTCGGTGGTGATGGTCGGAAAGCGCCCCGCGCCGATGAGCAGCGTCGGCAGATACTGACCGACAGACACGGCAAAGCCGACCGCGCTCGCGGCCAGCACCGCGCGGGTCAGCATCGGCATGCGCACCGCCCAGAAAACGCGCCCGGCGCCGGCGCCCAGCGCGGTGGCGATCCGTTCATAGCGCACATCATAGGCGCGCCAGGGCGCCGACAGCGACAGGAACACATAGGGCAGAACGAACACGACATGCACCGCGATGAGCGCCGCCCAGTTTGCGTCCGCATCGGCGGCGACCAGCAGCAGTTGCAGGCCGAACAGGAAGCCGATCTGCGGGACCAGCAATGGCAGGTAGACGAGCGCCAGTGCGCGGTTGCCGCCGGTGCGGCCGGTCTCGTTTTCGCGTTGCAGGCAGGCGAGCGTGATGACGACCGAGATCAACGTCGCCGCCAGCCCGACGATCACCGTCGTCGCCAGCGGTCCGCTCAGCATGGGCAGGCTCAGTTTCCATGTGCGCAGCGACAGGGTCTGCGGCAGCGGATCGGGAAACTGCCACAGCCCTGAGACCGACCACAGGGCCAGAACGGCAAGCCCGCCGAAGACGATCAGCGCCGACGCCGTCATCATCGCGCCGGCACCGTAACGCGCCCAGTCGTCGCGGCGAAACCGGCGCCCGGTCTCACAGACCGCCTCGGACGCAAGGCCCATCACCTTCTCCATCACCACCCAAAGGCCGAGCGCGGCGGCGGTGATCGCGATCTGAAGGCACGCGCCGGCACAGGCCATGAAGCGCATCGAAAGGTCCGGGTCGTTCATCCATGCGACAAGGCGCACGGGCAGCGTTTCGGGCGTGGTCGGGCCAAGGATGATCGCGACGTCGACATTGGCGCTGGCATAGGCGATCACCGCGAACACGGCGAGGCGGATCTGGCGGTAGATCGCCGGCCACACGGTGAACATGAACCCCATCAGCCGGCCGTAGCCGAGCGACTGGCCCAGCATCAGCGAGCGCATGGCGGGCACCTGCGGCAGCGCGGCCAGTGTGACCAGCAGCAGGAACGGCACCTCCTTGACGACGAGGCCGGCGATCAGCGCCAGTCCCATGGGGTCGTTGACGACGAGCAGGTCGGGCGGGCGCTCCCAGCCGGTCGCCCACGGGGAAAACAGCCGGGCCAGATAGCCCGACGGCGCGATCATGAACGCAAAGCCGAAGGCGGCGGCCGCATGTGGGACGGCCAGCAGCGGCGAGACCAGATGCTGGATCAGGCGAAAGGCGCGCGTGCCGTACCAGGCGCAGACAAAGCCGGCGACCATCATCACCGAGATCGCGGTCGACACCAGGCCGATCATCATCGCCTGAAACGCCGATTTCCAGATGCCGGGCCGGGCGAACAGTTCGGCAAAGGGCTGGAGCGTCAGGTGCTGGCCGCCGAGCGCCGGCAGGTAGCCAAATGCCGGCAGCACCGTGCCCAAAAGCCCGAAGGCCAGGGGCACGGAGAGGACGACGAGCGCCAGCGGCGGGGCGAGGCGGAGCATCAGCGGAGGCCGGTTCGAGGCGGACGCCTCACCGGTCCATCAGTTGCCGACGCCGTAGCGGGCGGCCCATTTCTGCTCGATGGCGGCAAGCCAGGTCGGATGCGGTTCCTCGAACGCCGGGCCCAGTTCGTCGGGGCGCAGCGTCGCGATGCCCAGATCAAGCGCGTCGAACAGTGCGCGATCGGCATCGGACAGTTTGTCCATCGCCAGAACGGTCGGATCGCCCCACACATTGGGGTCCTGCTTGCGCGCCTGCGCCTCCGGCGAGATCAGGAAGTCGGCGACCACCAGCGCGCCTGCCTTGGCGTTTGCATTGTAGGGGATCGCAACGAAATGGGTGTTGGCGAGCGTGCCGCCCGAAAAGGTGAACGAGCGCACGGTGTCGGGCAGAAGCTGGTTGGCGATCGCGTTGGAGGCCTCGGCGGGGTTGAAGGCGAAGGTGATGTCGAGTTCGCCATCAGCCAGAAGCTGGCTCATCGACGGATAGTCGCGCGGAAAGGCACGCGCGCTGCGCCACAGATGCGGATGCAGTTCATCGAGATAGGCAAACAGCGGCGCGACGACGGCCTCGAACTCGGCCTCGACGACCGGCGCCTGCAGGACGGATGCGTCCTCGACCTTTTCGATCAGGATCTGCTTGAGAAAGCTCGACCCGACGAAGTCCGGCGGCTGCGGATAGGAAAAACGCCCGGGATTGGCCTTGGCCCATTGCAGCAGACCATCGGCGTCATCGGGCAGATCGGCCGCATCGGTGCGCGCGCTGTCGTGGAAGAAGACCAGCTTGGCCATGCCCCAGGGCGATTCGAGCCCGTCGGTCGGCAGGGTGAAATCGACGGTGATCGTCGGCTTGGTCTCGTGGTCGACATAGCGCCAGTTGGGCAGCCGCGTCGTCCAGTCCGGCGCGAACAGAAGGTCCTGCTGCTTCATCGAGGCGAAGTTCTCGCCGTTGATCCAGATGAGGTCGATCGAACCACCCGCGTTGCGGCCGGCGGCTTTCTCGGCCACGACGGTGGAGACGGCCGTCGCCGTGTCCTCGAGCTTGACATGCACCAGATCGATGCCGTGCCGTTCGCTGAGCTGTTCGCCGGTCCATGCGATGTAGCCGTTGATCTGGGTCGAGCCGCCCCAGGCGTTCCAGTAAACGGTCTGGCCGCGCGCCTCGTCCAGCACGGCCTCCCAATCGTCCGGGTCGGGATCGGCAAGCGCGGCCGGAACGGCGAGCGCCATGACAATCGGCAATGCGGCGAGGCGAGAGGCTTTCATCACGGCAGTGTTCTCCGGCAATCTTGCGGGTTGCAAGCACACATCATGCACGGACGGGCCGGGTCAATAAACCGATGGTCACCGATGCTCACATTCCGGTGACGCTTCGGTGACGGGTGTTTGGCGAAATGCCGGCGGTGCGCGCGTCAGCGGCGCGCGGTGATGTCGATCTTGCGGACCAGACGCTCGGGTTGCGGCCGGTCGAGGTCGATCATCAAAAGGCCGTTTTCGAGTTCGGCCCCGATCACGCGCATGCCGTCGGCGAGCACGAAGGCACGCTGGAACTGACGGGCCGCGATGCCGCGATGCAGGTACTCGCGCGCCGGATCGTCGGCCTCGGCACGCTTGCCGCGAATGACAAGCTGGCTTTCCTCGGTGGTGATTTCCAGATCGTCGATGGCAAAGCCGGCCACCGCCAGCGTGATGCGCAGCGTCACCTGGCCGTCGGCGGCGGTCACGCGCTCGATGTTGTAGGGCGGATATCCGTCGCCGGACTTGGCCACGCGTTCGAGCGATTTCTCGATGGCCTCAAATCCCACCAAAAGCGGGCTCGACAGCGTCGTCATACGGGTCATGGCGCGGTCCTTTTCGTCCTCTATCAAGCGACGGTCGCCCGAAAGGCCTTGCATTTCCGGCGCGCGGCGGCGAACCCATGGCGGCGTTCCCCGCTGCATCTGTTATGATGACGGGGCGCGGTGATTTCAAGCAAACGCGGAGGATAGCGTGAGCGAACGCCGTTCCATCATCATCGATACCGACCCCGGCCAGGACGACGCAATCGCCATCCTGCTGGCGCTGGCAAGCCCCGAACTCGACGTTCTCGGGATCACCGCCGTCGCCGGCAACGTGCCGCTGGCGCTGACATCGCGCAATGCGCGCATCGTGTGCGAGTTGGCAGGGCGCACGGACGTTCCGGTCTTTGCCGGCGCGGCGCGGCCGCTGATGCGCGATCTGGTGACCGCCGAATATGTGCACGGCAAGACCGGCCTTGACGGGCCCGATCTGCCCGAGCCGACCATGGAACTGCAGGACAAGGACGCTGTCGACTTCATCATCGAGACGGTGCGCGCGCGGCCCGATGGCGATGTCACGCTGTGCCCGCTGGGCCCGCTGACCAACATCGCGCTGGCGCTGATCCGCGCGCCCGACATCGCGCCCATGATCAGGCAGATCGTGCTGATGGGCGGCGGGTTCTTCGAGGGTGGCAACACGACGCCGGCGGCGGAGTTCAACATCTATGTCGACCCGCACGCGGCGCACACCGTCTTCGCATCGGGCGTTCCGGTCGTGATGGCGCCGCTCGATGTGACGCACAAGGCGCTGACCATGCAGGCGCGGGTCGCAGCGCTCAAGGCCGTGGGCACGCCGGTCTGCGACGCCGCGGCGGCGTGGATCGACTTCTTTGAGCGTTATGACGAGGACAAATACGGCACCGATGGCGGCCCGCTGCACGATCCTTGCGTGATCGCATGGCTGGTCCGGCCCGATCTGTTTGCCGGACGCGACTGCCATGTGGCGATCGAAACCGGCTCCGAGCTGACCATGGGGATGACGGTGGTGGACTGGTGGGGGATGACCGGCAAGCCCGCCAACGCCCATGTGCTGCGCGACATCGATGCGGACGGCTATTTCGCGCTGATCACCGAGCGGCTGGCGACGCTTTGAAATCGTCGACGGCGGCGCGGTCGGGAATGGACGGCTGCGCGCCCGGTGTCAGGCAGGCAAGCGCCCCCGCGCGGCAGGCCAGATCCAGCGCGGCCTGCCAGTCCATGCCTTCGGCGCGGGCGGCCGCCAGATAGCCGCAGAACGTGTCACCGGCACCGACCGTGTCGATCGGCTCGATCCGGGGCGATGACGCGCGCACGATGCCGGTTTCGGTCGCCGCCAGCGCGCCGTCGGCGCCCAGCGTGACGACGATCGTCGCGCCGATCCCGCCGCGCATGACCTCGATCTGGTGCTCAATCCCGGTGGCGTCGATGCCCAGGCCGGCCGCGAGCGCGGCGCATTCGGTCTCGTTGACGATCACGACATCGGCGAGCGGCGCAAGGGCGACCGCGCCCGACCGGTAGGGCGCGATGTTGAGCCAGCTTGTCGCGCCGGCCTGACGCGCCGCCGCAAGCGCGGCAGCGATCGCGGCGTCCGGGATTTCCATCTGCAGGAGCAGCGCGCATTCGGATGTCAGAGGTGGCGGCGCGCCATCGGCCAGCACCTGCGCGTTGGCGCCCGGAACCACGGCGATCTGGTTTTCGCCGGTCAAGGCATCGACGAGGATCAACGCGACGCCGGTCGGCTCGGTCGCCAGCGGCGCGACGCGGCCAAGGTCCATGCCGCTTTGCCGCAGCAGCGCCAGCGCCCCGGCCGCATTGGCGTCGGTTCCGGTCGCGCCGACCATGGCGACCTGATGACCGGCGCGGCGCGCGGCCAGCGCCTGGTTGGCGCCCTTGCCGCCGGGCGCTTCGGCATAGCCGACGCCGGACACCGTCTCGCCGGGCGCGGGCAGGCGTTCGACGCGGGCGATCAGGTCGAGATTGATGGAGCCGACGACGGTGAGCATGGGCGCGTGTTTCCGCTGGAAGGATGTCGGGGCCGAGCTAGCCCCACACGGGCGGCGGGTCAATGCAGGCTGGTTGACACCCCGTGTGGGACACCGTATGCGACGGCTCGATTTCGTGCCCAGATGGCGGAATTGGTAGACGCGCTGGCTTCAGGTGCCAGTGGCCGCAAGGCCGTGGAGGTTCGAGTCCTCTTCTGGGCACCATCTATCCTCCCCAATTGCATACCCAACCGCTGGTTGCCATGTCGTGA
>CAZSFA010000073.1:0-14174 GCA_964606055.1 uncultured Oceaniradius sp. | reverse complement strand
CGATCATCGAAGCGGTCAACGCGTTGCGCGCGCGCAACGACTATGTCTTCACCTCCGGCGGCATCGGCCCCACCCACGACGACATCACCGCCCAGGCGATCGCCCGCGCCTTCGGCCGGCCGTTCGGGCCGAACCCGCAGGCCATGGCGATCCTGGCCGGGCATTACCATGCACTGGGCCAGACCTTCACCGAGGCGCGAAAGCGCATGGCGATGATGCCCGATGACGTCACGCTGATCGACAATCCGCTGACCGCCGCGCCCGGTTTCATCGTCGAAAACGTGCACGTGATGGCCGGCGTGCCCTCGATCTTCCATGCCATGCTCGACAATGTGCTGCCGCAGCTGCGGTCGGGCCGGCGCCTGCGCACCGCCTCCATCGACACCGATTTCGGCGAAGGCGACATCGGCGGGCCGCTCGCCGCCATCCAGAAGGCGCATCCGGAGACGATGATCGGCTCCTACCCGCGCCATGAGAACGGCCGGCACTGGGCGCAAATCGTCATCCGCTCGGCCGACGACGGCGCGCTCGCAGCGGCGATGGACGATGCGCGGGCGATGCTGAAAACGCTCGGGCAGCGGCCGTAGCCGTCCGGCGGAGGCACCCCGTCGGCGCCCGCGCCGACCTCAGCCCGAGCGCGAGTACCGACACAGCCAGAGCAGCTTCAAAAGGCGCGGCAGGCTGGGCGTCGTGTTGAACGCGAAATAGGTCTGCCGCACCGCCCCGCCATACATCGCCTTGTGCCTGGCGAGCGACTGGCTGGGATAGATGAAACGGTTGGTGATGGCGTTGGTGTAGATGAAGCGGAAGCCGCGCCGCGTCAGCCAGTCCTTCTCGAACGTCTTGTCCTCGATCCGGTGAAAGGGCGAAAGGCCCAGATACAGACTGTCCACGCCCTCGGACTGGAACGTCTCGACGGCGGCCCGCACCAGGAAATAGGCGGCCAGCGGGTCGGTCGAGGGCAGCCAGCGCCGGGTGGCCGACAGATACCCCACCGCCCGGCCGTCCCTGTAGACCGGATCGAAGAAGGCAAAGCCCTCCGGCTCGCCCTGCCCGTTGAACAGGAAGAACTTGCGCACGCCCGGTTCATCGTCGAGCACGACCGGCCGCACCAGAAAGCGCATTTCGCCGCCGGCGGCGACCCGCGTCCTGCGCCAGCGATCCGAAATCGCCCGCACCGTTGCGCGGTCGAGGTCGGCAAAGGCCAGTTCGCGCACCGTGTAGCCCTGCGGCGCCAGCCGGTTGGCCGCCGTGCGGAAACTGCGCAGCTTCGGCCCGCTGAAGGCGAAGGTCTGAAGATCGACGATGTTCTCGCTGCCGAACTCGTTGATCCGGAACGACCGGCTCGACAGGATTTTCGCGGTGCGCCGCGACGATTGGCAGAAGACGACATCGTTGTGTTCGGCGAGGAAGGCATCGATCAACGCTTCATGCGCATCGGGCGCCGCGATCGGATCGGCCAGCACGAAGTCGGTCCCGGCGACCCTGGCATAGGCCAGATACCCGCGATCATCGCCGAAATAGCGAAGCCGCGGCTGAACGGTCACCGAATAGGCCACCGCGAAGCCGCCATACTGCCTGAGGAGCGCAAGGCGCGCGTCTTTCGATACAGCGTCCATATCAGCCTACCCGCCGCAACGACGCTGCCATGAACGCTCCGCATTGCGGCATGTTCGCGTTTCCGACAGGCCCTTGCGCCGACATAGACGCCCTTGCGCAGCCGGCGTCAACTCCGCGCCAAAGGAGCATCGTGGATCAACGGTTTGCACCCGGCGCATTGGCGATCCGCGCCCGCTGGCGCCTTCTCATTCGGTTGGTTTTTGCAGCCGGCCAATCAGCCGCGTAACCAGACCGGTGGGCAGCAGGGGCGCAATGGCGGCGACCGTCTTGGCCGTCAAGTGCGGCACGACGACCGCACGCCCCGCCTTGAAGCCCCGCCAACCGATGGACGCGGCGTCGGCGGCAGAAATCGACGGCAACAGCTTGCGCAGACGCGTGGGGCGCAGACCCGAGGCTTCCAGGAACGGCGTCTTGACGAAGCCCGGCGCCAGGCAGGTCACGTTGACACCACGGCTCCGCGCTTCGGCGCGCAGCGCCATCGACAGCGAATGGATGTAGGCCTTCGAGGCGAAATACACCGCCATGTTCGGCCCCGGCACGAAGCCGGAAACCGAGCCGACGAACAGAAGACCGCCGCTCCCCCGGGCGGTCATCCCGGCGAGGAAACGCACGGCCAGATCAGTCACCGCGCGCACGTTGACGTCAACGATTGCCAACTGATCGGTCCGGTCGATTCGCCATGCCGGCCCCACATGCCCAAGCCCGGCGGCCGCGATCAGGATCTCGCAGTGCCAGCCGCGCTCGAACAGCGCCGCCTCGATGCGATCGCCCGCGTCCGGCGCGGCAAGATCGGCGCACAGCCATGCCGCCTCGGCCATTTCAGGGTCCAGTTCGCCGGCCAGTTCGGCCAATGCATCGGCGGACCGCGCGACCAGCAGCACCGCGTCATGGTCCCTTGCCGCGCAGCGGGCCAGTTCGCGGCCGATGCCGGACGAAGCGCCCGTCACGACAACCGCCGGCTTTGTGGAGGGGCGAACAGGTGTTGACGGTTTTGACGGCATCAACCTATGAGGACGCATACGCGCGTCGAAGCAAGGCTTTTTCGCATTGGTTGAGATAGACCTCAGGCGCAAGGTTGCCGCGGTGACCGGGGGCGCAAGCGGCATTGGCCTGGCAACCGCCCGACTGCTTCACGCGTGCGGTGCCCGCGTGGCGGTTCTCGACCGGGCCCGACTGGACACCGAAATCGAGGGTCTGGAGCACCTCTCCTTCGATGCCACCGATACGGATTCGGTTGAACAGGCATTTGCGCGCGTCGAGGACCGGCTCGGCGCGATCGACGTGCTGGTCAACTCTGCCGGAATACTCGAGCGGCCGCTGCCGATCGAACAGGCGCGCGACAAGGAATGGGACCGCGTCATCGCCACCAATCTGCGCGGCACCTATCTGTGCTGCCGACAAGCCGGCATGGGCATGGCGCGCCGCCGAAGCGGCGCGATCGTCAACATCGCATCCGTGACGGGTTTGCGACCCGGCCCTTTGCGTGCCTACGGTCCATCGAAGGCCGCCATCATCAACCTGACCCAGGTCCTGGCGGCCGAGTGGGCCGCAAGCGGCGTTCGCGTCAATGCCGTCGCGCCGGGTTACACCAAGACGCCGGCAACCGATCTGGCCGTCGCAGCCGGCTATGCGACGACCGACGGCCTTGAACACATGGGTGCGCTGGGCCGGCTGGTCGAGCCGGACGAAGTGGCCCATGCGGTGGCCTTTCTCGCCTGTGACTTGTCTTCGGCGATCACCGGCGTCGCCCTGCCCGTCGACTGCGGCTACATGGTCGCCGACGCCTGGGATGGCTTTGGCGGCCTGCCCGGCAGCCGGTAGCGCGGCCGCTCAAGGCACGTAGGCGGCCGCCGCCACGAGGCGCCCGACGTCGCGCCGCCCGACCTTGCCGTTGTAGAACCGCGCGCCCGCATTGGCCTTCTCGAGCGCGGCGCAAAGGGCGTCGGGATCGGTGGCCGCGACGCGGGCCGGCGTAGTGGCGCCCGCAGCCACCAGCGCCCTTGCATAATTCGGGCTGACCCACTGGATGCGGCAGAGATCGGCGATCGCGACCGCCTCGGCCAGCGCCGCGACATCAACGCCAATCGCGCGCGCAAGCGTTTCGGGTCCGTCAGATGCCGCCTCGAACAACTGCCGCGTGTTGGCAATGCCCGCCGCCTTGAGGCCACCGGCGACCGGATCGGGCAGCCAGTCCCAGTCATTCAGCGGTCTGGGCTTTGGAAAGAACCCGTCAATGGTGCGCCGGAGCAGGCGCAGATAGGCCGGATCGATGCCCGTTTCGGCAGCCAGCGCCGCCAAGCCCTTGGGCGATTTGAGCGCGGCGCGAAGGTCGGCCAGCGTGTGCACGCCGCCGGCCTGGAAGGCCGCCAGCGCACCGTCCAGCCCGTCCAGCAACGGCATCTGGCTGGGAATCAGGTCGGTGGTCTCAAGCCGCTTGCCAAGCGCGGCGAGATCGGTCGATGACGCGTCAAGATGGTAGCTCGTCATGATCGTGCCTCCCGGTTCGCGATGCTGGACGGGTCGATCGGACGACACCCGTCAAACATGGACGTTGCGGCCAAACCGCCTAGACTGATCGCACATGGGATATGTCACGTCACTGTTTGCCAGAAAAATGGTGGCCGCGGCGGGTGCGGCGGTCGACGCGCGGGCGCTACTGACATCGGTCGGCCTCGATCCGGATGGCGTATGGGACCCCAAGGTCATGCTCGCCGACACCGCGTACTACGCGCTGATAGAGCGCATGGCCGGGCAGATGGATATGATCGACCTGCCGTTGCGGACCGGCCAGTCGATGCGCTGCGACGAGTACGGCGCGCTCGGCCTTGCGTGGAAGGCGGCGCCCGACCTGATGGGCTCGGTTTCGCGCGTTGCCCGCTATGCGCGCCTTTGGACCAGCGTGGTGGAATACGAACTGCGCCCGGCCGACGGCGCCATGCTGTTCATCCTGCACCGGGCCGGCCCGCGCCGCCTGGGCCTGCGCCTGTCCAATGAGGCAACGCTCGCCAGCGCGGTGTCGATCAGCCGGCAGGTCAGTTCGGGGCCGTTCGCCCCGCTTGAAGTGCACTTCAAGCACCCTCCTCCCCGCACGCTCGACCATCATGAGGCGTATTTCGGCGCGCCGGTGCACTTCGGTTCCGATCTCGATGCGCTTCTGATCGGGCACGACGCGCTCGCGCGCCCGAACCTTCTTGGCGATGAGGGGATCACCCAGTTCCTCGTCTCGCATCTGGACGCCGAACTGCGCCAGTTGGGCGACGACCAGTCGATCGAGGCACGAACGCGCGACACCATCGCGCGGTCGCTGAGCGAGGGGCCGCCGAAGATGGCCGATGTCGCGCGCAATCTGGGCATGAGCGTCCGTTCGTTTCACCGGCGTCTGGCCGACCATGGCATGAGTTTCCAATCGCTGACCGAGGCGACCCAGCGCGAACTGGCCGAGGGGTTGCTGCGCGACGAGCGATATTCGCTCGCCGAGATCGCGTTTCTGACCGGGTTTTCCGAGCAGAGTTCGTTCACCCGCGCCTTCAAGCGCTGGGTCGGGCGGACGCCGGCCAGCTACCGCAAGACCCGATCCGCCCGCTGACGGCCCTCTGGCATTTTCGGTCAACCAACTGGCGCGCACGGTCAAGACCGGTGCGTCCGGCCCCACCTAATCCTTGGCGGTCTCATCAAGCCAGGAAACAGACCCATGCACACCCAACCCATCACCGTCATCGGCGCCACCGGCAAGACCGGCGTGCGCGTCGCCGACAGGCTCGAACGCGGCGGCCACGCCGTCCGCCGCGCCTCGCGCCATGCACCCGTCGCCTTCGACTGGGAGACGCCGGATACTTGGGCCCCCGCGCTGGCCGGCGCCGCGTCGGCCTATGTCACCTATTTCCCGGACCTTGCCTTTCCCGGCGCGGTCGAAAAGCTTGACGCGCTGTGCGCGGTCGCCAAACGGGAAGGCGTCGGCCACCTCGTCCTTCTGTCGGGCCGCGGCGAACACCATGCCCGGCTCGGCGAGGACGTGGTGCGCAACTCGGGCGTCGCCTTCACCATCGTGCGCTCGGCCTGGTTCGCCCAGAACTTCAGCGAAGGCTATCTGCGCGACCCGGTGATGGGCGGCGTGCTGCCGATGCCCGGTGGCGACATCTGCGAGCCGATCATCGACATCGACGACATCGCCGATGTCGCGGTCGCCGCGCTAACCCGGGACGGCCACGCCGGCCAACTCTACGAGGTGACGGGTCCAAGGTTGATGTCCTTTGCCGAGATGGCGACCGAACTGTCGCGCGCCATCAACCGGCCGATCCGGCATGTTCCGATCACCTTTGAGGATTTCCACGCCAATGTGGCGCGCTCAGGCGGCGCTTTCGTCGCCGATGTCTTCACCGCCATCGCCCGCGAAACGCTGGACGGCCGCAACGCGCACCTTGCCGACGGCGTCATGCGCGCGCTTGGCCGGCCGCCGCGCGACTTTGCCCGGTTCGCCATGAACGCGGCCAGGGCGGGCGCCTGGTCCACGGCCGCCTGACCACCCCAACCGTTTTGGGAGGCGACGCGCCTCCCTGCACCCCCACACGCTCAGGGAGCCTGATATGCCCGTCTACATCTTCTTTCTCATCCAGTTCGCCATCCTCGCCTATGCGCTGGTCGGCGGCGTCTTCCTCGCTTTCTCCGACTTCATCATGCGCGCGCTGGCCCATACCAGCGGCGTTGGCGGTGTCGAGGCGATGCAGGTCATCAACCGCGAAGTGTTCCGATGGGTCTTCATGACGCTGTTTCTGGGCATGGCCGCGCTCTCGCTGGTGATCGCCGGCTATGGCCTGCTCCAGTTGAGCGGGCCGGCGGCCACGCTGATCGTTGTCGCCGCGCTGATCTACCTGATCGGCTGCTTTGGCGTCACCGTCGTGTTCAACGTGCCGATGAATGAAGCGCTTGCCGGCATGGACCCGGCGGCCGAGGCAACGCGCGACTACTGGACGGCCAGCTATGTGCCGCGCTGGACATTCTGGAACACGGTGCGCACGCTCGCCTGCGCCGCATCGGCCGCGCTGCTGTTGTTCGGTCTCATCTGGCTGACACAAGCTGAAACGGCATAGCCGCGCGACAAGGGCGGGGCGACAGAACCGATCGGCCCCGCCCGTGCCTTGCCCGCGCTGACTGCGCATTTCATCCTTGCCCATTCCGGTTCCTGCTGAGTGGCGACATTGATGACGCTGGTCGATTCGATCGCATTGTTTGCGCTGATGGGCGTTCTGGCCGCGCTGCCAAGTTCCAGCGTGCTGCTGGTCGTCACCCAATCGACCGCCTTTGGCACGCGCAACGGCGTTGCCGGCGCGATGGGCGTCGTCGCCGGCGATCTCGTGCTCATGACCATCGCCATTTTGGGCATGACCGCGCTGGCGCAGCAGATGGGCACCTTCTTCGTCGTCATCAAATACCTGGCCGCCGCCTATCTGGTCTGGTTCGGGGTCGGCCTGATCCGCAGCGCCCGGCGCGGCCCGCAGTCTGCCGCTCCGCCAGCATCGTTCGGCGCATGGACCGCGCGTGTGCCGGTCAGTTTCCTGTCGGGCCTGTTGCTGACGCTCGGCGACATCAAGGCGATCGTATTCTATGCCAGCCTGCTGCCGGCCTTCGTCGATCTGGGCAACCTGTCGGCATGGGATGTCGCAGCCGTCGCCATGATCACGATCATCGCCGTCGGCGGCGTCAAGACCGCCTATGCCCTCGCGGCCGGCAGGGCGCTGCGCCTGACACGCGGCCTTGCCCATGCGCGGGCGCTGAAAACGGTGTCCGGCGGGGTGCTGGTCGGCGTCGGCGCGTTCATCGCGACGCGCGATTGATCGGGCAACCGCCCAGAGCGCGCCTGCCATCCCCAGCCAACGGCCGGGCCCCGCTTGCCTTCACCTGCCCGCCCCGCTAACTGACCGCTTCACGTCGAGCGCTGATTGGGAGCCCCGTGCATGGCCTTGCCGGACAAGTCATTTCCAGTTTCCTGGGACCAGTTCCACCGCGACGCAAGGGCGCTCGCCTGGCGTGTTGCCTCGGTCGGCAAGCAATGGAAGGCGATCGTCACCATCACGCGCGGCGGGCTGGTGCCGGCGGCGATCATCAGCCGCGAACTGGAAATCCGGGTGATCGAGACGGTATGCGTCGCCTCCTATCACGAATATGACACGCAGGGGCAGATCGCGGTGCTCAAGACCATCGCGCCCGGCCTGCTGGAAGATGACGGCGACGGCGTGCTCATCGTCGATGATCTGACCGACACGGGCAAAACCGCCGAACTGGTCCGCGCGATGATGCCCAAGGCCCATTTCGCCACCGTCTACGCCAAGCCCAAGGGCAGGCCGCAGGTGGACACCTTCATCACAGAGGTCAGCCAGGACACCTGGATCTTCTTTCCCTGGGATTTGGGCTTCACCTATCAAGAGCCGATTGCCGGCGCCGGCAAGGGCTAGGACCCGACGAAGCGGCACGGGGCTCAGCCATGGATGCATCGGCGCCGCGCCCCAAAGACGTTGAAAGGAACCGCGCCCGCGCCGTCATTCTGGCGACGATCCTGATCAACATGACGGGCGTCGGCCTTGCCTGGCCGATCCTGCCCGAACTGATCCAGTCGATGGGGTCGGGCGCGGTCTCCGAAGCCGCCGCCGCCTATGCGGTGATCGGCTCGATCTACGCGGTCGCCCAGTTCCTGTTCGCCCCGCTGATCGGCATGCTGTCGGACAAGTATGGCCGCCGGCCGGTGCTGCTGGTCTCGCTGACCGGTCTTGCGATCGACTATGTGTTCGCGGCGCTCGCGCCCAACCTGATCTGGCTCGCTTTTGCCCGGCTCGTGGGCGGTATCATGGGCGCGACGATCCCGGTCGCCACCGCCTACATGACCGACATCTCCAGCCCCGACGAGCGCGCCCGCAACTTCGGCTTCATCGGCGCCGCCTTCGGCCTTGGCTTCATCCTCGGCCCGTTGCTCGGCGGGCTTTTGGGCGGCATCGACATCCGCCTGCCGTTCTGGGCGGCGGCCGGGCTGGCAACGCTCAACCTTGGCTTTGCCTGGCTGATGCTGCCGGAGACCATCACCGACGACAGCCGCAATCCCACGCCAAAGTGGCGCGAGGCCGGCCCGGTCGCCTCAATCCGCAAGATCGGCTCGTTTCCGGCGCTGATGCCGCTTCTGATCGCGCTTTTGATCACCGCCATCGCCCAGCGCGGCCTTGAGGCGACATGGGTGCTCTACACAGAGTTCCGCTTCGGCTGGACGGTGCGGGACGCCGCCTGGTCGCTGGCCTTTGTCGGTGTCATGTACTTCATCGTGCAGGGCCTTCTGGTCGGGCCGGTCGTGCGGATCATTGGCGACTGGCGCACGGTGATTGCCGGGTTCGCCATCTCCTTCGTGTCGCTGGTCTTTTACGCCTTCGCCGACCAGGGCTGGATGGTCTATCCGCTGATCGCGATCCTGGTGCTTGGCAACGGCCTTGGCGGCCCGGCGCTGACCGCGATCGCCTCCAAGAGCGTCGACGCCGAACGGCAGGGCCAGTTGCAGGGCACGCTGCAATCGGTCAACGCGCTGGCGATCATCTTCGGGCCGCTGCTCGCCTCGCTCGTGCTGGCGCAGGTGGCGGCCAAACCGCCGACGCTCGACTTTCCCGGCCTGTGGTTCGCAGTCGGCGCGGTCGCCTTCGCCATCGCCCTCGTTCTGGCCGCGCGCGCCCGGCCGAACTGAGCCACCCGTCATGCTATCCACAACCGCGCCCATTTTGCATGGCATGGGTGTCACCGCGCCGCGCTAGGTTGGTGCCTGCGATTCGCCTGCCCAAGGACCCAAATGCCCCAACCTTCCGCCATGAGCCGCCTGTTTGCCCGGCTGCGCCGCGCCTTTTCCGGCGCGCCGGCCAATGCGGCCGCCGACTGCGACCAGGTCGCAGCCCTCATCTGGCGCGACAATGACGGCATCACCGAGGTCCTGCTGGTCACCAGCCGCGGCACCGGCCGCTGGATCCTGCCCAAGGGCTGGATCGAACCGGGCGAGGACCGGGCCGAGGCCGCCGCGCGCGAGGCATGGGAGGAAGCCGGCGCCGAGGGCGTGATGGCGTCGGCCCAACCGATCGGCCAGTACAGCTATGACAAGTTCGACGCGGACGGAGCCAGCGAGACCATCGGCGTTTCCGTGCACGCCATGGCCCTGACGCGGCTGGCCGACGACTGGCCCGAGAAAGGCCAGCGCGACCGCCGCTGGATGCGCTGCGCCGAGGCGGTGCGCCAGGTGCACGAACCGGACCTGAAGACCGTCATCGCCGCCTTCGCCATCGGCGGCCGGGAGCGCGCCGCCTGACGCGGGACCGGCACCGAACCAAGCAAAGCTAAGGCTTCAACCTAAGTGTCTTGACGCGCATCAGCGCGCCGTGATACTTAGGCTTATGCCTAACCAAACAGACACCCAGCTCGACCAGCTCTTTTCCGCCCTTGCCGATCCCACCCGGATCGCCGTCGTCGAACGGCTGATGCGGGGCCCGGCCAGCGTCTCCGACCTTGCCGCGCCGCACGACATGGCCCTGCCCTCCTTCACCCAGCATCTGAAGGTGCTGGAGACGGCCGGCCTGATCTCGACGCGCAAGCAGGGCCGCGTGCGCATGGTCAACATCGAGGCGCAGCCGCTCAGCCGCGCGCAGACATGGCTCGAACGCCAGCGCGCGATCTGGGAGGCGCGTTTCGACCGTCTCGATGCGCTCGTCATGGAGATGGAGAAGAACGCCGAAAACACCGCGGGGAACCCGACCGATGACGACTGACGATTTCGATCCCGAACGCGATCTGATGATCGAGCGCCGGCTCAAGGCGCCCCGCGCATCGGTCTGGCGCTGCTGGAGCGAACCGGCCCTGCATGAGAAATGGTACGCCCCGGCGCCATGGAAGACCAAGGTGCACGTGCTCGACATGCGGGCCGGCGGCGCGTTCGATTCAGAGATGATCGGACCTGAGGGCGAGAAATTCCGCTCCGAGGGCTGTTTCCTGATCGTCGAGCCCGGCCACCGCTTCGTCTTCACCGATGCGCTCGCGGCCGGATTTCGGCCCAACGCCGAGCCGTTCATGACCGTCGAGATCATCATGACCGACACGCCGGACGGCGGCACGCTCTACATCGCGCGCGTCAAACACGCGGACGTCGACGCGCGCAAGAAGCACGAGGACATGGGCTTCGAGGGCGGCTGGAACACCTGCATTTCGCAGCTTGAAACACTCGCCAGGACCCTGTGAGGACGAGATGACCGAACGCAGCGTCAGCCACGAAACCTTCACCATCGAGCGCACCATCGCCGCGCCACCGGACCGCGTGTTCGATTTGTGGTCGGATACCGAAAAGAAGCGCCGCTGGTTCGTCGACAGCGACGGCCCCGAATGGACCACGCTGGACTATGGGGTCGATTTTCGCGTCGGCGGCCGCGAACACGGCCGATGGCGCCATGACGATGGCTCCGTGCTCGCCAATGAGACCGTCTTCATGGACATCGTCGCCGGCGAACGGATCGTCATGGCCTATTCGATGATGAAGGGCGAAACGCGCCTGTCGGCCTCGCTGGCAACCGTCACATTCGCCGCCCAAGGCGATGCCACCCGCATGATCTTCACCGAACACGGCGCATTCCTCGACGGCAATGACGACGCCGCAAGCCGCCGCAAGGGCATGGAGTGGCTGTTCGACCACCTCGACAAGCAATTCACAAGGAGCCCCGCCAAATGAGCAAATTGAAGGTCACCACACCGACGGAAAACACCGTCCGCTATGAACGGTTTTTCGCCGCAAGGCCCGAGAACGTCTTCAAGGCCTATACCGACCCGGACATGATGCTGAAATGGTTCTCGACGCCCGACAGCCCGCTCAAGGAGGTCACGTCGGACTTCAGACAGGGCGGCGCGTTCAAGTATGTCTGGGAAAGCCCCGACCCTGCCGGGATGGTGATGCGTGGCACATGGGTCGAACTCGACCCACCCAACTTCATCAAGGCCACCGAAAACTGGGACGAGGACTGGACCGGCGGCGAAGTGATCAACACGGTCGAGTTCCAGGCAAAGGACGGCGGCACGCTGCTGGTGCTGACCAGCACCTACTCGTCGCAGGAAGCGCGCGATGGTGCAATGCCGGCCGCCGAAGGCTTCGAGATCTGCCTGGAAAACCTCGCCGAACTGCTTGCCGAGCCAACCCCGGCCTGACCGGCCAACCAACCAAAAACCGGCGGCCTGGACGCGCGCGATGGTCTCACACCCACGGGACCATCGCACCGTTCAGGCGCCGGTTCGCCGCGCGGACGGGAACGCTGTTCGGCCCTGACACCCGGGATCCTGATGACATGGTGCGGCAGGTGGACTGAACGCTGCTCCGTGTTGAATGCAACCAGTTGCCTCTGTGCGGGCCCTGCTGCCGCACGGCACTTGGCCGGTCGGTCGTGCAGGAACCGTCGGGACACTATGGTTTCGTAGTCGCGAGAAGAACGATCAGTGTCAACAACACCAGTCCGGCAGGCAGAAACCCTCGTCCGCCATGCCCAGGATCATAAGGACTGTCCGCGATCGCGCGGCGCAACCTGCCTACAAGCATGCCATGCACGCCGGACAGGCCGAGAACGAGCAGGATCTTGATTCCCAGCCACATGGAGGTGAACCATCCACCCTGCACACCCAGCACAATGCCGAAGAGCAGGGCCAGTATCATCGCAGGGGTCGTTATGGCGCGGTCGTACGCCTTCAAAGCGACCATGTGAGCTTCCGCGTGGTAACTCAGCGCGAGCGCAACCGCGACCATGCCGCCAATCCATACAAACAGCGAAACCAAGTGTGCGGCTTTCGTGAGTTCGTAGAGCATCATGAAACCTCGAGTTGACGGCGCAGCCACCGCTCATTGACAAAGCCGCCAAAGGGAATGAATGCGCCGATGAAGAGCCGCACGCACCCGCCCCATGTGATCAGGCCTTCGGCCGCGGACCGGATCACGAACCAGACGAAGACCATGAACGCGAGCCCGTGAATCGGGCCGATCAACGAAACGGCCTGCGGCACGCCCGCCCAGTATTTCAACGGCATCGCAACACAGAACAGGGCGAGAAGCGTGATCGCCTCGACTATGGCTGCGCGCTTGAGACCGACCATTTGGCGGCTCCCCTGGCTTCCAATGTAAACACCTGTTTTCTTTACGTCAGAAGACGGGTCATGTAAACGGGTGTTCACATGCACACGACTGCGACAAATGAGAAGGCGACGGCCTCCGTGAAAGATCGCGCCGCGACCGAGGCGCGGATACTCGACGCAGCCAGAACCGTGTTTTCCCAGCGCGGATATGACGGCGCGGGCTTGCGCGAAATCGCCGAAACCGCAAGCGCAAACCTCTCGCTGATCAGCCGGTATTTCGGCGGCAAGGAGGGATTGCTGGTCGCGCTTACGGATCAATTCGCCGCCTCACGGCGGCAAGGAGGATTGTCCTATCCTCCGCAGGAGACCCTCAAAGACGAGATATACAACTACCTGCGGGCCAAGCTGCATGAGGACCTCAAGGATGAGGAAATCATCCGGCTGATCATCAGCCGCTCCGCCATTGATGCGCACTTCCGCGAACGGGTGGTCGATCATATGGATGGCAAGGCCGACAGAAACTTCCGCGAGCGCGTCACGCGGTTGCAGGATCGCGGAAAGGTCTCTCCGGACACTGATATCGATTTGCTGTTCGCAGCGGTGATGCACGTTTCATTTTCAGTGAACTTCTTCGGAGCGATGATAGGGGGGCGACCAGACTCTGAAATCGATCTGCTCTTCAAGGGGTTCGCGGAGGCGCTGGCGCTCGGGTTGCCGGTTCGGGAGTAGAGGTCCGTTCGGGACCCAGCGCAACCATGGCGATCCGAGGAGCGCATGGTTCGCGTCTTGATGTGACGCGGCCCCGCAGCCTGCCGACCATAACGCCAACCTTGGCAGTCGGGCGACGGCAACCGCCTGCCAGCGTGTGAAACTGCCCCACTCGCATGGCACCGCGCGCAAAACCGCGTCCGAGAGCCGATTCGACCCGCGCTCGGGTGGAATCGGCTGCACGGTCGTCGCCAGCGGTCGCCACCGCCACGATTGAGCGCGCCCGCGCGCATTTTTCGATTCGGTTCGCCGGCCATCGCGCCGCCATCGCCACAGCGCCCGAAAAGGGCGGCCAATGCTACCCCGGCGCTTGCCCGGTGCGGCCCTGCGCCCGGCGAATCCCTTGGCTTTGCCCTCACCGCGCCGCGGGTGGTGCGCGCAAAGCCCGCTTAACACATTTTTAAGACATATCCCCGTTATCCCACGGCCCGGCCACACCATATCTAGTGGTCATCATTTTTGCCCTCCCCCACCTCTTGACCGCTCATGGCGAGTCGCTTTTTATGAAGGTTGTGCGACGTGGCGCGCACGCCCGGTGGCGTTTTCGGCCGGTTGTTTTCAGTGGATATGCGGTTTTTGCATGGACCGGTCGTTCGGGTTGGACCCGTTTGTCCGGAACGGGAAACGCGTGTCGCAACGACAGTCAGAACGGTCCGCAGAGGGGACAAGAGACC
>CAZSFA010000072.1:0-14233 GCA_964606055.1 uncultured Oceaniradius sp. | reverse complement strand
ACATGGGCGGTGCGGCCGCCGTGGTCGGGCTGATGCATGCGCTTGCCGCCCGCGACGCCAAGGTCAATGCGATCGGCATGATCGGCTTGGTCGAAAACATGCCCGACGGCAACGCCCAGCGTCCCGGCGACATCGTCACGTCGATGTCCGGACAGACGATCGAGGTGATCAACACCGACGCCGAAGGTCGGCTGGTGCTGGCCGACGTGTTGCACTACTGCAACACCGAGTTCAAGCCGGTCTCGATGATCGATCTGGCGACGCTGACTGGCGCCATCATCGTCGCGCTCGGCAAAAGCCATGCGGGCATGTTCGCCAATGACGACGCATTGGCCGACGCGTTGACCAGGTCCGGCCTTGAAACGGGCGAGAAGGTCTGGCGCATGCCGCTGGGCGATGAATACGACAAGATGATCGATTCCAAGTTCGCCGACATGAAGAACGTCGGCGGTCGCATGGCCGGCTCGATCACTGCGGCCCAGTTCCTCAAGCGCTTTGTCGGCGAAACGCCCTGGGCGCATCTCGATGTGGCGGGCACCGCCATGGGTTCGCCATCCGACGACACCAACACATCCTGGGGGTCCGGCTATGGCGTGCGCCTTCTGGATCAATGGGTTCGGGACAATCACGAGGCGTGACCGCGCACGTGCCCGGGCGGCAGGCTTGACCGGCCCAACGAGACAATCATGACCGAGGTGAGTTTCTACCATTTGACCGAGACAGCGCTCGACGCCGCGCTGCCGACGCTGGTGGACAAGGCCCATGCGCGGCAATGGCGCACTGTCATCCAGGTGCCGGACGAGGCGTCATGCGCGCATGTCGACGCGCTTCTTTGGGAGTATGAGCCGGTGTCGTTTCTGCCGCACGGCCGCGATGGTGATGATCCCGAGGCCCAACCGGTCTATGTGACGGCAGGGCACGCCAACCCGAATGGCGGAACGGTTCGGTTCGTACTGGGCGGTGCCCGGCCTCCCGACGATCTGAACGGATATGACCGCGTGGCGATCATGTTCGACGGCAATGACGATCAAACGGTCTCGGCCACCCGCGATCAATGGCGCCAGCTCAAGACCGCCGGGCACCGATTGGCGTATTTCCGGCAGACGCCGGACGGACGCTGGGAGAAGGCCGCGTGAAAGGGGACCGGTTGTGAGAGTTCTGGCCCTGGCCATGCGGCGGGTCGGACTGGCCTGCCTCCTGGCCGGATTGCTCGGCGCGGTGGTCTATCCGATCTGGGTTTCGACCTACAACAACATCGAACTGGGCACGTATCGGGTGTTCGACGCCGCTGGCGGCTACCGCACGATCGCCGATGTGTCGCTGTCGCCGGCAGCCGAGCCTTTGCTGGTGACACTGATCGGCAGCAGCCAGGCACCGCCGTCCCGCCTGGATGAAGCAACGATTGTGACGCTTGTGGTCAACAACGCCGAAGGCACCGTTGCCGCCGAGGTCGTGACACTGGCAAGTGAGGCGACCGAGTTCGGCCCGGATGCGCAAGCGCCGCAGACCTTTCGCGTTGAGCTGCCGGCGATCACCGGGCTGGGCAATGGCAACCATGACTTCGTCTTTGGCGAGGGCGACCGAACCGACATCCCGCTCGCATACCTCGACATGACCCTGACGGCCGCCGTCGCGCAGTCCGATGCGCGCATTGCGCCGGTCTCGTGGGCGCTCATCGCGCTGGGCGTGGTCTTGATGATCGTGTTTTCGCGCCGCCGCGGCCGGAAGCGGCAGGCGGCATCGCAGACGCCCGCCAAGCCGGAATCGGGCCGGCCGGCCACGTCCAATATCGGGCGGCGTGTTCCGCTCGATCGCGAGCCGGAGCCAGCCAAGCCTGAGTCTCCCAAGTCCGAACCCCGGCAATGGGGGCGCGGCGACGACGCCTAGTCGGCGCAGCGACCGGATGCGACCATCAGACGGGCGTCATGCGTCGGCGCCTGCCGCATCTTCATACTCGGCCGACAACGCCAACCAATCGTCTTCCCAGCCAAGCCGCTTTTCCTCGGCTTGGGCGCGCTTGCGTGACAGTTCGGTGACGCGCGCGCCGTTGGCCGTCGTTTCAGGCTTGAGGAACTCGGCATCGATGGCCTGAATCACTTTCTCCGCCTTTGCGATCAAGCCCTCGAGTTCGCTGATCTTTTTGCGCATCGGGGCCAGTTCAGCCCGGCGCTGCGCTGCTTCGCGCCGTTTGCCCTTGCCGCTGGCGCCGGCCGGCTCGGAGCGCTCGGCGGGTGCCGGCTTCGTCAGGATTTGCGCGCGATAGTCCTCAAGGTCTCCGTCGAACGGTTTCACCGTCCCGTCCGAGACCAGCCACAACCGTTCGGCGACGGCCTCGATCAGATGCCGATCGTGGCTGATCACGATCACCGCGCCTGTGTAGTCGTTCAGCGCTTCGCTCAGCGCGGCGCGGCTGTCGATGTCCAGATGGTTGGTCGGCTCGTCGAGGATCAGCAGATGCGGCGCGTCACGCGTGGCCAGCGCCAGCGCCAACCGCGCCCTCTCGCCGCCCGACAATTGCGCGGCCGGCGTGTCCATCTTCTCCGTCGTCAGGCCGGCGCGCGCCACCCGCGCCCGCAGCCTGGCCTCGGCATCGCGCGGGTAGAGCGCGCGAAAATGCGCGTACGCGCTGGACTGAGCGTCCAGATCGTCCAGTTGGTGCTGGGCGAACATCGCCACCCGCAACACGTCGGCGCGAACCATTGTGCCGTCGAGCGGAGCCAGACGGTCCGATATCAGCTTGGCGAATGTCGATTTGCCATTGCCGTTCGCGCCCAGCAGCGCGATGCGGTCGTCATGGTCGATCCGCAGCGTCAGCCGGCGCAGGACCGGCGCGTCCGGCCGGTAGCCGACGCTCGTCTTGTCGAGCGCGATGATCGGCGAGGCAGCCTCGCGGTCGGGCGAGGGCAGCACGATCGGCGGCACCTGATCGTCGATGACGAGGCTCGCTTCGGCCATCCGTGACAGCGCCTTGATCCGGCTCTGGGCCTGCCGGGCCTTTGACGCCTTGGCGCGGAACCGGTTGACGAACGCCTCCATGTGGCGGCGCTTGGCGGCCTGCTTTTCGGCCAGCTTGGCCGACAGTTCGGCTTGCTGCGCACGGGTCCGCGCAAACGTGTCGTAGTTGCCGCGATAGAGCGTCAGCTTGCAACGGTCCAAATGCAGGATCGAACCCGCGCACGCGTTCAGGAGATCGCGGTCATGGCTGATGATCAGCACCGTGTGCGGATAGCGCTGGATGTAGTTTTCCAGCCACAGCGTGCCTTCAAGGTCGAGATAGTTCGTCGGCTCGTCCAGCAGCAACAGGTCGGGCGCGCTGAACAGGACCGCCGCCAGCGCGACACGCATCCGCCAACCACCCGAAAACGACGCGCACGGCCTTTGCTGGGCGGCCGCGTCGAACCCGAGACCCGCCAGGATCGTTGCCGCGCGCGCTTCTGCCGAATGGGCGTCGATGTCGGCCAGTCGTGCGTGGATGTCGGCGATCTGGTGCGCGTCCGTCTCGGTCTCGGCCCGCGCCAGAAGTGCGCTGCGTTCGGTGTCGGCCGCAAGAACCGTGTCGAGCAGGCTGTCGTCCGTGCCCGGCGCCTCCTGCGCCACCTGGCCGATGCGCACGCCCTTGGGAACCGTCACGCCGCCGCTTTCGGGTGTGATCGCGCCTTCGATCAGCCGGAACAGCGTCGTCTTGCCGGTCCCGTTGCGGCCCACCAGCCCACATTTTGCGCCGCCGGGGATGACCGCCGACGCATCGTCGAACAGCGTTCGGCCGGCCATGCGGAAGGTCATGTTGGCGATCTGGAGCATGGCCGCTGTTTGGCGCAACCGCGCGTCAGGAGCAAGCGTGTGCGCTTTCGGGCGGCGCCGATCGCAAGGGCGCTCAGTGTTGGCGCCGACCGACGCAGATGGTCGGCCGGCGCCGCACGCTATCTCTGTGCTTGCTGGAGTTCGAAAACGATCTGGCACAGCGCAACCAGATCGCGGTCATGGCGTTGCGGCCTGCGCAGCACGTCCCGGCATTGGTTGCGATAAGCCGCGATTCGGCTATCGCTCATGTTTGCGACGGCGTTGCGCAATGCGTCGGGGCTGACGCCGCCGCCGCCTCCGCCCGAAGCACCACCGCCGTTTCCGCCGCCGATTCCGATGTCCACGTCGGCGTTGACGCCATCGCCGCCGCCCACACCGACACCGACGCCGGCCCTCACTCCGTTGCCACCGCCGACATCCACATCGACGTTGGCGCGTGCCCCGTCGCGGCCGCCGATCCGGACATCGGCGTCGGCATCGACACCACGTCCGCCACCAATGCCGACATCGACGCTGGCGTTCACGCCGCGGCTGCCGCGATCCCCATCGTTGCCACGGCTTCGGCTTTCGCTGCCTCGACCGCTATCCCGACCGCCGCCGACGCTGACCCCGGCGCTGACGCCACCGCCGCTTCCGCCTCCGACGCTGACGCCGATGTCGAGTGCGTGCGACGCGGATGGCTGCATGATCAGTCCGGCCATGGCAATCGTCGAGGCGGCCAGCAGTCGTGTGGTCATGGACGTCACAATCATTCTCATCTCCTGGTTGTATATCCGATGTTGCCGCCCAGTGCCCGAGCCAAGTCATACATGGGGTTCTTGTATTCGTTGTCTCGTCAGGAAGTCTATTTCGGTAATTGAGGCCTTGATGAGATGGTTCGCATTTTACCGAACGCGCTGATGCGGTCACAATGCGTGCTGCCGCAGTCAATCGTGATCCGCACGGGGGTTTCTATATGGCGGCGTTTCCCGGCCCATCACACTTGGCAAGCCCGGTCGCCGCCGCTAATAGGGCGGCCAACTGACGATCCTTCCCAAATCACCGTTACAACAGGGTTCCACGATGGCCATTGAGCGCACCTTTTCCATGATCAAACCGGACGCGACCAAGCGCAATCTGACCGGCGCGATCACCAAGCTTTTCGAGGACGCGGGTCTGCGCGTGGTTGCCTCAAAACGCGTCTGGATGAGCCGCAAACAGGCCGAGGGCTTCTACGCTGTGCATCGTGAGCGCCCGTTTTTCGACGAACTGTGCACGTTCATGGCGTCGGGCCCGACCGTGGTCCAGGTTCTGGAAGGCGAGGGCGCCATTGCCAAGAACCGTGAAGTGATGGGCGCGACCAACCCGGCCGAGGCGGCCGACGGCACGGTGCGCAAGCTCTTTGCGAACTCGATCGGAGAGAACTCCGTGCATGGATCGGATGCCCCCGAAACGGCCGCCGAGGAAATCGCCTACTGGTTCGCGGAAACCGAAGTCGTCGGCTGAGCGCCTTCGCGCCCGCCAAACCGTCTGACGCTCCATCTGGTCGCTGCGCCTGTCGCGGCGTGGCGTGTCGTTTTTGCCGCCGTTTGATCTGGCGCATGGCCGGCGCGTGCGATTCGCGCTCTCGTGCCGTTTGACGATGTATCAACGGCACGCGGGGCACAGTATCGTGCAAGTGTGCGCGCGACGACCGGGCAAGGTGGACCACGTGTGACGGCAGACGACGGCGACGAACGGAACGACACATCATGGGCGCTGGGTGAATACCCCGACTATACGCGCGGCGAGCGCATCGCCGACGGGGTTATTCACATCGCCGCGATCCTGGCCAGCCTGATCGCTTTTTCGATCGTCGTCGCGCTCGCGGTGACGCGGCTGTCGGTGCCGATCAGTGTGGCTTTGATCGTCTACGGGCTCAGCGTCTTTGCGCTGTTCTGCTGCTCGGCCGCCTATCACATGACGCCCTGGCCGCGATTCCGGCCGCTGCTGCGCCGGTTCGACCAGGCCGCGATCTTCGTCAAGATCGGCGGCTCATACACGCCTCTGGTCGTGCTCATCGACACGGTTTTCGGGTACATCGTGCTGGTTGTCGTTTGGGGCGCGGCGATTCTGGGCGCCGGCGGCAAGATCGCGTTCGGGCGGCTGTTCGAAGGCTATTCGACCGTTCTTTACCTGGCGCTTGGCTGGGCCAGCCTGCTTCTGGCCTGGCCATTGTTCATGACGATCCCGTTCGTCGATGCATGGCTGGTGATTGCCGGCGGGGTCGCCTATTCGGTCGGGGTCATCTTCCACCAGTGGGATGGGCTGCGTTATCAGAACGCGGTGTGGCACAGCTTCGTCGTGGTCGCCTCCGCATGCCACTTCATTGCCATCACGCACGCGGCTTTCGCGCTTGGGCAGTCATGACGCCCGCCCGCTGACCGGCGCGGTCATGGCGGGTTCCTGCTTGGCGGGCGGATTGGACAGCGCGTAGGCCTCGAACTCGCAGATCGGCAGCGCGGGCTTGAAGCGGAATCCCTGCATCATCTCGCAACCATAGGCGACCAGCAGCACGCGCTGCTGCTCGGTCTCCACCCGTTCGGCAACCGCACGCATGTTCAGTGTCTGCGCCACCGCCAGAATCGTGCGCACCAGCGCTTGATCGCTGCTTGACCGCTCAAGGTCGCTGATGAACGTGCCGTCGACCTTCAACTCGTCGAACGTCAGGCTCTTCAGATAGGCGAGCGACGAAAAGCCGGTGCCGAAATCGTCGATCGAAAACTGGACGCCGAGCGCGCGCAGCGTCTGCATGTTCCGGTGAACGAGATCCTTGTCATGGGCCAGAACACGCTCTGTGATCTCCATCACCAGACGCGGTGCCAACTCGCTGTTGGCCCTGATGATCTCGCACAACTGCGCAAAGGCCAGTTCCTGCGTCAGCGAATGCGGCGTGATGTTCAGCGAATAGGTCAACTGCGACAGCACCGGATCGCCGCGCCATGCGCGCAGGCAGTCGATGGCGCGCGCGACGGCCCATTGCGTGAACAGCGTCATGGTCGGCGCGTTCTCGATCAGCGGAAACAGTTCCGACGGCGGGACATTGCCGCGATGGGGATGCTGCCAGCGCATCAGCGCTTCGCATCCACGCACGCGGCCATCCGCGTCGAGTTGTGGCTGAAGGTAGAATGTCAGCGAGCCGTCGTTCATCGCCGTGTTCAGGTCGCCGAGCAGTTCCTGACCCCGGTCGCCGCGCACTTCGTCCGTGTCGTCGAAGAACACATAGGTATCGCCGCCGCGTCGCTTGGCGACATCGCGCGCCACCTCCGATCGGCGCAGGGTCTCCAATGCGCTGTCGTCATCGCCATTGAACGCGACAACGCCCTGGCTGCCGGCGATCTGGTGTTGGACGGTGTCGAGGGTGAACGGTTCGCGCAGGGCGCCCTGCACCTTGATGGCGATCGCGTCGAGGCGGATGAGCGCCGCTTCGCGCGTCGCTCCCAGATCCTCGCACAGGATGGCGAACTCGTCGCCGTCGACGCGCGCGACAAGGTCGACGATCCAGGTCACAGCCTTGAGCCGCTTGCCGATCTCGACCAGCAGGCGATCACCGGGTTCGTGTCCGTACGTGTCGTTGATGGTCTTGAACCGGTCGATGTCGACGCAGATCAGGCCCGCCCATCCGCCGTCGTTGCGATGCCGGGTGAGGCTTCGTCCCAGAGCCTCGGTGATGTGGCGCCGATTGGCCAGACCCGTCATCGGGTCGAAATAGGCCAGTTGATGGATCTCGACCTCGTTGGCCTTCCGTTCGGAGATGTCGGTGCAGTAGCCGAACCAGACGATGGTGCCGTCCTCCAACTCCGGCGTTGCCGCCACGGAAAGCCACCGTTCGCGACCCATGCCGGTCGTCACGCGAAACTCGCACTGCCATTGCGTCAGCGTTTGGCCCGACTGCTTGAGCGTTTCGAGGTAGTGCGCCCGATCGTCTTCGTGAACCATCGAAAAGTAGCGCACCACGTCCAGCAGATCGGCATCGTCGTCAAGGTCGAGCTGCTGGCGAAAGCCGGGGCTGGCGAAGTTCGCCGCGAACCGACCGCCAGGATGGCGCACCAGCTGAAACAGGCCGCCGGGCACCTGATTGGCCAATCGTTCGAACCTGCGCTCGGATCTCTGGCCGTGGACGAGCGCGGTGACGTCGCGCACGGCGCCTTCGTAAAAGGCGGGCTTGCCGGTGACCGGGTCGGCGACCAGACGCGCGTCTTCGGCGATCCACAGGCGCTCGGACGAACCAAAGCGTCGCACCTGCGAGACGAAGTCGCGCACCAGTCCGTGCCGGAGCAACTGCCCCTGGAACTCGGCGCGTCGCCTGGGATCAACAAACCACTCGGTGCCAAGATCGTTGACCGCCTTGCGGAATGCGTCGAACGACGCAAAGCCGCTCATCTCGACCAGTGCACGGTTGGCGTAGGTCAACTTTCCGGCCAGCGTCGTGCGGTATATGCCTTCGGCGAGGAAATCGAGCGTGTCCGAGGAGGCATCGGGCCAAGGTGCCGCAGCTCCGGGCATTACGCGCACCGCGGGCGCGCGCTGCGGGCCGAGAAGGCCGTCGACCAGCGTCTCGGTCCATTTCTTCGCCTTGGCCACGGCGACTCCCTCGCATCTTGTCTGACAGTTTCCGACGGCGTGACAGGGAACCCGCGAACGGGGTCTGGATGCAAGCCATCGTGTCACGGGCTGGTAAACCAACCCGCAGACCGCGCTGTGGCCATTGGTTGCCACTGGTTGTGGGCGGGCGGCCCCGCGTCGGGCCTCAGCCGCTCAGCATGAAAATGAGAACGACCGAGTAGAGCAGGATCCCGCCGGCAATCAGGAAGATCGGATAGTTGCTGGCAACCGTCGCTTTGGCCTGTTCGGCGACCCGGTCAAGCAGTTCGGGCCAGGTGTAGGAGACGAAATCGCCCTGCGTCATGATCGAGACGAGCTTTCCGTCATCATCGACCACCGGAAGGCGGCGAAAGCGCTCGTTGGACATGATGCGCAGCCAATCCCGCAGATCGTCGGTTTCCCTGGCAACCCGCACCTCGCTGGTCATGATGTCCGAAAGGTTGGTTTTGGCCGCGTCCTTGCCGGCATTGACCAGCCGTTTCATGACATCCCGCTCGGTGACCATGCCGACGATCTTCTGCTGGTCGTCGACGACGACCACGGAACCGTAGTTCTTGGTCGACATGGCGGCCACGGCTTCGGCAACCGTTACCGCCGGGCCGAATGACAGCGGCTTGGCCTTTGAGGCGTATTCGGGTCGGTCCATGATGCGCATCGGTTTCCTCCCTGCGACGCGATCGTGTCACCTTCTGAGGTAGAACAGCGCGGCGGGGAGGAAAGGGGAGCGAGCGTCAGGGCCCGCAATCCGACCAGCGCCGGCGGGATCGCGCATCCGACGCACGGGACGCGACCCAGCCGCCGGGGCTGCCATCGGCGAGATGTTCGCGTTTCCAGAACGGCGCGTCGGTCTTCAGAACGTCCATGAGGAACCGGGCGGCATCGAACGCGGCATCCCTGTGGGACGATGCCGTTGCGACGAACACGATCGTTTCGCCGGGCAGGATATGGCCAAACCGGTGGATCACGGTCACGCTCGTCAGCGGCCAACGTGCCTGCGCCGCCTCTGCGGCCTCGCCAATGGCGGCTTCGGCCATGCCCGGATAGTGCTCGATCTCGAGTGCGGAAAGGCGGCCGTGTTCGTTGCGGCACAGCCCGCTGAAAGAGACGACCGCGCCGGCTGCTCCGTCCCCTTGATCGATCGCGCGCAGTTCGGCGGCGGCGTCGATCATGTCCGGCTGTACGCGTATGGTGACCGGCGCGCCCATCGGGTCAACCGCCCGTCATCGGCGGGAACAGGGCAATCTCGCGCGCGTCGGCGATCGCATCGTCAAACCCCACCAGTTCCATGTCGACGGCGATGCGGATTGCCAGTTCGTCGGCAAGCGCGGCTTCATACTGCGTGCCGAGCGATCTGAGGTGGGCGATCAGGTCGGCACCCGTCTTGACGCTGTCAGGCAGATCAACCGTCTCGCGATCGAGCCCGACCAGTTCGCGCACCGAGGCAAAATAGACCAGTGTGACCTGCCGGCTCATCTCAACCGCCCGTCACGTGGCGCATGCCGGAGCGGAAATAGTCCCACCCCGTATAAAGGGTGATGATCGCCGATACCCACAGGAGCGTGAGCCCCGTCTCCGGCACGAACGGCACCAGAGCGTCCGCCGCCGGCCCGAGCAACACCAGGCCGATGGCGACCAGCTGGACCGTCGTCTTCCATTTGGCGATCTGCGAGACGGGCACCGAAACCTTCACGCCGGCCAAATACTCCCGCAACCCTGAAACCAGGATCTCACGGCACAGGATGATCACCGCCGCCCAAAGTGACCAGCCTGCAATCGACCCCTCTGCCGCCAGGAGCAACAGCGTAACCGAGACCACGAGCTTGTCGGCGATCGGATCGAGCATGCGGCCGATGGCCGACGTCTGCTGCCATTTGCGCGCCAGATAGCCGTCCAGATAATCGGTCAGGCTTGCAACGACGAAGATCACGAACGCGGTCCAACGCGTCGCGTCACTTGGCTGCAACGGGCCTTCGACGAAAAAACACGCGACGATCACCGGAACCGCGACGATCCGGCCGTAGGTCAGCATGTTCGGCACCGAGAAGGTGTGCGGTTTGCCGGCGATGTCGGGTTCGGCGGTCATGGGGTCAATGTGCACCGGGCGCGCCGGGCGTCAAGGCAGCGCTCACAAGCATTGCTTCTATTGTGCGCCTTCGTGGAAATGGGCGTAGATCTGGTCGGCCATCGCCTCCGATATGCCGGTGACCTTGGCGATATCCTCGGCCGATGCGCGGGCAACGGCCTTGGCCGTGCCGAAATGGTGCAGCAGCGCCCGCTTGCGAGTCGGCCCGACGCCATCGATCTCGTCGAGCGGGTTCCTGACCATCTCCTTCTTGCGGCGGGCGCGGTGGGCGCCGATGGCGAACCGGTGCGCCTCATCGCGCATGCGCTGGACGAAATAGAGCACCTGATCGCGCGGCGGCAGCGAGAAGTCCCTGCGCCCCCCGATGAAGAACCGTTCGCGGCCCGCATCGCGATCGACGCCCTTGGCAACGCCGATCACCGTGACCTGGTCCTCGATGCCGAGATCGGCAAGGATCGCAGCCACGGCGTTGAGCTGGCCTTGCCCGCCGTCGATCAGCAGGACATCCGGCCAGGCGGGCAGGGCGGCGTCGTCCGCCTCGGGCTGCGGCGCGTCGTCGTTTTCCGGTCCGTGCTCCTTGATCAGCCGGGTGAACCGCCGCTGCATCACCTCGCGCATCATGCCGAAATCATCGCCGGGCGTGATGTCGGACGAGCGGATGTTGAACTTGCGATACTGGTTTTTGACAAAGCCTTCCGGCCCGGCGACGACCATGGCGCCGACCGCGTTTGTGCCCATGATGTGGGAATTGTCGAAGATCTCGATGCGGCGCGGTGGGGTCTCAAGGCCGAATGTCTCGGCAAAAGCGGTCAACAGCCTTGCTTGTGTCGAGGTTTCGGCCAGTCGCCGGCCCAGCGCTTCCCTGGCGTTGGCCAGCGCATGGCCGACAAGATCGCGCTTTTCGCCGCGCTGCGGCACGGCGATCGTCACCTTGCGCGCCGCCCGCAGGTTGAGCGCTTCGGCCAGAAGGTCTGCTTCATCGACGGCATGTGACAGAAGGATCAGGCGAGGGCAGGGCTTGTCGTCGTAGAACTGCGACAGGAACGCGCCGAGCACCTCCCCGGGGGCGATGTTGGCGTCGGCGCGGGGAAAGTAGGCGCGATTGCCCCAGTTCTGCCCCGTCCGGAAGAAGAAGACCTGAATGCAGGTAACGCCGCCTTCCTGATGAACGGCGAAAACATCGGCTTCCTCGATGCCCTGCGGGTTGATGCCCTGATGGCTCTGGATCGCGGTCAGCGCCGCGATCCGGTCGCGGTAGAGCGCGGCCCGTTCGAAATCGAGGTCGTCCGATGCCTTCTGCATGGTCGATGCCATGTCCGCCTGAACCGCGCGGCTCCGGCCGGACAGGAAGGCCTTGGCCTCGTCGACAAGCTGGCCGTAATCCTCAAGCGAGATCTCGCCCGTGCACGGGGCGGAACATCGCTTGATCTGGTAGAGCAGGCAGGGCCGCGTCCGGCTCTCATAGACGCTGTCGGTGCACGTCCGCAGCAGGAACGCGCGCTGCAGCGCGTTGATGGTCCGGCCGACCGCGCCGGCCGATGCGAACGGGCCGAAATAGGCGCCGCGCTTGTTGCGCGCGCCGCGATGCTTGAACAGGCCCGGCGCGCCGTGGTCACCGGTCAGCAGGATATAGGGAAAGCTCTTGTCGTCGCGCAGCAGCACGTTAAAGCGCGGCCGCAAGCGTTTGATAAGATTCGCTTCCAGCAGCAGCGCTTCGGTTTCCGACCGGGTGGTGACGAACTCCATCGAAGCGGTTTGCGCAATCATCCGCGCGATCCGGTTGGTGTGCCCGCCCAGCCGCGCATAGCTGGTCACGCGCGCCTTGAGCGATTTGGCCTTGCCGACATAAAGGACATCGCCGCCGGCATTGAACATGCGGTAGACACCCGGCCGGCTGGGCAACCGCTTGGCCAGTGCCGTGATCAGTGCGGGCCCGGTCAGGCCGGCCTCGCCCTGCGCCTGCTGTTCCCAGATCAGATCGCGGGCCAACTGGCGGCCGGACGGGGGCCGCGCCAGATCGGAATCACTGTCGATCGTTTCGTCCATGGCATCTATTTGGTGCAGGTCCACCTGCGGCATCAACCCCGGACCCCTGTGTCAGCTGAAACGCGGCGCCGGGCGCCCGACGCTCATTCGTTGGCGGTCGCATCCGGCGTTTGCCAAGCCAGATGCTGGCCGCCATCGAGCGCGATCATCTGTCCGGTCACCGAAAGCGCTTGCCACAGATAGCGGATCGTCGCGCCGAACTCGCCAAGATCGGGTCCGCGCCCGAGCGGCAGCGCCCCGACCTGCGCGGCAAAGTCCGCATCGGCCTGCCGCTCGTTCTTCAGCGTCGGGCCGGGGCCGATCGCGTTGACCCGAACGCGCGGGGCCAGCGCCTGCGCCATCGTGCGCGTGGCCGTCCACAGCGTCGACTTGGAAAGCGTGTAGGAGAAAAAACGGGGATTGAGCCGCCAGACCCGCTGATCGATGATATTGACGACGAGGCCTTGGCGATCGTCCGGCAGGGCGGCGGCAAGCGCACCCGACAGCAGCACCGGCGCGCGCACATGGATGTCGAAATGGGCGTCCCACAACGCGTCGTCGATGGCGCCCACTGCATCATCGCTGAAGATCGAAGCGTTGTTGACGAGGATGCCTATGGGGCGTCCCAGCGCATCGGCGGCGCGGTCGACGAGCGCGCGCGCTTCGGCCGCTCGCGTCAGATCGGCTTGCAACGCGATGGCGCGTCCGCCCTGCGTCGACAGATCGGCCGCCAATGCCCGTGCCGCGTCCATGGACGCACTGGCGTGGATCGCCACGTCATGGCCGTGGCGCGCCAGATCGGCGGCGATCGCCTTGCCGATCCGCGCGGCGCCTCCTGTCACCAGTACGGCGGGAGTATCCGTATTCATGGTCATCGATGGCCGGTGTTTCAGAACACCGAGACGATATAGGCCGCATAGACGACAAACATAGCCGCGCCGAGCGCTTTGCCGGTCGTAAGCCGCGCAAAGCAGATCGCGGCGAGCAGCACCGAAGTGATCAACATGACCCAGATGTCACGGGTCAGGATGTCCGGCGAGACGGGCACCGCGATCACCATCCCGGTGATGCCCATGATGGCGGCAAGGTTGAAGATGTTCGAGCCGATGATGTTGCCGAGCGCAACATCGGCCTCGCGGCGCATCGCGGCGGCAAGCGTGGTCGCCAGTTCCGGCAGCGATGTGCCGATGGCGACGATCGTCAGCCCGATGGCCGCCTCGGAAACACCGAACGCGCCGGCAATGCCAGAGGCGCCCTGGACCGTGAAATTGGCCGCGATCGGCAGCCCGATGATGCCGCCGATCGTGTAGACGGCGATCAGCTTGGCCGAATGCGGCGTCTCGCCGATATCGTCGTGATAGTCGCCGGGCACGTCGTCGTCCTCGGCCGCCCCGATGACGGCGCGTGCGCGCAGGAACTGCGCCACGATGAACACGACCAGACCACCGAACAGCGCGGCGGCCTCGATGCGGGCCAGCAGGCCGTCCGAGATCATCCACATGAAGGCGACCGTGAAGACCAGCATGATCGACACGTTGCGCGCCAGCCCGCGCTGGTTGGCGTGAATGGGCGACAACAGCGCCGGCAATCCCATGACGAGCAGCACGTTGGCGATGTTCGAGCCGACCACGTTGCCGGTCGCAATGTCCGGCACGCCGCCCAGCGCCGATTGAAGCGCGACAAACAGTTCCGGCGCCGACG
>CAZSFA010000071.1:0-14255 GCA_964606055.1 uncultured Oceaniradius sp. | reverse complement strand
AGAGCGGGTCGAAAAAAGCGGCCAGCACGGCCAGCGTCGGGCTGACCATCATCGTCCACATCGCGATGCGCTGGTCGACGATGCACCACCAGATGAACGGCTTGACCTTGCGCGGACCCAGCGCGATCGCACGGCTGCCATTGCGCAGCATGTTGCCGGACCAGCGACGGAAGTTCTGGACCATGCGCTCCAGACCGTTCTCCTTGATCACCTCGATCGTGTAGACGGTCGCGTCAGGCACATAGGTCATCTTCGCGTCGCAGGTGAGCATGTGGTACCAGGTGGACTTGTCGTCGCCGGACAGAAACCGGAAGCGGCCCCAAAGCCAATGGTCGAGGTGATCGGCCTCGATCGTGCGGATGAAGCGCTCGGACCGCATGTGCTGGGCGCGGAAGACCGACATCCGGCCGGTCAGCGTCAGCACCTTGCCGGACATGGCGTGGCTCTGCATTGCAAGACGCCGCTGCGCAAAGCGCATGTTCAGCCAGGCGCCGATCCATTTGGGACCGTAGCAGATCACTTCCTCATCGGTGGTGAGCGCCTGAAGTTCGGGATCGGCGCCGAACATCGACAGCGTCTTTTCCAGCACGTCGTTGCCGTACAGGGCATCGCCATCCATGAAGATGACCAGATCGTCCGGATCAACGCCATTGCGGTTGATCGAACGCAGGATCATGCCGATGGCCATGCGCTTGCCCGGCTGGTTCTGGCGCAGGAACACCAGTTCGGCCAGATCGTCCGGGATGTCCTGGGCGTGGGTTTCCATGAACGAGCGGATGATCATCTCGTCATAGGCCGAGCCGGTGCCGACATAGATTGTCGTCGGGATGCGCTCGCGCCGAATCTGGCCGAGGATCGAGCCGATCACGCGTTTGGTGATCGCCGGTTCCTCGTAATAGGTTGTCATCTGGATGTGCAGGCGGCGCGGCCGCCAACCCGATTGCCAAACGCGATCGGCGTTCGCGCGCATCCCGGGCCAGCGGGTGCGGCGGTAGAGTTCGGCGCGCACCGCGTGGGTAAACCACCAGCTGAAGCGCCAGATACCCAGCGTGCCCAACACCAGCGTCACATGCAGCGTGTCCGGCGCGAAGAAGCGGTTGTGGGTGTTGACGAGCAGCCAGCCCAAAACCGCGACGATCATCAGCAGCAGCACCAGCTGCTCGGGCCGCCATTTCGCAAGGCCGCGTTTGACCGGCTGGCGCAATGCGTGCAGCCGTGTCGTCAGATCCTTGTCGAAGGCGTATTCGGTCTCAGGCGCGTGCATCGCCTCACTCCGTGATCCGAGACAGCGTGTCGGCGCGGAACTGTTCGAACCGTTCGGCCCAGGCGCGGGTCGCCTCCAGTTGGACCGGCATCAGATGCGGAAGCGTGGTGCGCGTCTGCTCGGCGGACAGATCGGGGAACTGCACGGACACGAGCATGCCGAACTCCGGCGACAGTTCAGGATCGATGCCGGCCTCGAGCGCAACCACGCGGCCACGCAGGCGTTCGACTCCCGAGCCGCTGTTGGTCGTCACAGTGATCGCCATGCCGGGATGGAAAGCTGCCGCCATCGACTGGTCAACCCAGCCGCGCGCCCGTCGCGCTTCGATGCCTTCGACCTCAACCACCGGCGCGCCACGGCCGACGAACTGGCCATCGAGCACGCTCACCTCGGTCACCGTGCCGGGTTCGGTGGCCATCAGGTGCAGCGAATCGGACGCATCGCGCAACCGCCCCCGCTCACGCCGCAGGCGCCGCAACTCTTCCTCAAGACCATCAATCTCCCGATCAACGGCCGCTCGTGCATCGAAAAGGGCCGAATGCTCGATGGCATAGCGTCCGTCAAAGGCCGCCAGCGCGGCCAAGGCGTCGGGACGATCCATCTGGCTGGACCGCTGCTCGGCCTCTACAAGAGGCTGCCTGGCCTGCGCGATGCTCAGATCGAGCGCTTCGGCGCGGCGACGCGCCTTCTCCAGCCGGTCTTCCAGCAGATCGATGCGGCCGCGCACTTCGGCCAACGCCGCCTGCCCCTCGGGCGTGGCAAGCCGCACCATGACATCGCCGGCGGCGACGGCATCGCCGGGTTCGACGAGAATGTCTTCGACGTAGCCGCCCTGGGCGGCAAGATGGGTGACCAGCGGCGCTTCGATGCGGGCGTTCTGGATGTCGACGGTTGCGATGCGCTGATAGACGCCCGAGCCAAGCGTCCAGAAGATCAGGCCAGCGATCGCGATGTAGGCCGCGACCGAGACGACCGCACGCAGCGCGCGCGGTTTCTTGTCGGCCGTGCCGACCGCCTTTTCCTCTTCTGTTTCCTCCATCGGAACCAGATCGACGGGGGTATCCAGGCTCGTGATGATGTCTTCGGTGGACGCCATCCGGCCCGACAGGATCGACCGATAGAAGACCGACAGCGTCTCGCGCTGGCGACCGGTCAGGTTCTCGAACTGCACGAAACGCGTGCCTGGTTGGGTCGCCAGTTTGACCGGAAACCGGATGTCGACGCCCTGAAACGGGATCGACAGCACTGCCTCCCTGGGCATGATGTCGCTGGTGCCGGGAAACTCGAAACCCTGCAGCGACCAGTCGGTCACCGTCAGCGTCTCACCGGTGGCCAGCTCCAGGCCAAGCGGCGCACGGACCTGAAAAGACAGATCGGACATTGGACGTTCGTGACGGATTCTCAAAGGCCTCACTCCTTTGCGATCGCGTCTCCGATACCCTGTTTGCCTGCCGTTGTGTGCGGTCAAGGCGTATAGACCCCATCTCAAAAGGATAGGTGTTACGCCTTGATGAACGGCTCGTTGTGGAATCGAGCAAAGTGCGGGTCCGCCCGGCGGTCGATGACCGCGACGGTGCCGGCCTAGACGCGCTGCAGCAGATCGGCGATGTCGGAATCCAGTATGTGCTGGCGCATGGCCGCCTCGGCCCGGTCGGGATCGCCCGAGCGCACAGCTTCCAGAACATCGGTATGCTCGCGCACCGTGTTGGATATCGCGGTCGGGCTCATGCGCAGCGTGATCCGCAGATAGGGTTCGGTCGTCGAGCGAATGCGCTCGATCTCCGAGACAAGACGCGGCCTTTGGCAATAGCGCGTCAGGGAATCGTGGAACTGGTCATGCGCCTGCACGAACCAGTCGACGTCGTGACGCGCGCGGCTGAGCCGTTCAAGCGCGATCTCGGCTTCCGACAGGCCCGGCCCATCGATGCGTTCGGCGACCGTGCGCATGGCGAGGCCTTCGAGCACGGCACGCATCTCGTAGAGTTCGGAAATCTCGGCCGCGCCGAGCGGGGTCACCAGCGCGCCGCGGTTGGAGCGCAGCGTCACAAACCCCTCGCTTGCAAGCTGCCGCAGCGCTTCGCGCACCGGCATCCGGCTGAGGCCCAGCGCCTGGGCAACCGTCTCTGCTGCAATGTGTGTTCCACCTGTCAGGTGGCCCGACCGGATCTCGCCCAAAAGATGGCGATAGGCGATGGCGCGTGCGCTCATGTCGGTGCCGGAATCAGGGCCGGACCGTTCTGCAGTGGCATGCGACATGTCGGTTCTCTCCGTCCCTTAGCGCCCCCGAACTGCTGGTCATTGTGTCAGTGCCGGACGCGCTTGACAATCGGCTCAGATGATATTTACATCCGTGTATCCAATCTTGAGGCGCCCGGTCAACCGATGGGCGTGGGAGCATTTAGATGCCGGAGACATCCGACCCGTTGGCGCGCTATCGGCGCATGACGGCCATGCGCGCTTTCGATGAGGCGTGCCTGGACGCACTGCGGCGCAAGGCGATCCACGGTGAACTGCATGTCGGGCTCGGCCAGGAGGCGATCGGCGCCGCAATGGCCGAATCCCTGCTGCCGGGCGACGCGGTGGTCTCCACCCATCGCAACCATTTTCACGCGCTGGCCAAGGGCGTCGATCCACGGGCGCTGCTTGCAGAAATCTGCGAGCGCGAGACGGGTCTGTGTCGCGGCCGGGGCGGACACATGCATCCGTTCGACCCCGAAACGCACTTTTCGGCAACCGGCATCGTCGGCGCGTCGCTGCCCGTCGCGCTCGGCTATGCCCACGCCTTCCGGTTGCGCGGCGAAAGCCATGTCGCGGTCGGCGTGACCGGCGATGGCGGCTCGCACAACGGCGCCTTCCATGAAACGATGGTGATGGCCGGTGCGCGCAACCTGCCGCTGGTGGTCGTTGTCGAAAACAATGTCCTGGCGATCTCGGTGGACTTCAACGCGGTCTCGCCAACGAAGACGGTTGCCGAACGGGCCAGTGCCTATGGCGCGCTCGGGCTGTTCGTAGACGGCACCGACGTCGAGGCGGTTTCGGAGGGATTTGCCAAGGCCATGGAGCACGCGCGATCGGGCAAGGGTCCGGCGATCATCGAAGCGACCTGCCACCGCTTTCGCGGCCACTTCGAAGGCGACCCGGAGCACTATCGCAGCCGCGACGAGCGCAACCGCCTGCGCACGGATTACGATCCGATCGCCCTTTACGGCGAACGGCTGACCCAATCGGGCGTCGCCGAAAGCGATCTCGACGCCATCCGCGCCGAGGAAAAGAACGCTGCCAAGGCCATGCTGGCCGATATCCTCAACGACCCGATGCCGCCGGCCTCGCAGGCCTTGCAGGGTGTCTTTGTCGACGAGGTGCGGACATGACCGCCTTGACCAATGACCGCAGGGCCATGCCTCTACCTTCGGTGATCGCCGAGGCGATCATGCTGGAGATGGACCGCGATCCGTCGATCGTCTGTATCGGCGAGGACATCGGCAAGGCCGGCGGCGTGTTCGGAGCGACGCGGGGGCTGCAGGAGCGTTTCGGCGCCGATCGCGTGCTCGACGCGCCGATCGCGGAGATGGCCTTCACCGGCATGGGCGTCGGTCTCGCCCAGGCCGGCATGCGCCCGTTGATCGAGATCATGTTCGCCGACTTCATCGGCGTCTGTCTCGAACAGGTCTACAATGCAGCCGCCAAGATCCACTACATGTCCGGCGGGCGCCAGCGCATGCCCATCGTCTTCAAGACGGCCGGCGGCTGCATCGGATCGGCGGCGCAGCACAGCCAGTCGCTGTGGGGCCTTTTTGCGCATCTGCCCGGCTTGAAGGTGGTCGCCCCCTGCAATCCGCATGACCACAAGGGCCTGATGGCGGCGGCGCTGCGCAGCGATGATCCGGTTGTGTTCATCGAGCACAAGGCGCTGCTGCTGCGCAAGGGCCGCGACTTCCTGCATCATCCCGACATTCCCGATGGCGCCTACGAGGTGCCCATCGGCGAAGCGGCCGTCGTCCGGCACGGCAGCGACGTGACGCTTGCCACGTTGAGCGCGACCGTCGAACACGCGCTGGCCGCAGCCGAAACCGTTGCCGGCGAAGGCATTTCGGTCGAGGTGATCGACCTGCGCAGCGTCGTGCCGCTGGATACCGCGACCGTCGCCGGCTCGGCCGGACGCACTGGCCGGCTGCTGGTTGTCGATGAGGACTATCTGAGTTTCGGGCTTTCGGCCGAACTGACCCTGCGGGTCATCGAAACGCTTGGCTTGGACGGGCTGCGGCAGGTCGACCGGCTCGCCGTGCCCGATGTGCCGATCCCCGCCGCCTTGTCGCTTGAAAAGGCGGTCGTGCCCAACGCGGACATGATTGCCGACCGGCTTCGGCGCATGGCGCAAGGCACCTGACATGAATGCACCCGCCACAGCGCTTGGGTCCGCGCAGCAATCCGGCCAGGCCGGCCGGGTGGTTGTGATCGGTGCGGCAGGCGGTATTGGCGGGGCCTGTGTGACATCGTTTTCAGATGCGGGTTGGGCGGTCATCGGCACCGATCTGCATCCGAACGACACCATCGTCGCGCTCGACGTGACCGACCGGGCGGCCGTCGAAGCGTTCGCGGACAAAGCCGGACCGGTGGATGCGCTGGTCTACAGCGCCGGCGCGGTTGCGACCATGCCGATCGCCGAAACCGATTTCGACATCTACCGCAGGATCATGGCGGTCAACCTCGATGGCGCGGCCTTCGTTGCGTCCGCGTTCGCGCGGCGGATGATCGCGCAGGGTGCCGGCGGATCACTGGTCTTTGTCTCATCCGCCGCCGGTCTGCGCGGCGAAGCCAACGCATCGGCCTATTGCGCCTCCAAGTTCGGCCTGATCGGCCTCGTTCAGGCGATCGCGGCGGAACTGACCGCACACGACATCCGCGTCAATGCCGTTGCGCCGGGCAATGTCGACACCCCGATGCTGCGGGCCGTGGCACGTGACATTGCGACAGTGTCCGGTGATGATTTTGACAGTGTCTGGGACGGCATGGCCAAGGCCGGCGCGGCACAACGCCTCGTTGCGCCCGAAGACGTCGCGGCCACCTGTCTTGCACTCTGCGGCCCCGGACTTTCGGCCGTTACCGGCGCGACAGTGCCCGTCGATGGTGGTTATCTTCTCGGGGCATGAGGAAACGGACCGACATGGGCTTGAAGGCGGACAGTGATGATTGAGGCGGCGGCCAACCCGATGCCATCGCGCGCCTTCGACGCCCATACGTATGTGTTGGCGGCGGCGCCGGCCGTCGGCTTCGCGCTGTCCGACGCGGACGCTGCCGCCGTCGCGGTCCAGCTTGAGCGCGCAGCGCATTTCGCATCGATCGTGGCCGCCACGCTCGACGATCCCATGACCGCGCCGGCGCCGGTCTTTGTGCCCATTGGTTCGGTGTCGAAAGGCGTGGCGTCGTGACGATGCATGCGCGCCCGCCCCTGGCCGCCGCGGCGCTGGCCGAAGACATCCGGTCGGGACGCCGTGACGCAAACGCGGTCGTTCGCGACACGCTGGCGCGCATGGAGCGGGCGACCGATCTGAACGCGGTCACGCGAACCCATGCCGACCGGGCGTTTGCCCATGCGGCGAGAATTGATGCCGCGCGGCAGGCCGGAGAGGCGCTGGGCCCGCTGGCCGGCGTGCCGTTCGCGGCCAAGGATCTTTTCGATGTCGCCGGCCATGTCACGGGCGCCGGCAGCGCCGCGACGGCCGACAACGCTCCCGCAGCCCGCGACGCCGACGCCATTGCACAGTTGGAAGCCGCCGGCGCCGTCCTCGTCGCCTCCACCACCATGGATGAACTGGCCTACGGCTTTTCCGGCGACAATGATCGCGATGGTTCGACGCGCAACCCGCGCGGCGCGGTTGCATCCGATCATCCGCTGACACCCGGCGGCTCCTCGTCGGGGTCGGCGGCGCTGGTTGCGGCCGGCCTCGTCCCGATCGCCCTTGGCAGCGACACCAATGGCTCGGTGCGCGTGCCGGCGGCGCTGTGCGGCGTCTCCGGCCTCAAGCCGACCTATGGGCGACTGTCGCGCGACGGCGTCTATCCGTTCGTCGACAGTCTCGACCATGTGGGCGTGTTTGCGGGCAACGCGACCGATCTGGCGCTGGCCTACGACGCGCTGCAGGGCATTTCCGGCCGCGATCCCGTGCAGGCGGATCGGGCGGACGAGCCCGTCGCCGACCGACTGCCCGACATGGCGGCCCCAAGCGCCGCTCGGCTTGGCGGGTATTTCGCCGCGCCGCTCGATGCCGATGTCGAAACCGCGGTCGATGCGGCCTGTGCCGTCCTTGACGCCGCGACAACGGTCGATCTTACGCGCGCCGAGGCCGGACGCGCCGCCGCGTTCGTCATCACCAACGCCGAAGGCGGTCAGTTGCATCGTGCGGCGCTGGCACGCAATCCTGACCCATTCGGACCGCTCGTGCGCGACCGCTTGCGAGCGGGCGCCCTGCTGCCTGCCGCCTGGGTGCGCGAGGCGCAACAGGTCCGCCGCATGGTTGCCGACGAAATGGCGCGCCTGCATCGTACCGCCGATGTGCTGATCGCACCGGCCACGCCCTGCCCGGCCTACCCGCTCGGCGCGGATCGTCACACCGTTGCCGGCCGCGACCTGGCGATCCGTCTCGAAATCGGCATGTTCACGCAGGCGCTGACGCTGACCGGCGTGCCGATCGCGGTGACGACCATGCGCGGCGCGCAATCGGGTCTTCCCGTGGGGGTGCAGATTATCGGCCGGCCCTATCGCGAGGATCAGGTGCTGGCGGCGGCCGTGCGGTTGGAAGCGGGTGGCTTTTCGGTCCCGCCGGAGGTGCTGTCATGACCGAGCAGGAAATCAACGATCCCGATGTCGTTGCCGAAGTGCGCGCGGTGTTTGACCGCTATGAGAAAGCCCTGACCGAAAACGACGTCCCTGTGCTTGAAGACCTGTTCTGGAACGCGGCCGAGACGACCCGCTACGGCGTGGGCGAGAATCTGTACGGCTGGGAGGCGATTTGCGCGTTCCGCCGGGCACGGACAACCGGGCCGTTCGAGCGCGATCTGATGCGCACCGTGATCACGACCTATGGTCGCGATTTTGCGACCGCCAACACCGAGTATCAACGCGCCGGGCACGACCAGCCCGGCCGCGAGACAAAGACGATGATGCGCACGCCGGACGGCTGGCGCATTGTCTCTGCCCATGTGAGCCTTTTGGGAAAGACTGTCTGACGGGAGCACCAAAACGACCGAAGGCTCGGGCCTGCGATGGCCCCAAGACGAGAACGGCGCCGGCGAGCGTCGCACGATATGCGTATTCGGACAGTCATGAACTCTGGGAGAACTGCAATGACCAAAAGAACTGACTTCAATCCTCCGACCGTGATGAGCCGCCGGCGTCTTGCTCAGATGCTTGGCATCACCGGCGCGGTCGCGATGCTGCCCTGGCGCGTGGAAGCGCAGGACGGCGTGCAGACGGTGGTGTTCGCACTGCCGGGCCTTGTCGGCAATTTCGAGCCGCACACATGGGTCGGCTTCGGCGACACCGTTCACGTGATGGACACGGTTGCGCGCGGCCTGACGCACATGGACTTCTCCGACCCGCTGCCGCAGCCGGCGGTCGCCGAGAGCTGGGAGGTGTCCGAGGATGGCACGGTCTATGACTTCACCATCCGCGAGGGCCTGACCTTCCACGACGGCACGCCGATCGATTCGGCCGCCGTCCTGCGCACCTTCATGCGCATGTTTGACGAGACCGACACCACGCGGCCCGATCTGTCCTTCGCGCTCGACAATCTGGGCGGCCCGAACGTGACCGGCTTCGAGGCACCGGACGCCCGCACCTTCCGCATCATTCTCGATCAGCCCGATGCCGCCATCCTGGGCCGTCTTTCGCGGCCGGACATGGTGATCATCTCGCCGGCGGCGCTGGATGCGCACGGCAAGGAAGTCGGCCTGAACTTCTCCTCGTGCGGTCCATTCCGCATCACCAGCGTCACGCCCAACGAGCGCGTCGTGCTCGAGCCTTTCGAGGGCTTTTACAAGGGCGCACCGCAGGTCGGCCGCATGGTCATGCAGGTGATCCCGGAGGCTGTCGCGCAGATGTCGGCGCTCGCCGGCGGCGATCTCAACGTCACCAACCTGATCCCGCATTCAAACGTCGATCGGCTCGAGGCGATGGACGGTATCCGCATCGAACAGTCGGCCGCCTTCATCTCGGCCATGCTCGCCATGAACTGCGAAGCGGGCGTTCTGACCGACATCCGCGTCCGGCGCGCGATCAATCTGGGCCTCAATCGTGAGGCGGTCGTCCGCGAGGCGTTCTTCGGCAAGGCCGAAGTGCCCGGCTATATCACGCCGGCGGCCGAGCAGGGATATGCGCCCGAGCACCAGCGTCATTCCGAGTACGATCCTGACGCCGCGCGCGCGCTTCTCGAGGAAGCAGGCGCCATCGGTGCCGAGTTGAGCCTGATCTCGGAGAACACCGGCTTCTGGCCGCGCCTTGGGCAGGTCGTCGAACGCAGCCTCAATGAGATCGGTCTGAATGTGACGACCGAATACCTCGACGGCGGGACGTTCAACGGACGCCTGTTCGACAAGGAACAGCATGAGTTGGCCTTCCTGCAGCGCTCGGCGTTCTTCCCCGATCCCGATGGCCGTTTCTCGCCGCTCTTCATGACCGGCACGGCCGGCGCCGACCAGATCACCGCACAAAGCGGCCTGCCCGAGCAGGCGCGGCTCGACGAGTTGATCGTGGCGGCCAATGCCGAGGGCGATCCGGAAGCGCGCGGCCAGATCTATGTCGAGATCAACAATTACATGGCCGACGAGATGATGCCGATCGCCGCCGTGGTGAACACCTTCCTGCCGGTTGCGGTCAGCGCCGATCTGGAAGGCGTCAACGCCAATGCGCTGGGCACCTATCGCACGTTCCTCGAAGGCGCCCGCTACGTCGCCTGACGGCGATGCGCCAATCGGCCGGGCGCCACGCGCGCCCGGCCGCAACGATCAAGGACCCATGGCCCAATCGATTGATACGCAAGCCAGATCGCGTGCCCGCATGGCAGGACTTGCCCAGTCACTGGGCAGGTGGCTTGGCCTTGTGCCATGGCTCGTCGTGGCAGCGTTTCTGGTGGCTGCCGCGTTCGCCCCGCTGATCGCCCCGTTCGACCCGATCGCCAGCGTCAGCGCGCCCATGCTGCCGCTGTTCGCCGATGGTCACCTTCTGGGCACCGACGGGTTCGGGCGAGACCAGCTTTCGCGTCTTTTGTTCGGCCTGCAACCGATGCTGATCGTCTCATTGGGCGCGGTGTTCATCGCGCTGGTACTCGGCGGCGCCTATGGGCTGATCTCCGGTGTCAGCGGCTGGCGCGTCGATTGGGCCATGATGCGCGCGGTCGACATCCTGATGTCGTTTCCGTTGATCCTGGCGGCGATCCTCGTGCTGGCCGCGCTCGGCCCCTCGCTTTTGAACCTGACGCTGGCGGTCGCCGTCTCGCAACTGCCGATCTTCGCCCGGCTGGCGCGTGCGCTGGCATCGGGCGAAGCGGCGCGCGACTATGTGTTGGCGGCGCGAGCGGCCGGTTTCGCGCCGGTTCACATCATGGTGCGCGAAGTCGCACCCAACATCATCCGGCCGCTTCTGGTGCAGGCGACATCGGTTGTGGCCGTCGCCGCGCTGACGGCCGCAGCGCTTTCCTATCTCGGCCTTGGCGTCCGCCCACCGGCACCGGACCTTGGCTACATGGTCAAGGAGGGTCAGGAACTGATCTTCATCGCGCCCGAACAGGCGCTTCTGCCCGGGCTGTTCATTGCGGTTTTTGCGCTGGCCGTCTCGTTCTGCGGCGATCAGCTTAGCGACAGGCAGCAATCGGGGGTGGGTCCGTGAGCGCCGAGATCATCCGACGCATCGCCTTCCTGCCGGTGACGCTGTTCGTTGTCGCAACGCTCGTCTTTCTTGCGCTGCGCGCCCTGCCCGGCTCGACGGTCGACCTCCTGACGTCGCAATTTGCCACCGCCGGCCTGCGCGACCAGTTGATCGCGCAACTCGGCCTCGACCAGCCGCTCTGGCAGCAATACCTGATCTACCTGCGCGAACTGGCAATGCTCGATCTGGGACGATCGTTCATCACGGGCAAGGACGTGTCGGTGATGGTTGGCGAGACGCTGCCGGTGACGATCGAACTTGCGGTGGCCTCGCTCATCGTCATGGTCCTGTTCGGCCTGTTGACGGGGCTGGCGGCCGGCGCGCGTCCGGGCACGTTTCTGGACGCGGCGCTCCGCTTTGTCGCGATGACACTGTTCGCGCTGCCATGGTTCTGGTTCGGCATCATCCTGATCCTTGTCTTTTCGCTGTGGCTGGGCTGGTTTCCGGCCTTTGGCCGCCTGCCGTCGAGCGTGGATTACGAGGCGGTCACCAACTTCGTTCTGATCGACGCCATCATCCTGGGCCGACCGGACCTGATCGGCCCGTGGCTGACCCATCTCACACTGCCCGCCCTGACGGTGGGACTGACCACCTCGGGCATGCTGATGCGGCTGGCACGATCGGGGGTGATCGAGACCTCGGCGATGGACTTCGTGCGCACCGCGCGCATGAAGGGCGTGCCTGGCGGTCGCATCTTCTTCCGCCATATCCTGCGCAACGCCGCGCTTGGCATTCTGACCGTCATCGGCCTTCAGTTCGGCGCCATGCTGGGCGGTTCGGTGATCGCCGAGGTCGTCTTCGGCTATCCCGGCATCGGTCGGATGATGGTCGATGCGGTGCTGACGCGCGACTACGCGGTCGCCCAAGGTGCCGCGCTGGTGATTGCAACGCTCTACGTGTTCGTCAATCTGGCAACCGATCTTACCTATCGCTGGGCCGATCCCCGCCTACGCAGGGAGACGGGCTCATGAGCGCACCGCTGCTGGAAGTGGAGGGGCTGTCGGTGGCGTTCGGGGCGCCCGATGCCCGCCTGCGTGCTGTCGAAGGCATCAGTTTCTCGGTCGCGCCCGGCGAGATTGTTGCGCTGGTCGGCGAAAGTGGGTCGGGCAAATCGGCGACGGCCATGGCGCTGGCGCGCCTGAATGAAGGGCCTGGCGCGGCAATCGACGGCGAAATCCGCCTCAAGGATCGCGACGTGCTGGCCATGTCGCCAGCCGAACTGCGCGATCTGCGCGGCAAAGGCATTGCCATGGTCTTTCAGGACGCGATGACCGCGCTCAACCCATGCGAGACCATCGGCGACCAGATCGCCGAGGCGATCGTCGTCCATGACAACACCGGTTGGCGGGCCGCGCGCGCACGTGCCGTTGAGCTTCTCGCGGAGGTCGGGCTGCCGGAACCTGCACGCCGTGCACGGCTTTATCCGCACGAGGTTTCGGGCGGCCAACGCCAGCGGGCGATGATCGCTCTCGCGCTCGCATGTGATCCCGGCCTTCTGATCGCCGACGAGCCGACGACCGCGCTCGATGTCACCGTTCAGGCGCAGATACTGGCGCTGCTGTCCGATGCCGTGCGCCGGCGCAACATGGGCATGATCCTGATCACGCATGATCTGGGTGTGGTTGCAGGCGTTGCCGACCGCGTAATGGTCATCTACGCCGGCCGTATCGTGGAGAGCGCTCCCGTCGAGGCGCTGTTTGCGAACTCACACCATCCCTACACCCGCGATCTGATCACCGCCGCTTCCACCGAGCGGGACGATCGCGGCTATCTGACCGCGATTGCCGGCGCGCCACCGCGCTTTGACCGGCGCGGAACCGGATGCGCCTATGCGCCACGCTGCCGGCGCGCGAGCGACCGCTGCCGCTCGGATCGCCCGACGCTGGAACCGTTTGGCGTCGGACGTGCCGCGTGCTGGCACCCCGAAGGCACCGAAGGGTCGGCATCATGAGCGAACCGATCCTTTCCATCGAAGGGCTGACGGTGCGCTATCCCGTGCGTCAGGGCTTTGCTCGCCACGAGATCACGGCGCTGCATCCGACGGACCTTGAGGTCGAGCGCGGCGAAACACTGGCAATCGTAGGAGAAAGCGGATCGGGCAAGACCACGCTCGGTCGCGCCATGCTGCGGCTGGTGGAGCCGTCCGGCGGAGCAATCGGGCATGCGGGCGATGACATGATGGCGTTGTCGCCCTCTGGAATGCGCGCATTGCGACCGCGCTTCCAGATGGTGTTTCAGGACCCCTATTCATCGCTCAATCCCAGCCGGCGCATCGGTGCGATGCTTGATGACGTGCTCGCCCATGTCGGTACGCCCAAATCGGAACGTGCGCAGCGCGCCAAGGCGCTGATGACGGCCGTCGGCCTGGATGCCGATGCACTCGAACGTCTGCCGAGCGCCTTTTCAGGCGGTCAACGCCAGCGCATTGCCATCGCGCGAGCCCTTGCAACCGAACCGGAACTGATCGTCGCGGATGAGCCCATTTCGGCGCTCGACGTTTCAATCCAGGCGCAAGTGGTCAACCTGCTTCTCGATCTCAAACGCGAGCGTGGGCTGACGCTGGTCTTCATCTCACATGATCTCGGCATCGTGACCGCGATTTCGGACCGTATCGCAGTGATGTATTTCGGCGCCATCGTCGAGTTGGCATCCGCTGAGCAACTGGCCCGGTCTCCGGCTCATCCCTACAGCGCAATGCTGCTCGCCAGCACGCCCAAGCCCGATGTGCAAGCGGCGCGCCAGACGTTGCGCATGGCCGCCGCGGTGCCCTCGGCCGACTTGCCCAGCCAGTTGCATCCGCCGGCCGGCTGCCCGTTTCGCAGCCGTTGCAGCCGCGCGCTCGACCGCTGCGCAACCGAAGCGCCGGCACTGACGAGAACCGAACAGGGCGCGCTCGTCGCCTGTCACAATCCCCTGCCCGCGCCCGAAGCACAGATCCAACAAGGAGCCAACGTGGCATGATCATCGACGCCTACAACAACATCTGGACCGCAGGCCAGAACTCCGACTACCTGACATCGGAGACCTATTCGGTCGAGATGATGCTGCGCGACATGGATGCCGCCGGCG